>CAYJTP010000001.1:0-110329 GCA_964373175.1 uncultured Planctomycetales bacterium
GCTCTTCTGCGCGCACAAACTCATTCGCCGGCGGCGTCGCCCCGAGCGACATGACAAGCGCGAGATCGCGGGCGCCGCACAGGCGACAGTCGCTCCGCGTCCGGCACGCGGGAGCGGCCGTGTGACTACTCATCATGCCTCAATGGGCGGAATCCGCACGGTATCCGCTTCGTAGTTCACCATTTCACGGTTGTTCCGAGCAAAGACCAGCATCACGGAATCCTTGGTGAAGCGCATCATGTGCTCATACCTCGGCGGGGTGTAGAAGAGCTGTCCCGGCTTGATCACCCATCGCCGGGGCGGCCGGCGGTCGCCTACCCGCCGCTGGTACAAGATCATCCCGCCCCGTTGCAGCCAGCAGTAATGGTAGTCGGTCTTGTGGTAGTGGTTGCCGCGCACCGCCCCCTTGACGGACCGGATGACCGCGGCGCTGGTAAACGGCGCATCGATCAGATTGCGAATCTCGCCCCGCTCATCCACCACTGGCGCGCGCAGGGACACCATCGCCTCACCCTGTGACATGCCTCCCCTCCTGGGCCCGCTGGACAGACTGGGCGAGCTCCCAGTATTTTGCCCAAAGAAGGAAGTGGGTGAACGCGAACAGGAGCGAGAAGACCAGCCCCACCCACCCATCTCGATAGCCCTGTTTCTTCACGAAGAATTTCCAGAAGAGCTTGAGGGGACGCACGCCGGTCTGAACATACACGGTCCGGAGGGAGGGCCGCCCTCGCTCCTCCACCATCACCCTGGCCTCCACTGACGTGTAGTGATTCTGCCGCTCGATGAACTGCGCGATGGATGAAAACGGATAATGCTCAATGTCGGCGTTGAGGAACCCAATGGTCCCATCCACCCGGAGCCGGACGTGGATTCCCTTTCCGACGCACCGAGCCCGATCCCGGCGGAAGAGGATCCGATGCCGGTGGTGCCACCCGCCGTGGCGCATCGGGTGGCCCAGAAAGAAGTTCTTGCGCATCATCTCAAAGGCGCTGTGACCCTGGTCGTCCCGGAGGACGCCGTCGATCTCCGCCTTCAGCCCAGGCGTCACCCACTCATCCGCATCGATATGCAGGATCCAGTCGCTCGTGGCACGCTCGATGCCACGGTTCCACTGCTGGAAGTGGTCATCCTCTGAGGACATCTGGAAGATCTTGTCGGTGTAGCGCCGCGCTACCTCGACCGTGCCGTCGGTGCTCAGGTCATCGATGATGATGATCTCATCCGCCCATCCCGCGACGCGCTCAAGACATGTAGGCAGCCGCTGCTCCTCGTTCTTCGTCATCATGACGATGGCAAGTGTCGCGCGTTTGTCGGCCATGCTCGTCACTGCTTCCGGCAGATCGCGATGAGGTCAATGGCGCTGCGGTCGCACCGTGGCATGAGACGGTGTGCATCGGTGGTCACGTCCCGCAGGAATCGCGCGATGGGATTGGCGTCGGCTGGCCCGATGCGATCGAGGCCCCATTTCTTCAACCGGCGCGCCGCGCGGTACCCAGCGCTCGGATACAAGCCGTACAGATCGACGGAGGGGAAGATGCCTTCAAGCAGTTCCCGCAATTCCGGTGCGGTAAACTCCTTCACGTGAAAGTCTGGCTTGCGATAGTCCGACTTGCCTTTCCGGTTATGGTCGAGATTCAAGGTGGACACGACGAAGCGGCCGTCCGGGGTCAGGACGCGCGCGATCTGCCTGAGAAACTCCTCGAGCAAGTGCTCCGGAATGTGTTCGATCACTTGGAATGAGCCCACGACGTCAAAGGACGCATCCGGAAACGTCAGCTGCGTCGCATCCATGACGTCAAAGTCCAGGTTGGGACGGCGAAATACCGTCCGGGCTTGCCGGATGTTGTGCTGATCCAGATCGATCCCAACAACCTGCTTGGCCAAGTGCGCCAAATAGTAGGCTCCATAGCCGACCCCGCAGCCGACCTCCAACACCCGTTGACCTGAGGCTTCCTCCCCCGTCCGCCGATACGCGCAGAGGTGCGACATGAGCAGGGCCGCGTCGTACCGTTCCTTATCGATCGCCAGGTCGCGGAACGGTTCGACGACATCCTCGACCCGCGCCGGCCGTCGCTGTTCCGCATATTTCGCCCACGACAGGAATTGATAGAAACCACCCAACGCCGCCACGATGTACCCGAGAAATCCGTCGCGGTAGCCCTTCTTACTCACATACGCGCGGACGAAGCGGTCCAGCGTCCGCCAGAGCGCTTTGCCGAACGTCATGCGCCGGCCGTCAGCGAGCCATTTCTGCGCCTCCAGCGTCGTCTGCCAGTTCATCTTGCCGATGAAATCCGCCAGATCCCGATACGAGTAATGGATGAGGTCGTGCTCGAGCGTGCCGCACGGTCGATCTGAAATCGCCCGCGGGTGGACCGTAGTTTCCTCCCAGCGAAACACGGATCGCTTGAACAGCTTGAGCTGGGCGCTGGGATACCAGCCTCCATGTTGGATCCAGTGATCGCCGATGTAGTTCCGGCGCGGGATGGCATAGAGCTCCAGAGGCGGACCGTCTCCGAAGAGCGCTGCGATTTCCTGGGCGAGGGCGGGTGTCACGCGCTCGTCTGCGTCCAAGCTTAGGATCCACTCGTGCCTCGCCTGCGCGTACGCCCAGTTGCGGTGGCGCCCTTCGATGTCCATCTTTCGCCTCACGACGCGAGCGCCCAGCTCTTCTGCGATCCGCACCGTGTCATCGGTGCTCTCATCATCGATGACGAGGACCTCATCGGCCCAGGCCACGCTCTGAATGCAGTCGCGGATGCGGCCGGCTTCGTTCTTCGTCAGGATGACGACAGAAAGCGGGATTTTTCCTTCCATTGTGCCGCCAGTTGTGCGTCGTCGGATTCAGGAACGATCTGCGCGCGGTGCAGCCAGCGCCACCCTGCCACCGATCTCGCCCACCCGGGCTCCGGGGCCACGATCAGGTCGAAGGGCTTCTTGCGCCGCTTGAGGATGGAACCGAGCGCCGTCACCGGCGCCAGTGTCTTGGGGATCGCATGCCAATGGATGTCCGCATGGGGCACCAGACCCACTGATCGGAACAGCGCCTCCTTCGTCATCCGGGGCGGCGTGGGACAGTAGACATAGAGGTGGGTCCGCCGGCGCGTCCACACCAGGAGGCGTTCCAGCCACTGACGCAGCTCCTCCGAACCCGGCACGACGGGCGTGAACCTGGGCCACGCGATCCTCACCCACCGGCCCCACTTCTCATGGCACCAGCGCTGGTTGCGGGCAAAGAGCGCTTCCCGCTCAGGCATCTTGCCGACCGTCTTGTGCTCCGCATGGTAGACGTAGGAGCCCGCCGCGACGACGCACTGGAAGCCGGCCTGCTGTGCCCGCATGCAAAAATCTTCGTCCTCGAAGAAGATCCGCTCGACCTCCTCATTGAGGCCCCCGATGCGATCCAGCACCTCGCGCGTGATCAGCATGCAGAAGCCAATGCACATTCCAACCTCGACATAGACTCCCCGCTTCGATGCCAGCGAGTTGGCATAGGCCTCCAGCGGCATCCCACGCGGCGGATGGTCTCCGAAGGTGTTGCTGGCGGGGTTGAGGATACCGATCTCAGGATGCTGGTCGGCCACCTCAAGCAGCCGAGAGAGCCAGTGCGGAGTAAAGCGCAGATCGTTATTCAGGAGGCAGACGTAAGCCGCACAAGCCACGCGCAGGCCACGGTTCATCCCTTTCGGGAAGCCTTCGTTTGTCTGGTTCTGAAGCAGGAGGACTTCCTGGATGGCCCCCTGAGGTCGCACGGTTTGGAGAAAGGTCCGTACAAAGGGTTCGCTCCCGTTATCGACAATGATCAGGCGCGAGGGAACATCTGTGCACCGAAAAAGACTCTCCAGACAGGGTTGCGTCTCTTCCAGATGGTCCCAGCTCAAGAGCACAAGATCACAAATCGGCGTGACGCTCATCCTTGGGTTAAGCCTCGCGTCTCGAGTTCCCGTGCCGCCTCTTCCACACGATCCTCCGCGGTCACCTCGCGACCCCACGCCGCCAAGTCGCGAAGTCCTTCCTCCAATGTCACAGAAGGCTCAAACCCAAGCGCCCGGAGCGCGGTGATATCGGCGTAACAGTGCCGGATATCCCCGGCTCGAAACTTCCCGGTGACCTGCGGCGTGACCGATTCCTCGTAGAGCTCGGCCAGCAGCCGACCGATCTCGCCGATGGAGACGGCTCGTCCCGTCCCCACGTTGAGCGCCTGGTCGTCTGCGCGAGCGTCCGTCATCGCGAGGAGGTTGGCTTGGACGATGTCGCGCACATGGATGAAATCCCGCGTCTGCGCGCCGTCCTCGAAGACGATCGGCCGGCGGCGGTGCTTGATCCGCGCAGAGAAGATGGCGCAGACGCCGGTGTAGGGGTTGGAGAGCGCCTGCCGGGGACCATACACGTTGAAATACCGCAGCGCGACGGTGGGGATGCGATAGCTCCGCCCTACCGTGAGACACAGCTCCTCTTGATCCCGCTTCGTCACCGCGTAGACCGAGGTGGGGATGGGCGGCTTGGCTTCTGACGTCGGCGCGGGTGTCGCCGTACGCTCGCAGGTTGGGCAGCGCATCTCCCACTCGTGGGCTGCCAGCTGAGCGGCTGGGCGCAATGATGGCGCGACCGCTCCACACTGACGACAGCGGTACTGCCCTTCCCCATAGATGCTCATCGAGCTGGCGACGATCAGCTTCTTGATCGGGAGGCGATCGTTCACGATGACATCGAGCAGGATCGCGGTTCCCAGGACGTTCGCTGAGACGTAGCGCTCGATCTCATACATCGATTGGCCCACCCCGACGGCGGCCGCTTCATGGAAGACGGCCTCAATATCCCGCAATGTCTTGCGGACCACCTCAGTATCACGAACGTCACCCCAGACATACTCCACCTTGCGGTTGAGATAGGGGGGCTTGTGCGCCCCATGGACTTGCGCTTCGAGGTTATCCAACACCCGGACCTCATGCCCCTCCTGAGCAAGGGCATCGACGAGATGAGAACCAATAAAGCCCGCGCCTCCCGTTACGAGGATACGCATGCGGGGAACCCCACTCCTTGTCCTAAACCTGCTCCAGAGAGTCCAATCCGTTCATGGGCCAGTTTCAAGATGTCTTGAAGCCGATGGAGATACGTATGGGAAACTTGGGCATGTTGCATCCCCTGCAGGGCAATCGCCTGGCGCGCTGCGTCATGGTGAAGATAGTAGTCCAGGATCTCAAACAGCTCCTGCGGATTCTGATAGGAGACAAGATGGGTGCGATCGCGGAACCCCAACCGTTCCAGATCATCGTGCGACAGCCGATTGGTCACCAAGAGGGCCCCGCTGCAGAGCACTTCAAAGATGCGCATATTCACGTCATGACGGATAGAGTAGTTGAACCCGATCTTGGCTTGACTGTAGATGGGTCCGAGCTCTGTCGGCGCTGCATGTCCGATGAAGCTGCGCGGATAGCGTTCCCGGAGCGCTTGGAGGTAGAACTTTCTTGGCACCCCGCCTTCCGTCCCCACGAAGGCCACATCCCAACGGCTCCCAAGAGGTTGATGGCCATGATAGCCTGGATCACAGGCAAGCGGAACCCACGCCCCGTTGGCAAGACGGCTGGCAGCCTGTCGCTGGGCACAGCAGACCAGTTCGTATCGCTTGGCCAGTCGTCGGATTTGCTTCCACGGTTTCGGCAAGTGGGTGTCCGTCGCATAGAAGACCTTCGGAGAGAGTCGAGCAGGTACATCAAACTGGTACTCGCCGTAGTCAATGCGAAGATAGCAATCGTACCCTGGTGGGATCGAAGCCGCGTCTCGCATCCAAAAATGGTCGTACGCGATTCCGAGGGTTTGGCAGGCCCGCTCAAAGTAGATCCCCACCGTATCTTCACGCGCTTTATCGAACACGAGTGCTAAGCGCATCAGCCTTGTCCAACCCAAACACCGAGGCCAGTGAACACTCTTCGGCCCCCCTGTGCAAGGTGTACCCCTGATCCGTCTGCCGGATAGTCACCAGCGTGAACCCAAAGGCCCGGCACCACCACCCGACTTCATGCAGTGTTCGCTCGTGATCGACGAGGAGCCAATGGAGTTGACCGCCCACTGTACCCCAGAGGAGAATCCCCCATAACCAGAGGCGAAACGCTAGTCGTGGCACACTGATAATGCGAACCCCAGGATACGGCTGGATCATCGCTTGCACCTCGCGCGTGAGGCGACCCTTAATCAGATGCGTGACCGGAATGGCCATGGCGTTGAGGGTCAAGGAACACTCCCGAGCCCCTCGCCAGCCCCGCTCAACTAGCGAGAGGACTTCCCGACGTCGCGACGGCAGGCTCATGGACTCCTAACACCGCTTCGCAAGCCTCAAGCACCTCCCACGGCTCAATGTGGGTCAAGCACGCGCGTTCATAGGGACACGGCGGCAGTTTAAACTGATGGTAGCAGGGCCGGCATGGCAGATCCTGTTTGTACACGATGTGATGCAACCGAGAGCGCGGATAGGGCCCATAGACTTCCGGGTTCACCGGTCCGAAGATCGACACCGTAGCAACCCCTTGGCTGACGGCGATATGAATCGGGCCGCCATCATTCGAGATCACGAGGCGGCAGGTCGTGAGGAGGCTCGCAAATTGCCCCAAGGTAGTCTGGCCGCTCAGATCCACTGTGGCAGGTCCGATCCCACGGGCGAGCTCCGCACAGACGTCCCTGTCCTTCAGTTCTCCAAACACCAAGATCACGGCATCATGGCGCTCCTGGAGTGCTCGACCTACCGTGATAAACCGCTCCGTTGGCCACCGTCGGAAGTGGGCCTGGAGCCCCCAACTAATCCCACCAGCTGGGACGAGACCAATGAGCGTGCGGTGGTCGTTGACGCCAAGTTGCCGTAAGCGCTGCCGGGCCTCCTGCCGGTCTTCTGTGTTTGTCGCAAGGTCCATCTGATCGTTGAGGAGACCAATCCCCAGCCATCTCAGGAGCTGTCGGTAGTACTCCACGACGTGCCGGTCGCGATACCCCTCAATCGCAAAGCGATGGGTGAGGAAACGCCCTCGGTGTCGAAAATCAAACCCGATTCGTCGAGGCACCCCGAGCAGGGCGAGCAAGAAGCTGTAGCGTTCCCCAAGCGATAGGTCAATCACCAGGTCGAACCGCCGACGCCTGACATCCAGCAGGAGCGCAGTCATCGCTCGAATCCCAGCAAGCTTGCTCCGATGCCACAGGGCTATCAGTTCGTCTTTCTCGTAGATAAACAACTCATCGAGATGGGCGTTGCGTTGTAAGATCGCCTGCGTCCGCCGGTTGCACAAGTACGCGAGATAGGCCTCTGGAAACACCCGACGCACGGCCCGAACGAGGGGGGTTGAAAACAACACGTCTCCAATCCCAAACGGATTCACAATCAGGATGCGACGCGGATCATTCATCTGATCTCATTGAGATACTGGTTGAGGGCTGCCAGGACTTCGGCCACGGTGATGTCCTGCAGCGGCTTATGGATCACCGTGTGACCAGGTCCCCATGGACCCCATCGGCGAGGATGCGAGCCTGGATCCTCGGTTCCAAACAGGGCCACGACCGGTGTTCCGACCGCCGCAGCCACATGCATCGGGCCGGAATCGGTTGTGATTAGTACACGGACCTTCTGTAAGCACGCCGCGAGTTCCTTGAGCGAAAGGCGTCCGACAAGATTCACCACCTGCGCCTGCGCATCAAGCACGAGGTGTTGAGCGTCCGCCTCTTCCTCTTTGCCACCAATCACCAGGACCTGCACTCCAGGATGTTCTGTGAGGTGTTGAACGACTGCCCGAACCCGGTCGAGGGGCCACTGCTTTTTAGGGTTTGAGGTCCAAGGATGACAGGCCACCAGCGTTCCGGTTGATGAGACGTCCAGGCGGTCAAACAGGTCCGCAACACGCGCAACTTCTTCTGGACCAACGGGCAACCAAATCGACAGCGGGGTGGCAGTTGTAATTCCCAGTGTCTTAACTAGCTCAAGATTATACTCGACCTCATGGCGTTCGCCAAGCGCCTTGCGGTCTGGAATGCGGTGGGTCAACAGCCACCCGAGCTTCCGATCATAGCCCACGCGTTGGGGAATCCCCGCGAGCCAGACGCCGACATGAAACGCTTTTTTGGGATTCGAGACCACCACGACATCGAACCGCTCACGTCGCAGTGCGCTCGCCAGACGGAGCGCCTGCGTCCACCAGCGGCCATGCGAATCGTTGGCATAGCCCATGACCCGATCCACCCCAGGCACGTCGCGCAGCAGATCGACCAACTCGGCATTCACCATCCAGGTAACAGTCGCCTGAGGAAACGCGTGTTTCAGCACGGACAGGACCGGCAGGTTCAAGACGGCCTCTCCCAGCCGGTCCGTCCGAATCACGAGAATGCTGCGGACAGCGGGCACCATCACGCGCCTGACTTTGCGCTTGCCGCACGAAGCTCGTCGTGCCGGATGCTGGTCATCTAGAGTGTTGTGATCATCGCGACGAGCCACCAAAAGATGAAACTCCCACGACCATAACACAGCGACGACTCAAGACATCCCAGGATGAGATACCCAATCAAAACCAGCTGCACCGGCGCGTCCACCACCCGACGCAGCAGCGGTTCGACAAACTCCTGCTCCTTGGAGACGGGAATGAGAATGCTGACTAACTCTGATGACATGGATGTGTCGCTAAAAACGCTTGACGAGGATTCACGGTGTCCGCTTGAGCGCGCCGGACCCTCGCAACGCGTTGACGGCGAGCCCTGTGGTCAGGCCAGCCAGTGTCCAGAAGAGGGCGGCTTGGCGCAGCGAGTAGAAGTTCGTATCGTACAACGATTGGACTAGAAAGGCCACCAACCCTGCCACGAGACCAAGCAGTCTCGAGCGCACTGGGCCATCAGGCACGGTGTTGATGGCTCGCCACCAGAGCGACCCCATGGCACCCAGAAACCAGAGAAAGGTTGTCAGGCCCAACACGCCAGTCTCTGCCGCGACCTGAAGATAGCAGTTATGCGCATACCGGGGTTGTCGCTCGCCGCCCACCCAATAGGTCAAGTAGTTCGCCATAAACGTATTCAGTCCGTGTCCCATCATGGGGCGGTCCTGGATCATTCTCCAAGCAGCCTGCCACATGTAGAGCCGGTCATACGTCCCCACGTCAGCAATATCAAACATTTTCGGAAGATGACCATCAGCTTGGAGGATGAACAGGCCGACAACGCCCAGCAGGCTTACGCTCCCAATGAGCACGGGTCGTCTCAAGCGGCGAACGATCATCGAGGTGACGAACAGTCCACTCAAGAGCCCCAGCCACGCCCCCTGCGATTGGGTCCTCACCAAACAGCCGACCAGCAGCACGCCAAGCATCCCGCGCCACCAGGTTTTCACGACGGACGCGACACCGAGGTGCGCAAACACAATGGGGATTGCGACCATCAGATACGTCGCCAGATCAATGGGCGTCTCATAGGGTCCTGTCATCCGTCCATAGATAGATAGCCGATGGCCGAGCAACAGATCCCTTCCAATCACCTCTTGCGCCACGGCATCCACGCCTACGACGAAGGAAGACGCCATGACGATTTGAAGACACCGTTGGATGACTGCCGACTCCTTCACCACATCAGCAGCCACGACAAACATCAGGGCGTATTCCAAGGTCTTGTAGGCAAATCCGCTGAGGCTAAGTCCTGGGTGAGTACTCGTCACGATTGACAAGGCGCAGATGCCGAGGTAGCCCAGCAGTCCGACGAGACACTGTTGGCTGGTGGGACGCCGCCACACCGAGTCCTTCCAACCTGTTTGGATCTGCTCCATCAACCATCCCACCAGGAGCAGCGGAAACGTGATCTCGATGGCGGCCTTTGAGATCGGCAATAAAAAGAGCAGCACGTAGAGGCTGCTCCGTTGCACCACACGGCCCACACGATCCCACCGCATCAGTCTTCTGGTATCATCGTGGTCACCACGCTCCAGCGAACCCCCTGCCGTTCGCAGGTGTCTTTGACCTGCTGGACCAGGTCAGCCGGAGGCTTGCCCATCGCGATAAAGACCTCCCGCACCTGATAGAGCTGAAGAATCTCGTGGAGCCTCGTGCGTGCCCCCAAGACCGAACGCCCGTGAATGCGGTTGCCTTGCTTACGCGCGTCGTCGTCGAGAAACCCCACCACCCGTCGTTTCGATTGGCCGTTGTGTTTCATCTGCCGTAAGACCAACTCGCCCGTGTCGCCGGCGCCAATGATCAAAACGGGCCGCAATCCCTGCGTCGCCGCGGCAATCCATTCATTCATGAGCCGCTCGGTGACCCGAGCCGCACTCACCCCAAGAAACAGCAGCAGCCAATCGATGATAAAGACGGCTCGGGAATAGCCCTCAAATCGCCACAAATACAGCACCGCAAAGGCCGAACACAGCGAGCCTAAGGTCACGCCTTTGGCAATGGTGAGGACATCGGGCAAGCTGACATAGCGCCAGACGCCCCGATAGAGCCCCACCCACGCAAAACAGGCCAGCCTAACAGCGAGGATGATGGGCAGCGACTGGACGATGAGCCGTTGGACATCTGAGGGGAGGGTCCCTTCGAATCGAAGGACATGCGCGGCGACATAGGCGCTGCAGATCAACGAAAAATCCACGAGCACCTCCAGAAGGCGCCGCTTGTGCAGCAGCATCGTCTCAATGAGTGTGGCTGGTTTCGACGTGGTGACGGCTTGCGGGGCCAGGACGCCGCGTTCCACTTGGTAGACTTTCACTTTTGCCAAGTAGGTCCCGATGAGCAACACGACAGAGCAGGCAAGCAACAGGATGACGAGCGCTGACAAGGGCTTCGCGTGCGCCGACAAGAGGCTCAACAGACCAAAGGCGACACTCACCCCATAGAGCATGAGGACCGTCTGCCGTTGACTTAACCCCAAGATCGCAAGCCGATGCGACACGTGGTCTGTCCCGCCTTGGAATGGATGGGTCCGGTGCATGAGCCGTTGGATCGTGACAAAGCAGGTATCGAAGATCGGCACGGCTAGCACAAAGAGTGGGACGGCAACAATGCTCAGTAACTGCGTGGAATGTCGCCAGGTCCCAAGGAGCGCCAAGGTCCCTAACGTAAATCCTAAGAGGTGGCTTCCCGAATCCCCCATATAGATCTTGGCGGGTGGGAAATTGTAGCGGAGAAACCCCAGACACGCCCCGCTGACGATCGCCGCCATCGTCGCGACGACCGGATGCCCGGACAACAGGGCGTGGAGGGCGCAGAATCCCGCCGTGATCGCCCCCACCCCGGCCGCCAGCCCATCCATGTTGTCGAGTAAGTTGAAGGCGTTCATCACAAGGACCAGCCAGCAGACCGAGAGCGGGATCGCCACCCAATCCCAGCGGATCAACTCGATCCGGATCCCCCCCATGACGACGAGAGCCCCGACCACCAGCTGGCAGAGCAGCTTGGTGTAGGGCGCCATCCGGCGGAAGTCGTCGATCAAGCCGATCACAAACACCGCCGCACAGCCGAACAGGATGCTCGGGACCGGCGGATGGAGCGGCACCCACACCAGACTCACCGTCATGACCCCCGCGAAGAGCGCCACCCCTCCTAACCGGGCGACGACCCGCTTGCCCCACCGGTCGCTGACGGGTTTTGCCACGAAGCCTTGTCGGAGGGCAATCCGCCGAACGAACGGGGTGAACAGGGTGACAAGGATGCCCGCGGTCAGCCACGCCAGCCCAAGCCGTGCCGTCTGGTCCATTAGACCTGAATCTGCCGTGCGGTGGGACGCAGGGATTCCGCGACGCCGCGGATGATCTCGTCGAGGCTCAGGGTCGGTTCAAACCCGATCAGGGTTCGGATCTTCGAGATATCCGGTACGCGCCGAGGCATGTCTTCAAACCCTTCCTCGTAGGCTTCCTCATACGGCACGTACACGATCTGGGAGGAGCTCTTCGTGAGCGCGATGATCCGTTTGGCGAGATCCTCGATCATGATCTCCTCCTGGCTGCCGACATTGAACACATCTCCGATTGCCTTGGGATGCTCCATGAGTTTGATGAGGGCTGCCACCGCATCGATCACATGGAGAAAGCAACGGGATTGCTTTCCTGTGCCATGAACGGATAACGGCTCTCCTTTTAAGGCTTGGGTGACGAACCTTGGGATCACCATGCCATAGGCACCGGTCTGTCGTGGACCCACTGTATTAAACAGGCGTACGATGACGGTGGGGACCCCCTTCTCTTTCCAATAGACGTAGGCGAGGATCTCATCGACCGCCTTGGAACTCGAATAGCTCCACCGACTCTTGAGCGGCGAGCCTAAGATCCGGTCGGTATCTTCCCGTAGGGGTCCGTTCGAATTCTTGCCGTAGATCTCGGAGGTTGACGCCACGAGGACTTTCTTCCGGTAGCGGTGCGCCATCTCCAGGACGACTTCGCTGCCCCGGATATTGGTCATGAGCGACTCAAGCGGGCGTTTAATGATCAACTCAACCCCCACAGCCGCAGCAAGGTGGAAGACCAGATCGCATCGCTCCACCAACTTGTCCACCAGGTATTCGTTCAGGATCGTCCCCACCACAAGCCGAAGGCGGGGATGCCCATCAAGGTGCGCGATGTTTTCATAGCGGCCGGTTGACAGATTGTCCAGCAGCGTGACCTCATGGTCCTGCTGGATCAGCCGATCCGCCAGATGCGAGCCAATGAATCCTGCGCCACCTGTAATTAACACATGCATCTACGCCTCCATGCGTAATCGTGCATATAACGTTGAGATAGTGCGGAGGAGCTGTTCCTGGTTGAACTCTCGCAAGACACATGGGAGCGAGCCGTTTCTCCCAGCCTCCTCCGCAATGCCGCATCACTCGCCATCACTTCCAAGGCAGCCGCCAAGCCCTCAGCATCGCCGGCTCGGACCAACACCCCCCGCTGGACCACTTGAAACCCTCCGTGGGGGATGGGGACTTGCGCTTCTCCCAAGAGATCACGAACCCCACCCACGTCGGTCGTGACCACGGCACGACCAGCCGCCATGGCCTCAATTCATCTCGCGCCGGTGAGGAGCCGTTCGGGAATGGGAGTTGCACTCACGCGGAGAGATCCAGCCCGAGCGGAATGACCCGCCACTGGCCTTGACGCCCGATGCCTTTTCTGACCAGTTCGTTGCGAACCGCCTGGCTGACCGCGATGAGGCAATCCGTCTGGCGCGCCACCCCGCGCTCTATTATAATAAACCACCAGGAGAGCCACGCAGGAAAGTACTCTTCGAGCACATGACCGTGAAACGTGTGGAGCCCCACGCGCAAGCGCGTGGCACTACTGAGCTGCTCACGCAACACAGCCCGATTGCACGGTCAACGTGCGTTCGCAAAGCGGTTTCTCACCGAACCGCCGTCGTATACCACCCTTTTAAGGCCTCCAGCCCCTCGCCGATGCTCCTGAACGGCGGCGCACCCGTTGCACGCAGCTTGGCACAATCTAACCACACCCGGGAAGGCCGCCTCGCCCGCTGGCCCAGTTCAGCGGTTGTCTTTGCCTGAATGAGCCGCTCATCGAGACCAAAGTGGTGACAGACAGCCCGGGCTAGCGCCTCCCGACTCAGCGATTCCGGACCAGTTGCGTGAAACGTTCCCGTATGGCCGCGTTCGAGCAGATACCGCGTGGCGGACGCCAGATCCTCTGTAAAGCTTGGGCTACCATATTGATCCATCGGCACGGTCACTGGATGCCCCTGGCTCAATTCTCCAATCAACGTAAGGATGAAGTTTCGCTGTGCGTCATCCGGACCGTACAACCAAGCCGTTCGCAGCACCAGAGACCGCTCAGGAAGCGACTGTCGCACGGCCGCCTCCCCAAGCGCTTTGCTCTGCGAATAGACGTTCAAGGGATGGACAGGATCCTCCTCACGATAGTGGTCCTGTGCACCGTCAAAGACTGAATCGGTGGAGTAGTACACCACAGTAGCCCCGCACGTCCGCGCGTATGCTGCGATGGCTCGAGGACCCTCCACATTGACTCGGAAGCACCGTTCGCGTTCGATTTCACATTGGTCGACATTGCAGAAGGCCCCTGCGATGAGGATCCATTCTGGGTCCAGCTCCCGGACCGTCGCGACGGCACCAGCAGGATCTCCGAGATCAATCCGAATCTGGCGGCGCGGGGGCGCCTGATAGGCGGCTCCGATCACCTGATGCCAGTCTCGAAATACCCCGTGAAGAGCCCGGCCGAGTTGGCCGGACTCACCAATGATCAGGCACCGTCGGCCCATAGCCGCTACACGATGTGGGGATGGGGGATCGGGATGAAGAACCGACCTCCACGTTTCGCGAATTGCTGCATCTGCGCCATGATTTCGTCCTTGAAGTTCCACGCAAGAATCAGCATGTGGGTGATCCCATCTCGTTCCCACGTCTCCACCGGTACGACCCGTAGGTGTGTCCCTGGGGTGTAGCGTCCGTGCTTGAGCGGATTCTGGTCCAAGATGTACCGGAGGGCGTTCGCGGCCGTTGGACAAGAGTTCAACAAGGTGCTGGCTTTTGCGGCCGCCCCGTACCCGACCATGCTCGCGCCAGCTCGGGTCAGTTCTCCGACTGCCTGTTCAAATTCACGCTTCCAAGCGGACACGCGAGATGCAAAAGCGCTCAGGAGTTCCGGATACGCGAGGCGGAGATGACGTTCCTCGTCCCGCATAGCCTGAAGCCGAGCTGTCGGTGTCGCGCTCGGCCCCGCTTTACGGATCCACAGCAAGACCGAGCCACCATGGAGAGCCACTCGTTCGACATCAATCAACTGAAAGCCGTGACGCTCACACAGCCACACGACAGGCTCAAGCGACATGTAGGAGAGGTGTTCGTGATAGATCGTATCGAACTCTAATTGGGCAATGAGATCCCAAAAATATGGCACCTCGATGAGCAGCACGCCATCATCAGCCAGCCATCTCGCAACGGCCCGAAAAAAGTCGTGAAGGTCATCGATGTGGGCGAAGACATGCCGCCCCACGATCACCGCAGCCTGTCCTTCCTGACGGGTGAGGGTTCTGGCCAGCCCCTCGGAGAAAAACTCCTCAACGGTCGGCACGCCGTGCATCCTCGCAAGGGCCGCGATGTTCTTCGCCGGTTCGACCCCAAGCACCCGTACCCCACGCTGCTGAAAGGCCTGTAAGACAAGGCCATCGTTGCTCCCAAGCTCAATCACTAAATCGGACGACGCCAGCCGGTACAGCCTGACCAGACGTGCTGCGAGGTCGCTTGCGTAGCGACGAACCGCCTCAGAGGTCGACGAGACGTACCAGTACTGGCGATATAACTGCTCGGCCGGGACGACGAACGTCAGTTGGGCGAGACCGCACCTCGGACACATCGCCACCGCGAGCGGAAAGGAAGGCTCTCGCGCGAACTCATCGGGCGAAGCGAGGAATGCGTTGGCCAACGGCATGCATCCGAGGTCCAGGAACGGCTCTGGGAGTGTGGTCTCACAGGCGCGGCATCGGGTATGGCAAGGCATGGGCTCTCTCTCCGTATCAGCCATGCTTGAGATCCCACTGATACGGAATCTGCTGACTCGTAGGATCCAGCCGTTCGATCTCCGCTGGGTCATGTGGGATCGTTGCGCAATTCGCTACAAGAGCTGGGACTGGTCCAATCCCTTTGAATCCGTTCCAGACCATTGGGGGGACTTTCACGAGGCAATAGTTAGCCTCGCCAAGAACGATCTCTTGGATCTCTCCACGACTGCGAGAGTGTAGGCGGTCATCGTACAGGACCAGTTTGATCGCGCCGATCACGACCGCGTAGTTGATCGTCATCCGGGAGTGTCGATGCCAACCCTTGACTACTCCCGGGTAGACCAGAGAGAAGTAAATCTCCCCAAACCGCTCGAAATGCGAATCGGTTACCCTCAACATGTGCATGACCTTTCCGCGTTCGTCAGGGATCTGTCTCAAGGGATGAACCAGAACGCCCTCAATCATTCCACACGTCCAGTCGGCACGGGGTCATCGAGGCCTTGTCGTCTGAAAAAATTCCTGATACCACGCGATGGTGCGGCGAAGCCCATCCTCAAGGGTAAACTGAGGTTTCCATCCCAGCCGCGCTCTGGCCTTCGAGGCATCAAGGTATTGGTGCAGAATCTCATGGGAGGCCTGGTTTTGAATGATGGGCTTCAATTCTTCGCGGCCCATCAGCCTGAGGATGCACTCGGCGACTTCTAGCACCGTGGCTGGGCGCTCGTTGCTGAAATTGAACGCGTCACCGCTCAGAGAGCGATCCGTTGCGAACCGCTCAGCCAACTGGATGTAGGCGCTGGCGCCGTCCTCTGCATAGAAGTAGTCGCGTGTCAAGGTCCCATCACTACGGATGATCGGTCGCCCGTCTCGAATCACCGAGCGGATCGTCCCTGGAACGATTCGATTCCAATTGAGGTCCCCGCCACCATAGAGGTTTCCACACCGGACAATCACCACTGGCAAGTTGTAGGTTTCGGCATAGGCTTGAGCGAGGAGATCCGCGCAGGACTTGCTCACGTCGTATGGGTGTCGGCCTTTCAGGGCCAGATCTTCCCGGTAGGGCAGCGTGCTGTGCTCCCCGTAGGCCTTGTCAGACGACGCGACGACAATCTCTTGCACGGTGGGCGATCGTCGACAGGCCTCCAGGAGCGTCCACGTCCCCTGGATGTTACTCTCAAAGGTCGATGTGGGATTGCGGTTTGCAATCGTCACGATTGTCTGGGCGGCGAGATGGAACACCGTGGTAATCTCGTATTCTCCCAGCGTTCGTTCCAGAAGCCTCTGGTCCCGGACATCTCCGCGCACGACCATGAGTTGTTCAATGAGCCCTGATCGACACAGCTCGGATTGCGGAACCCAATCGCGGATCAGCACCACCACATCAGCCTGTGCGACTCGTAGGGCCCGAGTCAGCCAGCTACCTTGCAACCCGGTGGCCCCGGTCACGAGGACCGGACGATCACGCCAGAACTGGCTCGTCATGTCGCTCGCTTAGTGCCACACCTTCCACGGCGCCTGTCCTGTGTTCCAACACTCATTCAACAACCTGTATTCCCGGTAGGTATCCATTGGCTGCCAGAACCCGTCATGCGGGTAGACCATGAGTCCCCCCGCGCGTGCGAGGTGTTGGAGCGGCTCTTGCTCCAACACCAGATCTTCTTTGTCCTTGACGTATGTGTCCAAGAATGTCCGCTGAAAGACAAAGAACCCTCCATTGATGATCCCACCAGCCGCTTGAGGCTTCTCGTTAAATTGCAGCGCCCGACCCGACGTATCGACTTCCAACTCACCGAACCGTCCAGGAGGACGAACCCCGGTGACCGTGCCGATCTTCCGATGGGCTTGATGAAAACGGAGGAGCGCGGTTAAATCGATGTCCCCCAGTCCGTCCCCGTACGTGAGGCAGAAGGTCTCACCTCTGATGTAGCGGCCGGCACGAGCGACGCGCGCGCCCGTCTGCGCGTGCTGCCCCGTCTCCACGAGGGTGACCCTCCAATCCTCTAGATCCACCGAGCCGTGATACTCGACCTCGTCACCGCGACCTAAGTTGATCGTGAAATCGTGCTGATACGTTCGGTAATTGAGAAAGAACTCCTTGATGAGGTGACCCTTGTATCCCAGGCACAGAATGAACTCACGGAACCCATGAGCTGCGTAGAGCTTCATAATGTGCCAAAGGATCGGCCGGCCGCCAATCTCCAACATGGGCTTGGGCCGGAATTCGGTTTCCTCGTGGAGCCGACTCCCCACCCCTCCACACAGGATCACAACCGGAGGCATGCTCATGCCGTGGGACCACCGTCCGCGATCATATGAAAACGGCTCCCCCTCACGCGCCAGTTCCGTGATGGTGCTGTGGTATTATATCCAACCCTGCCTCTGGTGCGTAGCGTGATCCTCTCTGGGGCCTGGTTGCCTGGGCTCGTTGGATGATCCGGTACCAGTCGTAGCCGCCCTCCAGCGACTTTCTCATCTCGCCTACCGAGTCGCACCATGAGACGCGGATCCGCTTGAGCGTGAAGGCATCATCCCCGCAGCGATTCCTTCCCCAGACGGTTGTACACGCGGCTCGGAACCCCTCTTCCGACAGGATCTGCCGGGTCCTTCCATCGAACGTCCCGTAGGAGCCGTGTGGATACGCAAAGAGCTGTGGGGTCATCCCAAGACGATCCTGGATCGTGGCTTTGGAGAAGGCCAGCTCCTTCCGAATGCTGGCAGAGTCCAGGGCCGTCAGAACAAGGTGCCGGTGGGTATGGCTTCCTACCGAGCAATGGGTAACACGGACAAGGGTAGCCAACTCATTCCATGTCAATGGTCGGCCGAGAGCGGGTGGCGACCAAGGGAAGGTCGAGTGCCCTATCCAGTGAGTGGCCAGGAAAATAGTCGCGGGAATCCGATGTCGAACAAGCGTCTGAAGGGCGTAGTCATGAACACCGACATACCCGTCATCGAACACGATCGACACAGCGGGGGCACCCCCTGCCCCATTCGCCAAACGCTGGATGCCCTCCTCGAGAGGGACCACCTCCACTCCAAGGCTGTGAAGCGCTGCGAGCTGGTCGTCAAAGAGGGCTGCGGAGACGCTCAATTGCATCGGATCCTCCACAGGCCTTGGCGTGACGGAGTGATACATGAAGATGGTGAATGGCGCCAAGGAACGCGACGTGAAGCCGATTCTGTAGAGAAGTTCTCCCAAGGCTTGTCGAGCACGAAGACGCAAGCGAATCATTCGTCCCGGATGAGACGCATCAGAACTTCCCTGCCCCAGGTTTGCAGGTAGCCCCTGTGAAAAAAACGATTGGCAACATGGTCCCAGGTGCGCAGAGGGCGTCGAAGGCCGGGGATCGAAAACGGGAAATGCAGGCTATGATAGACAAGGCGATCCGGTCGGAGTCCAACGTGCCTCGCTTCCTGTTCAAATTGACTCACGACAAAGAAGACGTTCGGGATATCTTCCCGGAACGTCAATCGAGACTCTGCCGGCTGGATCTCAATGCCAACTTGGCGAAGCCCAGTGCGCCCCGCTCGAAGGACGGAGACAACACCCTGATGCATTCGGTTCAGGGGAGAATCGTTGTTCGGGAAACTGACGATGACTTGGCCCCCTGGTCGGGTCACCCGAGCCAGCTCCTTCAGCGAAGCATTCAGTGTTTGGAGGTACTGGAGGACCCCGATGCACAGAACCGTGTGGAAGGAGCGATCCTGGAATGGGAGGCACTCAACATCCGCAACCCCATAATGGAGCCGGTGCGCCTCCGGATATCCAGTCAATGGTTTCCGAGCTGCCACCACCATCTCATAGGACAGATCCACCGTACAACAATTTCCCCCTCGCTCAAGGAGGGCACTCGTGAACACGCCAGGTCCTGAACCGACATCGAGTACCCGCCCCATAGGGTCCCGGATGAGGTCAAGGGTCAGCTGGCGACGCTCCCGAAAAATCTCGCCCCGCGCGTGATTGGTCTGGGAATACGCCTTGAGGTATCCGGTGACGTCACAATCGAAATATCGTTGGACCGCAGCTCTCGGATTTTCCTGCTTCACAACAACTCTTTTCTGCGTACGCAAGGTCTCGTAGAGCTCTTCAAGATCCCGGACCAGCCGCTCGGTGGTAAACCGCGATTGGATGTAGCCCCGACTCGCCTCTCCGAGCTGCCGTCGAAGATCCGGTGAGCCGGCAAGGAACCGGAGCGCCTCGGCGAGGCCTTGGGCATCTCCTGAGCGAACCACAAGCCCCCGCTCCAGCGCGCAAAATCTCGGGTGGGGTTGCTCAGCCTGCGGCCGCCCCAGGAAGTCACGAACTCCCCCGACATCGGTGGACACCACAGGCCGCGCAGCCGCCATGGCCTCGATGAGTGAGAGGGGGGTTCCTTCATTCAGGGATGAAAGACAGACACAATCAACCGTTCCATAGACCTGCGGCAAATCGAACCGCCAGCCCTGGAATTCGACAATCCCCTGAAGCCCTCGCTGTGCGACGTCACGCTCCAACTCCTGTCGCAATGCGCCGTCTCCCACAATCGAGCACTGCACGACTCCTCTCGGCATCAGGGTCGTGAGACACTGCACCGCATCAATCAGCAACCGGTGGTTCTTGACCGGAACGAGGCGACCCACCACCCCGATGCGAAACCGGGAGGCGCCGTTGCCGTCAGGCGGTTCAACCTGAAACAGCGGCCCAAGCTCTAGCCCCACAGGGATGACAACGAGTTGCTGAGGCCGCCCGATGCCGTAGCGGAGCAACTCAACCTTGATCGCGTCGCTGACCGCAATCAGGCAGTCGGTTCGCCGAGCAAGCCACCGCTCGATGGC
This sequence comes from uncultured Planctomycetales bacterium, assembly GCA_964373175.1. GTDB lineage: Bacteria > Omnitrophota > Gorgyraeia > Aquiviventales > Aquiviventaceae > CAYJTP01. Next base: position 20,265 of record CAYJTP010000001.1, read on the forward strand.
CATAAAGAACCGACTCGGAATAGTCCCAAAATAGCCGTGAAGAACATGGCCATGAAAGGTGTGGATCAACAGCACGCGACGGGTCGGATGGAACCAGTTGTAGACAAGTCCGGCCACCCGACCCAGGGTGCCCGCTTTGGCCGTATGGGTGTGGACGATGTCCGGCTGCTCTTGCCAGAGCAGCCGGACCAGGCTCAAGAGCGTCCGGAGGTCTCCAGACGGAGACAGGGAGCGTCTCAGCCAAGGGATGACCACCCGGCGCACACACAGCCCATCCAAGAGAAATGACATGTCCCCTTCATTGGGTTCAGGAACGCCGGTCACCAGGCACGTGTCGTGCCGGCCGTTGTGCAACGCGTGGCTCAGCAACACGGCCTGTCGCGCCGGTCCCCCGATGTTGAGCCGTGTGATGATCCTCACGATCTTCATTTAGAGGTAGCCCTTCCACCAGTAGTAGACAATCCCCAAATACTCGTGGAGGATCGCCCGCCATTGCCTGAGTCTGATCCTCCCGCTCCGATTGAAAAAGAGCGTCTCCGAGACCGGCGCGGCGATCACGTCCAAATCGGGGGCCTGTCGACGGAACACCAACAAGCTCCGACGCATGTGGTACGGCGAACTCACCAGGAGGAAGGAGCGCCATCCCTGTTGCCGAGCGATCTCACTGGTAAACCGCACGTTCTCCACCGTATTCTTGGCCTGGGACTCCAGGCGAATCGCGGATGGCGGCACCTCCAACGAGACCGCAAGCGCCCTCATGAGTTCAGTCTCGTTCAACGCATAGACATAACCGGATGAGAACACGAGGTGCTGCGCCAGCCGCTGGCGGTAGAGTGCAACCGCCCTCTCAACACGCTCTGCGTACCCCTGGCCTGCCTGACCAGACTCCCCGACTCCACCGGCAAACACCACAATGACATCCGCTGGACGGGGCGTGTCAACAACCCTCAGTGGCGTTGCGACCCACCAGATCATCGGGGAATGAAACATCACAAGATAGATCGTCGCCATGGCAAGAAAGGCCGTCACTGCACGGTGCCTGACCTGCCGATACACCGTGAGGAAACGATCGGGCCAGTTCACTGGGGTCACGTCGGTCTTGCGCCTCAGATGTTCTTCAATCAGCTGGCTCATCTGGGCAATGCGATGACTCCATGCGTTCTCCTGCGCAGCGGCGATACGCTGATCCTTGAACACAGTATTGTCCTGGGCCAAGGCCCGCTCCAGCTGCTCCATAAATTGGTCGTGAGTCTCAGCAAGGTGAATGAGCGGACCGTGCTGGGCATTGAACTCCACCACTTCAGGGAGGAGGGTGGAGACGACCGGCTTACCTAACGCATGGTATTCATTCAGTTTTGTCGGATACACGGTTTTCGTATACTCCGAATTCACATAGGGGATGATGCAGACATCGAACATGTTGATGTACTGGGGGAGCCGTGAAAAGGGTTTCTCACCAAGCAGAAAGGCGTTTCGAGCCCTGCGGATTTCCAAGACATCCGTTTGAACAGGCCCAACCAGAACGAGCGACCAATCCGGATGGCGCTGCGCAATCATCTGGAGGAGCTCAAAATCCACGTGGCGATGGAGTCCCCCGACATATCCGACAATCGGGCGCGAGATGTCACGGAGGTCTTCGGGAGCTTCCAGGGGGGCAAGAGGGTTGTGCTCAAAGGCCTCGAGGTTGACACCAAATGGAAAGATGTGCACATGGGCATTCCATCGCTGACATTTCTCTTGCAGTGTCTTCCCTTGAGCGAAGACGAGATCGCATCGTTTGAGGATCTCCTGTTCTGTGTGACGAACCTTATGGGGTCGATTCACGAGCGTCTCGAAGTCGGCAATGCAGTAGTAGACAGCGAGCTTGTGGTCAAGGTGGGTGATGACGTCGAGAGCAATGCCGGTCGGCAAGAATGTCCAGAGAATCGGATCGTGAAATTCCATGGCCCACATCCAACGCTTGATGGCCCTGAGCAAGAGCCAACGATTCACCCCTCGGAACATGCGCGAATAGGGAAACGGCAGGATGACTGGAGAATACACCCACAGGCGATCCTGGACCTTCCGGAACCCCCTCGCGCTTGTTAACCAATTGAACAGCCGTTTCTTGATCCGAGAGAAATCACGCAGCCGTGGCGTTCGCACGCCGGTGTTTTCAACAAACAAGACACGGTTTCCCTGCCTGGCGAAGCTCGCCATGATCTCCTGGTGACCCTGCCAGTTAAAATCCCAATCAATGGAAGAAACGCAGACGATGTTCTGGCTACTCAACACGGCTTCACCCCAGACACGACCCACCCATGATCGTGAGCGATGTCAACCTGTTCAAGGCCTGCGGCTTGAAAGAGCGCCACTGCTGACGTTCGGCTGTACCGCCATTCAATCGGTGCCGAAAAACGGTCATAGAGATCGCCGGCTAAACTGAATAGCCCCGTGGCGTGATGGAATGGAAGGCTGGCCGCAAAAGAACGAAATCCTGGAATACGACGTAACATCAAGGAAGGGGTTGTAAAAAACAGATAGATCACGGGGGCCGCTGCCTGACAAAGAACGTAGAGAAGACGATGAGGAAGCCACCTCGTGACATACCGAAGCTGATTCACCAGGGCCAGGAGCCATCGCCAGGCAATCGCCCGCTCACCAAAATCTTCGTAGAGGTACGCGGCAACCCGCCCTCCTGGTTTGAGCACCCGAGCGAGCTCGCTCATTCCTCTGGCTGGGGAGACCAAATGGTGAAGCACACCATAGGAATAGATGAAGTCAAAGCTATCTTCAGCAAAGGGGAGTCGAATGAGATTGGCTTGGACGACATGCGCAGCGGGATACGCGAAGGAACGCTCAAAACTGATACGACAGCCACCGGAGCTTAATTCAATTCCAACAATCTCCACTCCTTTCCGGCGAGCCTGATGGACCAGATCAATCCCTTGGCCACAACCGGCATCCAAGATGAGACCTTGTGGGAATGAGCACGGAAGATGCTGTTGGATACGATGGACGTGATACGCGTTGTGTTGAGTCGCGTCACGCATCACGGCAGAACGATTCCAAAGGTAACTGTAACTCAAAGCCGTTTTGCTGACCAGTGGATGGCCAGACTCCGCCTCATTCAACAGAAGCCTCGGAACACCTTCCTCGATAGCAAAATGATGATGGCAGTTCGAACACTGGAGGGCCCCCTCCATCACTTCGTATTCGAGGCAGACGGTACAATCACCCATCTGGCCGGTGAGCTGAGGGTATGGACAGATCCCTCGGCATGTCCATAGATCTGACCTGGCTGTTCGATTGACTCGATGCATCGTGGGGTCGTTCAGCCGGAGGATGGACTGACAATCGGGACACCGAATAGATTCTAATAGCCTCAGTTTCATTTGCCCATCTGCATGCCACGCAGCAGCGCAAATCCCACCCATAAAAACCGGAAATTCATGATGTCCACATGCAGGCTGTTCACCAACAAGCCCACCAGGCCGGCGAGGACGGCCCGAGCCATCCATGCCTCTTGCTCTAGGGTATTCTGAAGTCTCATCCCGAGCAACACGACCCCTCCCCAGAGAAGGATCAGGGGAACCCCCCCCAAGAACCCTGTCTCTGCGAACCTTCCCAACCATGTCGAGTGTGGGTCTATAGAACGGAACGGCGAGTGGACCTTTCCCTCCTCGTAGGCTCGGTGTGTCAGCTCATGGAATCGGCCTAGTCCCACTCCTGTGAGTGGCTCCTGTAAGAACCCCTCCAGCGCAATTTTCTTCAGGAGATAGTAAATCATGAAATTATAGGAGACATCCACCGTCAGCCGTTGTGCCCCCATCTGGGGATCCTGAAACCCATAGACGTCAGGAGGGGGATCCATCGTGGGATTCGTGCCAGAGGTCACCTGAACCTGGCGAACCGTGACGACCAACATCGCATTCATTCCGACGACCGCAAAGAGGAAACCTATCAAGAGGGCCGTCCGTAAGAATCGCAATCCCCCCCGGCTCCAACGGCGCCAGAGACTGAACAATCCGGCAGCGAACAACCCGATCACGCTATAAGACACGGTGAAGAAATCGGCAAGAAGTATCAGCGGGATGCACCGGCGCCACCATCGTCCCACTGTTGGGCTCTTTGACTCCCACGCCAGTGCCATGACGATCGGCAAGGTCCATGTCAAGTAGTTACTGAAAAACGCTGGCGTCTGAAACGCCATCCGGATCCGAAAGACCTTCCCCAGATACGGAAGGGTTGCGAGGTCACTGATGAGGGGCAGTGGAAGACCGAGCAAGCGGTTGGCAAGAACCGCCAGGACGCCGAGACCAGCGAGGAGGCCAGCCCCCAACGCGCACCAAAGGATGATCTTCTCCCTGAGGTGTCTGTGAGTGCTGATCACACTGAAGACGATATAGATGACGACACAATAGACATGTTTCGAATACTCGAGCGTACTCTGAAAAAGATCAGAGCTCTTTGTCAGGGAGAAGAGAGGCCCGAACAAATAGACGAGGACAAGCACATCGATCCAATGAACGACATAGGCTCTGTAGTCCCTGGCGGCAACCCAGCAGAGCAACAGACCGACAAACACGAGGTCACCCCACTGGATATTCCAGGGGAAAGGCGACCAGCCAACCGGAATCAAGAGCAGATAGGCGGCGATCAAGACCTGCTTGATGCGCTGAAGATTCGGTGTCCGTATCAACGTGCGAACCGAAGCTGTGTCAGACCCCATCACACGGTCGGCACCCGTAGAGCCCTTGAATGTCACACGCGTTCGCATGTGCCCGCCCCATCGAGGGACTTCGAGAGCCTCTCTCGCTCCGGGGCATAGCGAAACAGTTGAACAGGTCCTCGCTGCAGCCAGAGCTCTAGTCCCGCTGGGGCGAGTCGCAGGTCAGTCATGTCAACGTAGCGAGTATCAATCCACAACCACTGCAGATGGTACGCTTCAAGAAAGCTCTCGATGGGTTTTCGCAACACAGGGTAAAATGGTTCGATCCGCTCCCACCCTCTGCCGTGCGCACCCCAGAGGACGCGTTTTTCACAGAAGTAGGCGATGGCCTCACACCGGGAGACCGGCAGAGCTAAGACACCGTCTTCCGGCTGAAGGGCAAGTTCCCGCAATGCGACCTTCGTATCCTCATCCAGTGTGGCAAGGAGGTTGTGTGCTTGAGCCTGAAGGATGCGGCAGGTCACGAGCACCTGGACACCGAGCAGTCCGATCAGAACGCCCCACCCGATCCACCCCCCCTGCTGAACTCCCCAGAATCCTAGCAGACACGACCAGGGAAATACCCCGTAGCGAAGGTACTTGAACCCTTCCCCAAACTGGGTCAATCCCGGAACCCATGTCGTCGCGAGCGCCGTGAGGAAGACGAGTCCGGTCCAGCGGAGTAAAAATCCTGGAAACGACGCCCACGCAACGATCCCTGTCCCGCCTATCCACGCTAAGGCAGCCACGATACCAGCAAGATGGGCCAGGGCCAGCCAGCGTGAGAGGCGGGACGCGCGAACCCCACTCACCCCTCGCTTTTGCTTGGCCTTTTCAGGATTGGCGTAGAGGGGTGAGTCATAGACCTGGTGGGTGCCGAGCAGATGGAGCCTCGTCCTCCAAAACCGGATGATCTCCCAATGGCCACGGAGGACGTTGAGGACCCGGCCATGGCTGAGGACGAGACCCAAACCCACCATCCCAAGCCCGAAGAGGAGGTAGCGCAGATCCCGATGCATGAGTGACCAGCCCAACAGGACGACAACCGCTTGCTGAGCCGTCATCTTATGAGTCCAGAGAATCATCGTCCCTGTCGCCAGCACTGCCGCAGCAGTCACCCACCCAGCGGCATGCTCAAAGACCCATAGGCTGAGCATGAACACCGTCAAGACCAACGTCCCAGCAGGCCGCGTGTTCAACTCCGTCGCCTGGGAGACCAAGACCGGTGAGGTGGCAAAGAGTAGCCCGGCCCCTCCCACCGCAATCCAGGAGTGGCTCACAGCCCACACCACGGAACAGAGGAGAACACAGTGGAGCGTATCAATCGCGGCACTGAGCCACCAATGTGAGCGCTCAAGCCATCTGGTCGGCAACCACGACAGGAGCCACGGCAGTGCGGGTGGATACGCCGGTTGAGGGTCATCTAAGAGGTAGGAGGGCAGCGTGACCGGCTGCTGGCGATTTCGCTTCAACGCCCTCGCATAGGTGAGGTAGTACCAGGTATCAATCCCGAAATCCTTGCAGTGTAGGCGAGGGGTGACACGAAACCCACATGTCATCACCGCGCCGAGCAGGCCGCTCAGAAGACTCCCAAGAAGCCCTCCCATCTCAGCCAGCACCGCGATATTCCAAGGCCTCTGCACCCTCACCGGACCCTGCGCGAGCCAGCAACACCGTCTGGTGAGCCTCCAGACGGTCAATCCGTCTCGAGGCGCTTTGCCACCGCACCACGACATCTGTGAGAGGCTCGGGGGAGGGGTTTGACAGCTCAAGTCCGACCCGACTCTTCCGAATGGTGAGCCGGGACCAGCGCTCAATCCGTGCGTAGGCCATGGCGGCCGTCGTGACCCACCACGAGGAATCGAGGTGCGCGTGCGCCGCCTGGAACCAACCAAGCGTCGCCGAGCCGGTCACGCGGCCCCGGCGGGCATGGGCGGGATGAAAGACCCACGTATAGCAGCCGCCAGGACACTCTCTGGCTAGGCGTACGCAGCGTCCCAGCATGTCCTGATCTGGTTCGATGAACGCCGTGCTTTCCCATCCTCGGAGGGAGGCGTGCCGTTCCACGGTCGCGATCACGGGGCGGATGGGGAAGCTAAACGGGACGCCCAAGTGAGGGTGCATGACGCGCACCGTCTCTGCCCCTCCATATCGGAACAGGTGAAAGCGGGCGAAGCTGTTCGATCCGATGATGGACGGCTCAGCCTCATAGAGGGTGTCTAACGCCAAGAGCAGCTCGGGGTAATACACATAGTGATAGTGCCGATGGATGGTCTTGATGTCCCCCAGCAGCGAACGGGTTTGGCGGACCTGGTTGAGAAGACCGTCGTGCGTCGTCGAGGCCTGATCCGGCCGTGGGAGACGTCCCAGCAGTCGCATCCTGAGCCGTTCCCAGAGCCCGTCATAATTCGTCCGATAATGGAGGGCTGTCTCCATCTGTGGCGTCGCCTCTAACCGTTTCACCCAGTCGTGGGCCCTCTGGTCTGCCAACACCGCATAGGTCGCAGGGAGCCGATTGCGTCGTTCGATGTCCCAGAAGGTCGCGTCAAGCGAATCATCGGTATCGTGCCGGAAGATGACCGCGTGCTGATACGAACCCCAAGGCGGCAGCCGCACCTCCCCGAGAGCGCCAATCCCCACGATCTCAAAACAGCGCATGACGAAGTGACAGAGCCGGTCGATGTACCCCACCGCATCAAAGCCGAGCAGTTCGTGAAGCGGCCACCAATCGACATGGGCCTGCAGGAGGCCTCCCAGGTACTCAAAGATGGGCAGAGGAATCCAGATGAGCCTGCCTCGGCGCAAGAAGGCGTGGCCAGGAAGAGGACGTGACGCTTCAGCATGGCCCAGCTCACACTCTTCCAGGCGGCCGAACGTCTGCGTCGACTCACGCGGTCTCACAAGCTCAATCGGATAGCCTGGAGGGGAGATCGGAAGCCGCCACAGTGACCCGGGTTCGTCTTGCCGCGTTTCCCGTAACTTCACGAACCCCTTCGGGAGGTAACGTGAGCGTTCCTCGACTCCAAGGAGGGTGTCAGGGAGGTTTGTGGCTCCCGCAATGATGACCCAACAACGTCCACGCGCGATGAGTTCTTGGAGCCGCTCGATGGAACGTGGCTCAAGCGACTCGGCCTCTGGGACAATGAGCACATCAACCTCCGCATCACACTCGGCCGTGTGTAACCAGGATTCATCAACCACGGTGTGAAGAAGGCCGAGCCGCCAAAGACAATGGCGTGCGCCATTCACACCGAGATAGGCCCATCGCCCCTTGAGCCACTGGTAGCGCCTCTCCAGATGGACACCGGTGTAGACGGCGTGCTCCCGAAGCGCCTGGGCAGCCTTCGCACGGAAGCTGGCTTCACTCCAGAGGACAGCCAAGCGGCTCATTCGCAGACCCTTCTCGCCAAGACCCACAAGAGCTTCCGGGAGCGTTCGGAGATCAGGCGCTCAAGCCAGCGAACCCAACGGGCTAGCAAAAGGACCTCTGTGAACCAAGCGGCCAGGCGCGGCATGACAGGCGACACCACCCCTTCTGCCCAGCTTCTCTCGACCTGAAAACCTGCTGATTCGACGAGCCGCAACAGGTCCGTCTCCGTGTAGTAACGCTGGACAGGGTCGCCAGGCAACAACCATCGGCCAGTCCGCCGTGTCCATGGATTGTCCCGATTGGTGACCTGCAGCAGCAACCAGCCACCTAATGTGAGCACGCGGTGAAGTTCCTGGAGGGTCTGCCGATCATCCCGCAGGTACTGCAACACGCCAACGCAAAGACACCCATTGACGCTCTGCGACCTGAAGTGGGCGAGATCCGCGTCAGTTCCACGACAAAACCATCCGTGAACCATCCGCCGCCAGGTCTCGGGATAGACCTGGGGGTCGATCCCAATGACCTGGTGACCAAGGAGGTTGACCAACGCCGCATACCGTCCCCAACCGCATCCCAAGTCCAAGACCGTCTGTTTCATGTGTCCGTGAGGCAGACCATACCGGGTCCAAAATGCCTCTGCCCACTGAACCCGGGTCAGCGTCCGTCGAACCATCCACCGCTTGCGCGCGCGCTGAAGCAGCGTCAACGGCATGAGGCCAATGTGCAGCAGCTTCCGGACCACCTTCTGCTGAATTCCACTGACGGTCAGCCGCTCCCAGGTTCCCATCGGATAGCATTTCACGACGACCGCGTTCCTCGCCCAGAGGGCCGCCCACTGCTGGCCCAGTGACAGCTCCCCGCTCCCCCGACAGAACAGCGCCACCCCTTCATCTGGTGACCAGCGCCAACGACAGCCTGTCATCCAGGGGCTTGTCAGATGAAGACCATGCCGGCCGTTCTCAACCCACCTCGCGCACCGCTCAAGCCATGCCGGCTCGATGGACTGCGAGCCATCCGGGATGAGAGAGAGCCGCTTGAGTGGCCCGATCAGCTCGACCGAGGACAGCGAACGCTCAGGGTGGAAATCCACGACGTTGCCGTGTGTCGGCCATGTGGTGGGGCAGACACCGCATCGCAAGCCGACAGACTGCTCCGCAACCTCTCCTCCGCACGTACAGTGAAGATAGGAGGTCAGGCTCATCATGAGAGTAGCGTCTCGTGCCTGAGAAGCCCTCGAGGGATGGCATGGACACGGCGCACGGCTGATTGCCTCACAGCCCAGAACCGAATCACAGCGGTCCAGACGCCGACCACCGTGCACACCAGCACCACTCGAAGCCAGAGCGGAGAGCTGAGTTGCCCGATTCCCCACGTCATCCATCCCATCCAGGGCCAGAGCCAGGATGAACCCAACCGAAGACCGAAGCGACGTGAGCTGAACCATCCATAGGTAAGCCCAGCGACGGTGTACGCGAAGGCGGTCGCCCATGCCGCTCCCTGAATGCCCCACCGAGGCACCGCGATCAGGTCTCCGATGATGTTGACCGTGGCCATCACGAGATTGAACCCCATGACGTGGTGGAGACGGTCAAAAACTGAAAAGAGCGGTGTGGTCATCACAGACAGGACTTGAAAGGCCAGCCCCGCCCACAGGATGGTCAAACAGGCGCCCACGTCCCGGTATTCCGATCCGCCCAGCCACTGCACCACGTGAGGGGTCAGGACGATGAGACCGGACATCGCGACGCTCCAGAGCCAACTCAGCTTCGGCGTGACATCTGCGACGAAGGCGACAATGGCTTGGGGTCTGCCCTCAGTTTTCCAGCGCATGAAGAGCGGAACGAGGATCACCAGCACCCCCATCAGCCCGTTTGAGGCGAGCAGCATCACGCTGTAGCCAAACTGGTAGATCCCAACAGCCGCCACCCCGAGAAAGTATCCGATGACGTACAGGTCGATCCAATCGATCAGATAGCCGATCAGGAACGTGACGGCGTTGCTCCACGCATATCGGATGGCTTGCACGAGCGCTGACCACTCCGTCTGGAGGAGACGGAGATTCCTCGCGCCCGCTCTGAGGACGAGCCATGTCCCGACCGTGGCATACGCGGCCAGCTCGATCGCCAAGACCGCTTCAACGGTCCGTGGAATCGCACCGGTCCACAGGCACCAGGCCCCTGCCGCAAGCCCCAGTTGCCTGAGCCAGCTCCCGAACGCGTATCGGTGGATCGCATCGAGCGTGCGGCTCATGGAAAGCCCCAAGTCGAACCACGCCATCGCGATGAGGAGCGCGCCCAGCAGGTGGACCGCGCTCACCGACAACCCTCCCCACCGCTGCAGCATGAGTCGTCCGCTTTCAAGAAGGGCGATCCCCAGGCCACCACCGCAGACGAGGAGCGCAACCCGTGTGCTGGCGGCACGTGTGACCTGGTGTGACCTGATGGCTTCTGCGGTGCCGAATCGGATCAGCGTGTCGCTGGCCCACCCGATGAAGATGCGGAAGATGAACTGGACCACCGCGATGCCGATGAGGTAGGAACCGAACCGTTGCGGACCGAGCAGTCGTGCCGTCATGCCGAGCCACAGCAAGCTGAGGGGCAACGTCCCGAGCTGGGCGCCAACCACCACCGCATACCTCCGCACGATCTCCCGGAGATCTGACGATACGAGACGCGCCATCACGCCGCTCCAAGGAGCTCCTGATAGACGTGCATCTCACGAGCAGCGACCTGCCTTGGGTGGAACTGCTCAGCCATCCCCTGGGTCAGCCGGGTCCTCAGTTGGGCAGCCTCCCGCGGGTGTTCCAGCAGGTCACAGACCGCATCGGCAAGATGGCGGGTATCGAGATAGGGGACCAGCCTGCCGTTCTCACGATCAACAATCAGCTCGCGCTGCCATTCGATGTCATACGCCACAACAGTGGCCCCAGCCGCAGCCGCTTCCATCAGCGCGAAACCTGCTTTTGGGATCCAGACCACCGTCGCAACCGACAGGAAGCTTCGAACGACGGGGGTCGGCTGGAAGCCCAACAGGAAGGTCCGGCCACGCCAGGGCTCTCGCGCCAGTCGCTCCTCAATCCGCTGACGGTTCGGCCCATCACCCAGGAAGACAAACTGGGTCGCTGGATGCCGCTGGTGAATGAGCCCAATGGCGTCGAACAGGCTCAACACGTCCTTGTCAAGATCGAGCCGTCCCACGTAGAGGACCACCGGCGCCTGGGGGTCGAGCCCATACCGCCTGAGGAAATCAGGATCGGCGGCGGCCGGGGTGAAGAATTCCGGCCTGACACGGAGCGGTACCAGCCGGATCCGATCAGGGCGAACCCGGAGACGCAGGACGTACTGACGGACCGTCTCATTTGGCACCAAGACCCGGTTCGCACCTCGGAGGACCGTCTCTTCAACGCGACAGCTCAACCATCGGCTGTTCATCACGGGCCAGGCGCCTAACTGCTCGTTAGCCATGCGGTTGGTCTCGGCTCCCAGCGAGATCACGAACGGCACACCCAGGATCCGACTCGCCATCAGGCCGAACAGGCTGGCGCTGAATGCGTTCCGGCCGCGAATGACATCAACCTGAGAGCGCCGACAAATCTGGAGGAGCTGGGTGAGGGCCCGAACCACATCGGTTGGCAGTCCAGCGTAGAACCGTCGAGGACGCCGAGCACTCAAGCTGAGGTTCAGCACGTGGATGAGGATGGAGGGGTTCTGGAGCGACACCGCTCGATCTTCAGCCCAGAAACTGACGTGATGGACTCGCTCGAAATAGTCGAGCGGGTTGTATAGCTCGTCGGCGTGGCACAGGTTCCCCTTGACCCGAAGATCGGCGAGCGAGCAGTCCACCAGATTCAGCAACACTCGGCCCGTGTTTCTCTTGATCATGTCATGGGGGCCCGAGGGGGCCCATCGCGCACCATCATGTCGGCGATCCGTTCGGCGGTCTTCCCATCCCACAGCTCAGGAACCTGTCCGTGCTTCGCACCCCCATCGAGCACATGCCCCACAGCCTCCTCGACCTTCTTGGGGTCGGTCCCAACAATCCGGTTGGTTCCCATCGTGACGGTCACCGGGCGTTCGGTGTTGTCCCGAAGGGTGAGGCACGGGACTCCGAGCACCGTGGTCTCCTCCTGAATTCCGCCGGAGTCGGTCAGCACGAGCCGCGCGCGTTCCATCACCGAAAGGAACTCCACGTACCGCATGGGAGCGCAGACCCGAACAGAAGAAAGCCCGGTCAGTCGCTCCCAGAGCTTGGTTGACTCGAGCGATCTCCTGGTCCGTGGATGGACCGGAAAGACCACCGGGATCTGCCGCTGAACACGCTCCACGACCTCGAGGATCCGTTGGAGTGACTCGGCGGCGTCGACATTGGATGGGCGGTGAAGGGTCAGCACGGCGTATCGGCCAGGATCGAGTCTCAACGCGCGCCAAGTCGCCATCGCCCGCGCTGCGGGAAGAAAGGCCAGGAGCGTGTCAATCATGATATTGCCGACAAAGAAAATCCGTTCCTGGGGCACGCCTTCGTTCCGGAGGTTGTCTCCCGCATCAAGGCAGCTGGTAAAGAGAGACCGCGAGAGCGCATCGACCACCACTCGGTTGATCTCCTCCTGCATGCTCCGATCGAAACTCCTCAACCCTGCTTCGACATGGGCGAGGGGAAGCCTCAGGGAGGCGGCAACGAGGGCCGCCGCGAGCGTCGCGTTGACGTCCCCGAAGACGACCACAAGCTCCGGTCGATGACGGCGCAGCACCGGCTCCAGGGCCAGTGTCGTCTTGGCGATCTGCTCGGTGTCCGAGCCTGATCCGATCCCTAACGAGATGTCCGGAGCCGGGATGCCGAGATCTTGGAAGAAGCACTCCGACATCTGTGGATCGGCATGCTGTCCGGTATGGAGGAGCATCGGCACGCCGGATCTGCGGTTGAGCGCCTGGAGCAACGGCCAGGCCTTGATAAAGTTGGGACGCGTCCCTACGACAAGGGCCACTTTCATGAACAGCCCTCAAAGGGTTAAGGGCGCAGCGGGAAACACGTTCCCAGTCGATCGGCTCCCGTCATACAGCGCGGGCACCGGAAAGCTCGCGCACAACCGGCAGATATCCACGCTGCCCTGTTGTGTGCTGATCTTCCTGCGGAACTCCCGGTACTTTGGGCCATTCCAGATCGTGTTGAACTCCTCTTGAAACACGTTGCCCATGACGTGTTTGCCAGTCGCGTCCCGGCAACAGGGCACCACATCCCCATTCCACGTGATGATGGTGGAGTAGTAGATCCAATTGCACCGGTTGTCAGGGACGTATTTGGGCTTCAGGACCCCCCGCTTGAACGCCTCCTCGTCGTAGAACCAGTACTTCTTGTTCTCGGGAAGCATCGTCAACGCCTGGGTCATGTTGCGCACGCAGGGATCGACCACATGGGCGCGGTCGACCCCCCAGGTGGGAACGATGCGGAGAAACTCGTCCACCTCATGCTCGTTCTGCCTCATCACGATGAGCCCCACGTTAATTTTTGGGGTTCGACGCTTCCCGTCTGCGGGTTGGCCCACGGAGGCCCGCTCGCGTGCCGCGACCAACGCCTTGATATTCGAGATCACCCGCTCAAGGTTGCTATTGATCCGGTACGCCTGATGCGTCTCCTGCGTGAGGCCGCTGATGTTAAAGTTCACCTCGTCCAGCCCGCTCGCGACGGTCTGTTCAGGATCCAGCACACTGCCGTTCGAATAGATGTTCACAAAGATCCCTTGCTGTTTCGCGTAGCGGATCATCGCATAGATGTCATGATGGAGGAACGGCTCGCCCATGAAATAGAGCTGGATGGCGTTCGTGTGATGCGTGATCTGGTCTACAAGATGCTGGTAGTGAGGCAGCGACATCCGGCCTTTGGGCCGACCGAGGATCTTCGCGCCTGTCTCGCACACGGGACACTCCAGATCGCACGCGTTCGTGGGCTCAATGGTGATGAAGGCCGGGTTGCCCCAAATCCGTCCCGTTTTGAACACGGCGGACACCGTGTCCAGACAGAAATCCCAAAAACCCTGTGGCCGCGTGCGGAACATCCAGAGCGCCTTCTTCAGCTTCCGCGCGGCCCGTTGCCCGATCTGACTCTTCATCCTCCCTCCCTTGAGGCAGCCTCTCGCTTCCTGGCCTGCACCACGATGATCGCTCCCGCACGAGCTACCCAACTGACACTGGCCAGCAGCACGCTGGGGACCAGCAACGTCAACCCCACGAACGCCATCGCGATCGCACCGACCGTAGACGCCCAGGTCTTCTCCATGCCCATGAGAAGCTTGGTCAATTGGTTGTGCGGAAATCCTAGCCTGTTCAGACCGCTTTGCAGCCACCCATAAGGGTCGTGCTCCCACGAGACATCGTGGAGCGCTTGGACATCAAACCCGGCAAGATTGAGGGCGTTCATCAGCGACTTGCGAGCAAAATGAAAGCGGTGTCGAGGCACGTCCAAGTGGAACCAGTGCTTTCCGAAGCAGCGGGCTTGCCAACTCGTCAAGTTCGGCACCGCAACGATGAGGATCCCACCAGCCTTCAGCCGTTGAGCGCACTGGTGCAACGTGGCCAACGGCTCGGGAAGATGCTCGAGGACATGGAACATGATGATCAGATCGAGACACGGTTGAGGGCGGATGGCCTCAAGACCTCCAACGACCATTGGGAGGTGGTGTTCCCCGAACGCCACAGCAGCACTCTGGTGAGTCCGTTCGATGCCGAGGACTGCCCACCCATATCGACGCAAAGCCTGAAGCATCCAGCCATCCCCACACCCCAAATCCAGTGCCACGCCCACGCGCCCAATGGCATGCGTCAAGGCCCGCATTCGCCGTGCATAGAGCAGCTTCAACGTCGCCCGCACTGGCCCCCAGTATCTGCGGTAGGAAACAGGGTAGTGTCGTGAGAGAGCTTCCGGTGGTGGCACCGTAGCTCCCAAGCCACAGATCCTGCAGCGCCTGATGGAGAAACTGGCCCCCGTGACATAGTCTCGAACATCAGTGCGGCACACCTCACGGTCACTGGACAGGCAGATGGGGCATGTGTTCTCACCCATCGAACCGTGCAAGAGCCCAGGGTTCATCCGCCTCTGTGAGTCCCTGTCGTCTCGGAGGCGGCGAAGCAGGCGGAGTGGGGATTGTCTGCGCTCCGCTCACCGGTCATCACCTCTGTCGCTCCATCGAGGGTTCCGGTTGGTGTCTTTCTGGTGCCTCCTGGAAATCTGGGGCACGCCCAAGTGGTTGTTTCGTGGAAACGGGGACACGATCTGTTGGATCCAAAAAGGTCCGCTCTCCATCGACAATGAACACTGGGCGCGCCACCACATTCTTATAGACCCTCCCCACGTACAAGCTCACCAGGGACACGGAGATCAACACGAAATACAGCAACACGATGGCGGCCAAGATCGCTGCTCCACTCACGGTCACGTGCAAGACCCACACAGCAATGGGAAACGCCACCCCGATGGCAGCAGCCAAATAGAGCACCAAGCGCAGCGGGAATGTCGAGCTGGCCAATATCCCTCCGATCGCAAATCGGGTCATCCGCAGGAGGTTGTAATGCGATTGGCCATGCTGACGCTGGGCTCTGACGTAAGGGATCCCCATGCGCGTGAAGCCCACATACCCAAGCTCCGCCCGCAAGAAGGGGTACGTGGTCTGGGGGGCCAAGATGGCATCCCGCACTGGACGCGTCATCATCACAAACTCCCCCATCCACTCCACGATCTCTGCATCGGCAATCCGACGCAGGGTCTTGTAAAACAGCTTCCGGCCCCACGTGATCAGGCGGATTTCCCGACGGTTCGAGCGAATCCCATACGCCACACACACCCCCTCTTGAATGGCTTCATAGAAGGACTTGAGCAACTCCGGTGGATCTTCGCAATCCACATCCACAATCGCATAGAGATCGCTCTCGACCTCGGAGAGCCCCGCCACCAACACGGCATGATAGTCGAACCTCCGGGAGAGCGTGATGACTTTCACGCGACTCTCCAAGGCTCGAAGGGCAAGGATCTCCTCCAACGATCCATCGTCGCTGGCATTGTTGATAAACACGATGGACCAGCGATCCAAACCCTTCAGGGTGCTGAGGACAGCTGACGCCCGGTGGTACAATGGCCCGATGTTCAGGCGTTCATTGTGCACAGGGACGATGACTGAGAGCGTCATGTGAAGCCCTTTTCCTTTACCTGTTCAGGATGTCTCAGGATGACGTGACCCAGCTTCTTCATCTGCACTCGGCCAATCACCCGGCACGGAAGCCCCACCGCGATGTGCCTTGTAAATTCCGGCGGGAGAAACCTCCGGAAGATGTAATATCCTGGCCCGTTGGAGTGGTACAACGCCTCCCGCACAGGCTGCAATCGCGATTCGTCAATGACCATCTCCTGATACGTAATCATGTCAGGCACACCTCGCTCAGTACCGCTCCCGTCTGAATGCCTCGCGTCGCTATAAAGTCTGCGCCCTTCATCACGACACCATGCACCAACCCGATCTCATGAATCCGCAGGAGTCTCCCATCGGCACACCAGACCCCGAAGGCCTCAGGCACATCGGAGAGGGAAGCCATGATGGCGCCTGGTGGCGCTTCGCCTTTGACGGAAGATAGGCTCGCTTTCCAAAGCGTGACCTTTTCTCTTCCATAATAGGTAAACGCACCCGGGTAAGGGCGGGTGAGGGCACGTATCCAGTTATACGCTTGCTGTGTGGATAGGCGTGTCCAATCCAGCCGACCGTCTTCGGGTGTGCGCTGGGGATAACAACTGGCTTGACGTTCATCTTGTGGAATCCGCGGGGCCGTTCGGTTGGCAATCCGAGGAAGATACTGGTGTAAGAGGGCAACGGAAGTTCGTGTCGCTTTCTCATAAAGAGTGGCGCAAGTGTCCTCTTCTCGAATAGAAAAGGCTGCTTGGGCTATGACATCTCCGCAATCGATCCGGTCTTCAAGGTAAAACAAGGTGACCCCGGTCCTCGTTTCCCCACGGATGATCGCCCAGGGGATGGGCGCCCCTCCACGATATTGTGGTAACAGAGAGGCATGGATGCCCACGCAACCCAAGGGAATGGTCTCCCGGACGCTTCGTGGAACGACAAAATACCAACCAAGGGCCAAGACGAGGTCAGGCCGCCACGTGCTCAGGATCTCTCGTATCGATTCTGTGGTGGCATGGCCATCCGTTGTCACGACCTGGCAGCCAACCGTATCTGCAAGAAGGCGAAAGTCCGCAAACGTTGAGATCTCCATCGGCTTCCTGCCAGCAGCGAACGAAATCCACCTCGGTGTCGTAAGGATACCAGCAACCTGCACGCCCGGGGTACGCAAGATGGCCTCTGTCAGGCACCGGGAGCCAAAGATGGTGCTGCTGAGGAAAACAACTTGCATTCGCGATCTCCCTCACGTCGGATAAACGTCCGAAGCCACCATTCCAGTGACAGGAAGGACCAGATAAGTAAGCGACGATTGACACGACCAGAGCAATGTTCATCGAGTACCTTTGAAACATACACAGGTGTGAGGAACTCGTAGATTGCCGCTTGGGGATTGCGCAGCAACCGGTTCAGGTAATCAATGCTTTCTCCCCGAAACCAAGACGCGTCTGGCGCGCTAAAACCTTGTTTTGTCGCTTGGGTAATTTCCTTCGGGACCAAACGACCCATGGCCCTACGAAGGGCGACCTTCCCATCGCTGGAGGGCTGCATCTGGTACTTCAAGGTCTTTCCCGGCTCATCCTCATCGACCTCAGGTGCCTCATGCAACCGACGCAACTTATAGCTGACCGGCAGGTGCAAGGCAAATTCCACCAGGTCGTTGTCCAAGAACGGCACCCGTGTCTCCAGAGAGTGAGCCATGCTCAGCTTGTCTTCCACAACAAGGAGACCGTGGAGGAACGTCTTCAATTCAAAAATCAGCGACGCGGAGATGGCGTCCTCCTGGGATAGAAACCGGCTCGGTAGCCCCTTAAAGACGTCTCGAAATACCTCAAAGGTTGAATGCTCGCCGATTTGCTGCCTTGTCGTCTGATTGAAGAGACGTTTTTTATCCTCATCAGGAACGAGGCGCTGCCAAAATTGATAGTAGACGCCAACATAGTCCTCGCGACCAGTACTGTGTAGACCTCTGTAGTATCGCCACGGGTAGCCCCCAAACAGTTCGTCGCCTCCCACGCCAGAAAGAACCACCGTCACAAATTTCCCGGCCAGGCGGGCGACATGGTAGTTTGGGTAGCACTGCCCAACCCGCAGATCCTCCAAGTGCCAAATGAGCTCCGGCAACACCTGCTCCATATCTCCTGCATGGAGGACCACCTCGTAATGCTCGGTCTTGAGCCGATTCGCGAGGAACTCGGCCTTCGGTCGCTCATCAAAACCCAGCTCCAGCCCAGACGCAGAGCTCAAGTCAAACCCCCCAGTGAACGTCCGTAGCCGAGGGAGAGACCGAACAGCGACCGACGTGATAGACCCGGAATCCATCCCACCGCTCAGATAGGCACCGAGTGGGACGTCGCTGACGAGTTGCCGGGTCACTGCCTGAACGAATAAGGCGTAGAGCCGTTCAGCACATTCCTCTTCCGACTCCTCCAGCGGTTTGCTCAAAAACGGAAAGTCCCAGTACCGTCGAACGACTGGACCTGTTCCTTGTTGAAGATCCAGCGTCAACGTGCATCCTGGCGGCAGCAGCTTGACCCCTTCAAATAGCGTGAGATCTGTCAGGATGTTCTGGAACGTGAAGTATTCGTTCAACGCCGGATAGCAGACAGCGCGGCTCACCTGGGGATGTACAAGAATGGCTTTAATCTCTGAGGTACAGATGAACAGGCCATCCTGACAGTACCAGTAGAGTGGTTTCACCCCATACCGATCTCTCGCCACAAGCAGCCGACGCTTGACGCGATCCCAGATGGCGAAGGCGAACATGCCGTTGAACCGGTCGAGGCAGTCCGTTTCCCACTCCTCATACGCGTGCAGGACGACTTCGGTATCCGTCCGGGAATGAAACCGATGTCCCGCGGCTTCAAGCTCAACACGCAACTGCTGGAAGTTGTAGACTTCGCCGTTATAGGTGATGACCAGCTCCCCCGTGTCGTTGGCCATCGGCTGCTTGCCGGATGGCGAGAGATCAATGACGGCTAACCGGCGGTGTCCTAGGCCCACCGGCCCGTCCGTATAGTGCCCCTCACCATCTGGGCCTCGATAGGCGATGGCATCGGTCATGCGCTTCAGCAGACTGACCGGCACGGGCTCACCGTTGAGATGGCACACACCAACGATTCCGCACATCACCTACCTCTTGACCGCCCTGACGGTCAATCCACTCTCCTGCGCGTCAAAGCGCACAATCGAGAGATTCGCCGTCTCGCACCATCGACGCACCTCACCCTCGGTATGACGATGGGCATACCGCGGATGGTACCAATCAAAGTTCACGTGGTTGTTCTCCTCGAATGTGAAGGCGTCGTTCCAAAAGAGCTTCGCAAAATGCCAGTAGATCAGGCGCTGGACACTGCTCCGACCGGCCTTGATGCCGAGACAGGGGATGTCTTCTGGGACGTCAACCTCGCCGGGCAATTGAGACAGCGCCTGCCCAAGCTTCGTCAAGGGGCGCAGCATCCGCCAGGCTTCCTGTGGTTCGAGCGAGGAGACGAGGCTCCGGATGTGGTCATCGGTGAACTCGCGGATGGGGCCTTTCTTCCGGTACACGTAGAACATGATCTCGCCTCCCGGCTCAAGCATCGCGACCAACGACTTCAACGCCCGCTCGGTCGAGGGGGTATGATGCAGCACGCCCTCCGCAAGGACGGTATCAAACGTGTGTCCACGAAAAGGGAGTTGCAGGAGATCGGACTGAATAAAATGCGTCCCCCTGAGGGAGCCCAGTTGCTCCTGTGCCACGTCAATCGCTGTCGAAAGCTCAACCCCGAACCACTCCGCGTTGCCCCGTTCTTGCCACGAGCCATCCATCCACAACGAGGTGCTGAATCCGCTGCCACAGCCTGCATCCAGGATGCGCCGGCGCCCGGCAAAGAAACTTCGTAGCGCTTCAATGCTCCCGAACCCATAGCGTTGCACGAACCATTCCTGAGACGCGGCACGCATCTGCGCAGAGCTGTAGGAGTTGCGTTGTTGCCACTTGAACCCAAAGCTGTTCGCGGTTTGCCGCTGGTCACCATCGTCATTGAGCACAAAACGGGGGATGCCCTTCGTGATCGGATACGATCGTGCCTCAGCACCATGAAGCGTCCCTTCAACGACGGTGCCTCCCGGCTCACACCGCCCTTCCTCGAGTTGCAAGGGCGTCTTCGAAACCGGATCAACCAAGAGCGCGAGCAGCGACCTGTGCATCGATCGCCTCCTGAAGCGCCTGACACACGAATTCCTGCTCCGCATCTGTCAGTTGAACATAGAGGGGCAACGTGAGACTCAATCGGTCTGCCAGGTAGGCGTGGGGAAATTGCCAACGCTGCAGGCCGTATTTCTGGGCATAGTAGCCCAGGATCACCGGGGCGTGAGTGCCCTGACGAGTGGCGATCCCGGCTGCTTCCAACCGCTTCATCACCTCGTTGCGCTGCCGATGGAGGCGTTCCACATTGTCCAGGGTCGGCGGCTCGGGACGGAACAGGCAGACGTAAGCCTGGTACCCATGACGGCATCCCTCGGGGACCACCGGTGGTTGCAACCAGCCCATCCCGGCTAGCATGTCATCGTAGAACTTGGCACGGCGGGATCGCTCGGTCAGCATCTCATCGAGCCGCTTCATCTGGGTACATCCCATGGCTCCCTGAATGTCTGTCATGCGATAGTTGTAGCCCAGACGCGTGAACTCTGCTAACAGAAAGCCGGCTTTGCCTGTATGGCGCGACAGATCCGAACGAGACGCGCCGTGATCGCGCAAGGACCGCGCCAGTCGGGCCAGCTCTTCCCGTCTTGTCGTGAGCATGCCCCCTTCCCCCGTCGTGATCGATTTTCGCGGATGAAAGCTAAAACAACTCATCTCACCAAACGCGCCCACATGTCGGCCATGGTACCACGCTCCTAAGGCGCACGCGGCATCCTCCACCACCCACAGCTCGTGTTTCCTCGCAATGGCCATGATGGGATCCATCTCCGCGCTGAGGCCAAACAGATGGACAGGGATGATAGCCTTGGTACGCTCAGTGATCTTCGTCTCGATCTGCTCAACGTCCATGTTGAAGCTCGCGAGGTCGATATCCACGAAGACAGGTGTTGCTCCGCAGTACTCCACCGCGTTGGCAGTCGCCACGAAGGTGAAGGCCGGAACCAGGACCTCATCACCCTCCTCGATTCCAAGACACACCAGCGCAAGATGAAGGGCGGTCGTACAGGAGGAGGTCGCCACGGCATCCCCCGCTCCCACATAGCGAGCGAAGGCCTCTTCGAACTCCGCCACCCTCGGCCCCTGCGATACCCAACCGGTTTCAAGGACCTTCACGACCGCCTCGGCTTCAGCAGCCGTCAACGATGGCCTCGTGATAGGGATCCTCATCGCTGCCGCCCTATGAGCTGTTGTTTGCGCCATTCGATGAGCTCTTGCAGCCCCTCCCGCAGTGGGACCTCAGCCCTGAAACCCAACAGCTGTTCAGCTTTCTCCGTGCTTCCGACCCGATGCTGGACGAAGGTCTGGCCCTGCGGTCGATGCTCAGGCAGGAGCAAGGACCCAGTCAGGTCCAGGAGCTCCCGCACCAGTTCGTTGAGGGTGGTGTGAACCCCCATGCCGATATTGAACGCCTCATCGGTGGCAGAAGCTTTGAGCGCCATCACGTTAGCCCGGGCCGCATCCCCCACGAAGATGAAGTCGTAGGACTGGGAGCCATCCCCGTAGATGAGGGGGGGCTGTCCCTCGTCGATCCGATCCAGCGTCTTCATGATCACGTTCGTATACGCACCGCGATCATCTTGACGAGGCCCATAGACGTTCATGTACCGAAGCGCCACGTATTCCAACCCATAGCGATGGGAAAAGGCTCGGCACATCTGCTCGCCGGCAATCTTCGTCGCCCCATAGAACGTTCGATTTGCGAACGGATGCTCTTCGGTCATGGGCACCTGGAGGGCATCGCCGTAGACGGAAGCCGAGGAGGAGTAGACCAACCGCTTGACCTTGTTGGCCACGCACGCCTCCAGCACATTGAAGGTGCCCTGAACGTTGACCTCGAACGCCGATCTCGGGTAGTCCTGACAGTGCAACAGCCAGAGCGCTGCCAGATGCACGACGCAGTCCACATCTCGCATCGCGGCGTTGAGCACATCAGCATGCAGGATGTTGCCACCCAGTT
This sequence comes from uncultured Planctomycetales bacterium, assembly GCA_964373175.1. Taxonomy (GTDB): domain Bacteria; phylum Omnitrophota; class Gorgyraeia; order Aquiviventales; family Aquiviventaceae; genus CAYJTP01. The sequence goes on from CAYJTP010000001.1 coordinate 42,623, forward strand.
CGTAGATCGTCACGCGAGGATCTCGAAGTGCGGCTTCGAGATTCTTCAGGTTCCCCCTTGAAAAGTCGTCGTACACGATCACCTGCGCAACCTCCTCTTGTGTGAGGAGGTCGACCACGTGAGAACCGATAAAACCGGCTCCTCCAATGACGAGAACGCGCTTTCCCTTAAGGTCCATCCGGTTGGAGGTCTTCTCGCTGCTCACCGTAGGCCCGCCAGCCGAACAGGCCTGTGGCGGTGACCCTCGAGCGGTCGAGCTGCGCGCGGCTCAGCCAGCTGTCAAGATCCCGGGCATCGTAATAGAAGCGGATGGGTGCCGTGAGGCGATCGAACCAGTCCGCCCACACCACCTGAAATGGGTAGCGGCTATACACCTTGAGTCTCGGAAATGCAACCCTTCTGACCAAGGGTCCGAGGAACGGGAGTGTCGACGTGACCTGATACGGCACGATAAAGCCTGCCCAGTCTACCGCCGCTGACACAAATGAGATCACCTGTTGAGCTCCCTTGGGTAATCGGGTTGTGACAGTCCGCGCACACTCCAGCGTGAAGTTCACGACCGGACGACTCTTGCTATAGACCCAGATGAAGACTGAGCCTCCAGGCTTGACCAGCGAGGGCAGGCAGCGGAATCCCGCTTCTGGGTCAGGCAGGTGATGGAGGACGCCGATACTATAGGCAAAGTCAAAGCCCCTGTGACGAAACGGCAGCCGATACAGGTTCGCTTGAACCAAGTGCACGTTCGGCAAGTGCTGGGTGTTGCGCCTTGCGACATCGATGGCCGCACCGATATCGACGCCGACCATTTCGGCGCCCAGGGTGGCTGCGTTATAGATGTGCCGCCCAAACCCACACCCCACGTCGATGCCCACCTTGCCAGGGAAGAACGATTCATCGACTGGCTCGATGTAGTAGAGGAAGTTTTCACGGAAGTCGGTGACCATCTCGGAGAACAAGGTCCACTGGTACCCAAAACTCTCCCGTGTCTTCTCGATGATCCGAACGAAGCCGTCCCGAGGTTTCTCTGCTGCCTCAACTGTCCTGTTCCGTCCGAGCCGAACCCCGTACCGATCTCTCAACGATGGCCAGAGGTCAAAGGCGTTCTCCAGCATACGGGGAATGCCGTTGACGATCGGGTAGCTCAATCCGCAGCGGCACTCGAGCAGCCCTTCGAGGACTTCGTCTCGCCCTAGTGACTCGACAAAGGGGGTCAGCTCGAGCGTCCCCAAATATCCCGGACAGCGAAGCAGCTCAACGAGTAGACCGCGCATACGACCCTCTCAGACTACCTCAACCCCAGCAGGCTTCGCAGCGACGCCTGGTGGTGGGTGGCCCATACCAGTGGCCCTGTCAGCTTCAGACGCATGAGCACATTGAGCATGACGAAGATGCCATGTTGGACAAACCCAGTTCGGGAGGCTTCGAGTTGTTGAAGCACCTGCTGAAACTCTTCGGCGCTGAGACGGTAATCCAGAATTTCAAAGAGCGTCTGAGCAGCAGGCCGTTTCGATGCCCTCGAGTCCTGGTTTCTACAGTAGAGGGCCAGCTCGTAGGCAAGCGCCCAAAACAGATAGCGATTGACCGAGGACCTCCATCGACTGACCATCTGAGCGTGGGCCGGCCAGCGCGTCACGTGGGCATCGCAATAGCGAGAGAGGCACTCCTCATAATCACGGGCCATCGACACGATGGTCCGTGCGCTTTGTGACTGACGAAGCTGCCGACAGCGCCAGAGCAGCCTGTCCACATGGCCGATCTGCCAGCGTTCGGCAATCTGGAACCACACGACAAAGTCTCCGAACCCGATGGGTCCTTGCTCATCAAACCGAATGTCACCGAGAGCCGTGCGCCGGATCATGGCACCCGGAATGCCGATAGAGGATCGTCCAGAGCGCATTGTGCGCTCAATGTACTCCAACCCCGGTGTGACGGACGGGACGTCGCACTCCCTGACGCCAAGGCACTCCCCCGCGTCGCTGATCAACTCCCAGTCGGAGCACACCACCCCCACCTCGGGATGGTGAGAGAGAAACGAGACGTACTCGCTGACGAGTCGAAGACTCCGCTCATCATGGTCGTGGAAGAAACAGATGAACTCCCCATGGCTTTCGTCGATGCAGAAATTATGATTGCGGTAGAGACCCTGATTGTGAGGATGGCGCACATATCGGATACGCGAATCCGCTAACGCCGCCTGACGGCAGACAGCCTCTGTCTCATCTGCTGAACCATTATCACTGATCAGGATCTCGAGCGGAGCGTAGTCCTGGCCTTGGATACTCCTGAGGCCCTCGCGCAGTGCAGAGGCCCGATTGTATGTCGGCACACAGATTGAGACGAGGGGCTCGCTCATACGACCATCGCTAGTCCGGAAAGTAAGTCATCACAATCGGCTTCCAGGTGCGGCAGAAGAGGTCTTCGCAGAGGACATCTCGAAATCCCCACGCCTCCACGGACAACCATTCCATCACGGGCGAATGGCCAAGCCGTCTCAATGGGGCGTAATAAAACGTATAGTTCAAGAACCCTGCCGCGAAGAGACACTGGGTGAGCCGCCGCCGTGTCGTCAGCCCCACATGCTGAGGATCATCGGTCCCTGGGGCATGGGAGATGACATAGCGCATTGGATTCTGCAGCCGAAAGACCGCTCGGAGGCGTTTGTAGAGCAACGAGAGCCTCAGGTAATTCAAGTTTGGCGTCTTGATCACCAAGGGGGCACCGGGCTTGAGGCACCTCCGCGCTTCTTTCAGGACCTCCACCTTCACGTCATCGGTCACGTGCTCCATGAAATCGCCGGAAATGGCCCCGTCAAAGAAATGATCGGGAAAATCCAGATGACGGGCGTCCCCGCAGCGGGCCTCCCCTTGGATGCCGAACCGTTTGAGGTACTCGTTCGCTTTGACGATATGTTGTTCTTCCAGATCTTGGCCGTACACGATGGCGCCTTGAAGACCACAGTAGACCATCATGGCCCCATCCCCGCATCCAATATCGAGAATCCTCTTGGAGGGACGCGGATCCAGCAGGTGAAGGGCAACATCCTTGAGCCGCAGGAAATCGACATTCTTCCAACAACGCTGGTGAGACCGATCGCCACCCAGCACATCGGTCTCATTCAGATAGAAGTACCCTTTGAGCCAACCATCCTGCGGGTACTGATCGCGCACCAGTTGGTTCTGGTCGTGTCCCTTTACCTCAGGCATGGTTCTTCTCCTATCCTATCCATGGAGCATCTCTCGGTAGAGCGCCAAGTACTTCTCAACCCCTTTTTCCAGATCGAAATACCTCTCGGCGACCCGCCGGCAGCGACGCCGCAGCTCTTCTCCTTCTTGAAGCAGTTGACGTAACTGAGACACGGCCAAACGGTAGGAATCGTGGGACAGGGTCCGAACGACCACCCCTACCCTCTCTCGCTCGATGAGCGTGTCGCAGTCGCCCACCCCTGCGGTGATCACAATGGGGACGCCACAGGCCAACGACTCTCCCACCTTGGTAGGGCAGGCAGCACGTGCGGAGCTGACAGGCTTCACGAGACACAAGCTGGCTCTTGCATGCCGGAGTGCCCCAGGGACCTCCTCATGGGGCAGGGAGTGGATTCGATACAATCGGGGATCAACGGGAAACCGCTTCTGATCTATCCGCCCATCGGTACTATAGGTGAGGAGTTCCCACTCTGCATCCGGAATCTGCTCCTGGACCAGGGAGAAAAAGGAGGACATCGCGTCAAGCGCATACCACCCCTCCAACGACCCGATATGCACGAGTTTAAAGCCCTTCCCGTTGTTCTGGGAAAGATCCTCAGCCAGGGTAAATCGATTCAGATTGACACAGGTGGGGATCGCCACCGTGGGAACCTGGATGCCCCGTTCTGCTAACCGAGCATCGAGGATGTTCTTTCCGGCTTCGGAGAGGATCACGATCCCATCTGCGGCCTGAAAGAAGCGGCGTTCGCACCACTTCGTTGTCCGATAGAGCATCCCGTTTGTCTTCCACAGTCCTCCTTCAACCCGTTGCTCCGGCCAAAATCCCCGGAGATCAAACAGAAAGCGCGCCCGAGTCAGGTGTGTGACCCACAAGGCGAGCAGGGCCACCACATAGCCCCTGGCGTGAACAATGTCAGGTCGCCATCGGCTGCAAATCTTCCTCGTTGCCACAAGTCCCTGAAGCAGATCCCACACCGTTGACATCACGGGGGGTCGCTTGTGGTAGCGAAGGGGCAGCCAATGAATCCGTTGACTCCTGAGATGGCGGCGACATCTCGAGAGGTCATCGTCAGAGAGGGTCGTCTTTTCAAAGCTGACGACGAATAGCTTGATGCCTCCTCGGGCGAACCGCTCCAGGTACGGAACAACCTGAGAACGGCCCAACGGATCGAGCAACCCATCGTATGAAAGGTAGAGACAGCGAACTCCAACGGTCCTGTCCATCAGACAGCCTCTCGGGACGGTTCTCGCTGAAGCCCTAAGGCTGTCAGGAAAAGGAGGAGTGGCCACACGGACGCCCGGTGTCGAAAGAGCGTCCCGATGTTTCCCTCCAGTAGGGCCATTGCACTGCAAAACACGAGAATGATGGTCAGGATCAACTGTTGCCCTGGAGACCCCAAGATCGCCCTGGTAGCTCCTCGGAAGGCGAAGAACAGGAGTGGATACCAGAGGAGCATTTCCAGGGATCCGAGAAGCTCTGTCGAGGAGCGCGCCATCCACGGAGCGGGCAGGGTGAGCACTCCCACCAGACCAATCGGCAAGAACATGACCACCTTCACCATCGTATCCAAGCGAACCCATTCAAAAAACGGGGTGCGGGCATCGAGCATCCGGACCCTTCTTGAGTATTCGATCCATCCTGCGAGCTTGTTCGGCTCAAGAGCCTGTTCCACGATTGCCCGCTGAAAGACCATCGTGTCCACATCTCGACACAACCGTAATAATGGACCAGGAACCTTTCCGGAAGAGATCGAGTAACACGTGAATACCGCTGCCGCGAGGAACACTACCCTCAGCATTCTGATATGAACAACCCCATACAACACGCAATAGATGAGAAGCGCAGCCAGAAACAACGAACCGATGAAGGGATTGACCTTGGCCAGTACCCATGTCACCCCAAGTCCCGCAGCCCAGGTGATCCCGCGTCCTCGCCGGAATGGGAAAAGGAAAAGAGCCAGGGCCGTCAGCAGCAACGTGAACGACATCGGTTCTTTGAGATTCTGTGTCGACCAAAGAAAAAGGGAAGGCCAAAAAGCCGTCAGGAGTCCTGCCGCTCGGGCGGCGCGTTCCCGTAGGTACAGTCGGGCAATCCAGTAGGCCAAGATCCCCGCCCATGAGCCAAAGAGGCAATTCACGCCGAAGAAGGTCAGGGGGTGATAGCCAAGCCAGTAGGCGACAAGCCCGTTCCAGTAATCAAAGGCCACCCCCGCCGCACCGGACAAGCTCACAGAACCGAGTGCCTCGGGAGTGGGAAATTCACCCCGCTTCCAATGCTCTGCTAGCCAATAGCCGTTGGCGGCATAGCCGTAACCATCTGCAACGAAAAAGCCCCCGTTCTGGAACATGCCCATCGGTGTCTCGTACCAGATCCTCGGGCAAACACCATACAAGAGCAGGGCGACGATCACCCTCGTCAACAGCGCGGTCAGGAAGAGTCGTCGCACCCACTTGCTTTGAACAGGCTCGAGTCGCTGAAGCAACACGAGGGAACACAGCGTCCCTGCCCCTAACGCCACCCAGCCCATCCTCAGTGGGGAAGGACTGATCGCCACCAGACACCCCAACAGGCTTAAGCCCAGAAGCCGAACCCCCCCTCGGTGCCGACGCGCAAACGCCAACACCTGGCTATTCCCCCACTGGCAGCGGAAGAAGCCACCCCCCAGCAGGATGCTACTCATCGGTTTTCTGGGCAACCCCTTCTTCGATTTCGACCACGGTTCCTTGAAGCGTATATCGAGAAGAGATGAGGGTCAGTAGGTCTCCGATCCGGATCGCCTCTTTGTCTATCTGCAACTCTGCTGTCACCTGTAATCGATGGAGATCCACCCTCCGAACGAGGTAAGGATCGCCGGATCTCTGAACCAACCGATAGACTTCTGCTGGCCCGAGGTCTGTTACCCTCGCAATCCTGCCGATCACCTGGCCTCCCCCGAACAACAGGTCGTCCGCCTTAACAGCCTTTGCTAGCGGCTCAGGGATTTCCTCCGCAACCAGTTGGACCACCTCCTTCCTCGGCACAGTTGCAGTTTGCTGTGGCGGGGTTTCGCGGATCTCCAGGACAACCACGTCCAAATCGTACTCATCGCTCCGAAGGGACAATGAACTCCCCACCTTCAGGGGCTCTCCACTGAAGAAAAGCCAAGTCCCCTTGGAGAAGCAGTGCAGCTTCACCCAGAGTTGTATGGTTGAGCTGGTGGGGCGTACCTGGAGAAACCGCTCGGGATTCACCTCGATGTCGACGCTGGGCAAAAATGGCACGGGGGGAACGAGGAGAAACTGGACCACCTCACCAACAGGGACCATCCTGGCATCGTAGATCGGATCGTTGGGAGTGATGAGATTGAGGGCGTCGGGCTCGAACTCAGGTATGCGCACCCGGATGTACCTCCAGGCCGGCTCCGGGGCTACGACCACCGTTTCCGCTGGCGGGGTTTCGCGGATCTCCAGGATGTCGCCGGAGAAGTCATAGCGCAGACTGCGGAGCATCAGGGAAGCCCCGACCTTGAGGAGCTTGTCGTCGAAAATAACATGACCACCGCGCTCCCACCCCACGAGCCTCACCCAAAGCTCCACCTGCGGAACCGAAACCGTGAGGGGAAGTTGGAAAAAGCCCTTTTGCTCAAGGGGAATCCATGACAGCCGTGGATTCGCGACAGAGATTTTCCCATCGATGACCTGACCGACAACCTCCCCCCGGTGATCATAAATCGCATCGCCTCGGTTAAAAAAGCCTGCCAAGTCCATGGAGGCAATGTTTCCACGAAGCAGAACAAATGCCTCCCTCGGCAAACCGGGGCGGACCGTCCCGGAGAGACCGTATTGCGCCGACCGGAAGTCAATCGAGGAACCATTCGTGACAGGTCGCCCCTGGAAGTAAAATTTGCCGTCATCACGAGAGAGCTGCCCATGGAGCCGCAACCGGGTCACGACCCGCTTTAAAGGCTTACCCGGCACGATCGGAATGTACTGGATAGAGCTGAAGTCGGCGAGTGCCGTCGACGGCTGAGGCGCAAAGGCCTCCAGGATCTCTGCCAGAACCCTCCCTGTGGAATCGTGGTACACATCTCCAACTTGAATCTTGGAACTCACCGTGTCCTCCACCCGATCAAAGACACACGCCACTTCGATTGCGTCGCTGAGCTCCCATGGTCCACCAGGGTGCTGTGGGGCAGTTAAGATGCGATAGCTTGAAATGGCCACAACCCCCCCGGCAATGAGCAGTCCCGAGAGCACCAGATCAGCAAGGTTGATTATTCCAAAGAGTCTCCCCTGGTCATCAAGCAGACGTCTCATCGCAACCCTCAAACGGATGTAGGGATGGTGTCTGGTCTTTCCTGTTGGACGCCCTCATGGTGACCATCCATAAAGGTGTGCTGCCACAGTTCAAACATGATCAACGCCCACAAGCGGTACCGGTGATCGTGAATGCCCCTCGTATGCTCATCAATGAGCCTCTGGACCGCCGCCGGCCGAAAGATCCCTCGCCGAAGCGCACGGGGATCAAGCAGGATTTCCCGCATCCAAGGATTCAGCTCCTGTTGAAGCCACCGGCCAAGCGGGATCCCAAATCCCATTTTGGACCTTCTGAGGACCGCGCGCGGTAAGACGCCGCCCATCACCTGGCGAAGCAAGACCTTTGTGGTCAAGCCGCTGACCTTATAGTGAACCGGCAACCGCGCCGCATATTCCATGAGTCGGTGATCGAGAAACGGGGAGCGCACCTCCAGCGCATGGACCATGCTCGCGATGTCGACTTTGGCTAACAGGTCCTCAGGGAGGTAGCTGCCGATATCCACGGCCATCAAGCGATCAATCACGGAGGAACAGGGCCTCTCCTGATAGAGATCCCGTATGAACTGGTCCGATCGGAATCCGTCTACCAGCGCTCGAAATTCACCGGTATACAGCCCGTTGAGCTCCTCCGGCATGAAGTAACTGATCCATCGGAGGTAACGAGCCTCGAGGGTGGGGTAGCCGCTCACCGCGTTGAAGAACCGCGCCAAGCGATGCAGTCGATCGGTCGTCGGACGTGTCGCGCCTTGGGCCCCCATCCGGCTAAACAGCCAGCCAGCGATCCGCTTGGCCGAACGGGGGAGCCGATCGATCTGCAACGACACCGCGGCTCCCACGTAGCGCGGATACCCTGCGAACGACTCATCTCCTCCGTCGCCGTTTAAGGCGACCGTCACGTGCTGACGAGTCTCCCGCGCGACGTAGAATGTCGGGAGAGCCGACGAATCCGCGTAGGGATCACCATAGTGACGGACCAACATCGGGACGACCGTGGTGGCGTCTGGCCTGACGATGAATTCGTGATGGTCAGTCCCAAAGGCCTTGGCGACCAATCGAGCGTACGTGAGTTCGCTGTGCTCCGTTTCCTCAAATCCAATCGAGAAGGTCTTGACCGGCCTGTCAGAGAGCCGTGCCATCATGGCCACCACGCTGCTGGAATCCAAGCCACCGCTTAAGAAGGCTCCTAACGGGACGTCCGACCTCAATCGAATCCGGACGGCTTCCTCAAAAAAACTGAGGAACTCCTCTCCGGCTTCCTGCTGGCCCACAGCTCGTTTCGGCTCATACACGAGGTGCCAATAGCGCTCGACCCTCAGACCCCTGGCATCCACAACAACGCGGTGAGCGGGTGGGACCTTGGAGATGCCGCTGAAGATGCTGCGTGGGCTTGGGACATATCCGTACGTCAGGTAGAGATCGACGGCCTGCGGGTCCAACGGACGTTCCACCTCAGGCCCAGCGAGAAGCGCCTGGAGCTCCGAAGCAAAGAGGAGCCGATGCCCGTTGGCTGAGTACCAGAGGGGCTTCTTGCCGAGCCTGTCCCGCGCCAGCAGGAGGCGCCGTTCTTTTTCGTCCCACAAGGCAAAGGCGAACATCCCTCGGAAGGACTGGAGGCAGTCGAGGCCATCTTCTTCGTACTGGTGCACGATCACTTCCGTGTCGCTCTCCGTTGTAAACCGGTGTCCTCTTGACTCCAAGTCGCGTCGCAGCTCCACATAGTTGTAGATCTCCCCGTTACAGATGACCCAGACAGAACGGTCTTCATTGGCTATCGGCTGCCGGCCCCCTGCGAGATCGATGATGGAAAGCCGCCGGTGACCGAACCCAATCGGTCCGTTCACGTAGAAGCCGGACCCGTCAGGTCCCCGGTGAGCGAGGCAGCTGGTCATGCGTTCCAGCCCCTCCCGGTCAATAGGTCTCTGCGTGTCGAACGAGAGCATTCCTGCAATGCCACACATCGCTGATGTCAAGCGGCTACGCGACCTTCCCCTGACAGATGGAACAGCCCTCTGACAGCAAAGATGGAAAGATACGGCCACATCGGGATTTGGAACCGGGGTGAGGTGACAAACAAGGCATGCAGGGCCGTCAGATACACGAGAGGGACATACAGGGGCACAAGCTGCCGCCACGACCTGCGACACACGTACAGTCCCCAGAAACCGAGCAGGACGATCGAGGAATGGATCAGGAACAGCAGCCCTTTCACGGAAAGCTTTTCCCATTGACGTGTTCGCCACAAGGTCACACTGGCCTCTTGAAGTCCCACGAAGGTATTCCCGTGACTCGCAAACCATAAGTGGAGAAATCGCCTGCCGACGTTCTTCACGTAATGAAACGGGTAGCGTCGCAACTGGCGCAGGGCCTCATGGCGCAGGAGGCGCTGCCGTTCTGATGGAGACACGTCCCGACCTAAGGACTTGAACGGTTCCCGGGTCATATAGTCCAGCTCGGTTGGGCCGTCCTTGTGGAACGCCAGCCACAGGCTCTTATCGTGCTGGTAGGTGCTGAGAAACACGAACTGTCTCGCGACGAGAGAGCTGCGCACGGTCCAGGGAAGAACCGTCAGCACGAACCCGGCGAGCAACGCGACCCCCCAGCGGAGGACTTTTCGCTTTTCGTGCTTCATCAGGAGCAGGCTCGCCAGAAGAACCAGTGGGAGGTATTGCACCCGTGAACTCACCAGTGCCGTGAATCCCAGAGACACCCCCGTCCAGAAGTACCACCGGCTTCTCTGCAAGCGGAGTGCAGTGAACAAACTGAGAGAGGCAACCAGCAGGATGAGTGTGAACAGCGTTTCTGTCATCAGCAGCCCGGCATAGGCAATCGTCACAGGTACACACGTGATGATCGCCGCCGCGCAAACAGCAACCCGCCGATTATTCATGACGTGATCAGCCAAGCGGTACGTGAGGAGGACGATCACGGCCCACATGACAGCCTGGGCAGCACGCGCGGTCATGGGATTCGACCCGGTGACGGCATAGATCGTCCCCAAAAAGATGACGTACAGGGGGAGCCGGTCAATCTCGTACCCGGACTCCTCCCACCCGGGAAACCCCTGCCCCGAGGCCCAGCGCTGCGCCAACAGGTCATAGGCGCCCGCGTCACTGGCCACAGGCAACTGTGGAAACCCCAGGACGTACAGGAGCCGCAGCGCCAGTGCGACTATGAACAGCATCGCTACAGGTCGGATGGAATCCTGTAAGAAATACGACCTCCAATGACCCTTCATGGCGAGAACCCAAGGATCTCCATCAGATCCGATCCAACGGCGAGAGCGAAAGGCCTTTCAGCGAGTTAGGCCGGAACGTCTCATCAAATACCTTGACCATCGTTAACCGATCCTCTTGCAGAAGCGTCGTCCCCTCCTGTGGATCCGCTGGGCATACCCATTCTTTTGCATTCAAGATCAGCCCAAGTGCATTCAGGCATGGGCGCCGTCGTTCAGGCGGCTCAACGACGATTTCAAGAATCTGGGAATGATCGCCCACGACGGCATACCCGACGGCCTGATCCTTGTGCGTGAAGAGATAGGAACGCACGAGGCCAAAGTGCATATGCCACGACACCCTTGCAAGTGATAGGAAGTCTTCCTTTGTCCTCCAGAGGAATTGCTCCCCCTGTTGTGCCAACTGGAAAAGCCTTTCTCCATCTGAAATGGGGATTGCCGATACATCCTCCATCGGCTCAGAACACAGCACCCTCTGGGTTGGAAACAGGTTCTCCGGATGCCATCCTCTTTTCGCATACAGGGCCTGTTTCGAAGCCCATAACAATCCAATACCGATCTGCTCTCGCACCGCGAGCCGATCGAACTCCGCCAACAGTTGGCGTGCGACTCCCATGCCCCGATAGCTCTCTTGCGTGGCAACAAAACCAACCAGGCCGAGTCTGAACCCCGGAGGATGAACCAATCGAACAACGAGCGTACCAACTACAGCGTCCCCCTCATTCAACACCAAACAGAAATTCCGTTCATCAGGAGAGAACGCCAGCGGGAACATCTGGCGGAGATCGCCTGTCCTGCCCTTTTTGATCACGAAGATGTCCTGCAAGAAACGCACCACAGGATCCGGAATGGTCCCCTGGCAAACCTGAACGGTACGGGGAAACCCCAGATCGGTTGTGAGGCCACGATTCTCCATCCCGTTTTCCACGCGTGCGAGAACTATTTGCCTGCAAAACGTAAGTACATGAAATCACACATCTGCTGGAACCACAGGGTTCCATTCCAGTGAGGATTCGTGTGCTGCGTAGCCAGAAAGTCAGCGAGCTTGAACGCAAGGAGCACATTGTCGTCCATGCTGTTATTGAGGAACAGGCCATGTCTCCCGACACTGAGGAAACTGTCCAACCGGTGGAGGACCTCTAGCACCGGAAACAAATTGTCCTCAAAGTGCATGTCATACACAGGGTAGACGTATTCCACCCGACGCGTGAAAAATCCCTCAATAATCGAGAGGTCCTCAATCAGGTTGGCCCGACGCACATCCGCCAATACAATCTCGTACAGCTCTCGCTCCGAGGCCTCCCACACGGCATCGCCCTTGGTACAGGTCAACTCAAAGAGCAGCACCGTCTTGCCGTCGGGCAGCATCTCCTTGCTGACATTTTTCTGCTCGGAGATCCGGTTACAGCGGTAGAACTCATCCAGGAGGTAACACCAGTGATAATCGGTAATTCTCTCTCGGTTGAGAACAAGGTAACAAAATCGAAGACTCCGATACCTAAGACGGCTGGCCAGCTGTTGGACTTCTTGGTCAAGCGGTGGATCAAACAACCGAACGATCAACGGCAAGGGTAGTGTCGAGATGACGCCGCTACACTCTACATTTCGTTCCTTGCCTTGAATGGAAGCGCAGACCCCCTCAATCCGATTCCCGCTCCGAACGATCCGGTGAACGGGAGCCTGAAGGTGTATCTGACCGCCGGACGCCAGAATGCTTTGCGCCATTCGCTCGTACAGCAGGCCGATCCCGCCACGGGGATACAGATACTTGTTAAAATAGACCACCGGATCTACCTTGATCCCGAAGGTACGTAGGAGAAGTTCTGTGAGGTTGAGTTTTGCTACGCGCTGCGCCTGGCACGAGGAAATCTGACAGGTCGGCAGACCCCACACCCGCTGCGAATATATGCCGAAGCAAAGGTCGTAAAGCGTGCGACCTAAATTCTTGACGCCCCATTCCTCAAAGGAAGAGTCCTTGGTCGGCGGTTGAACCCGCAGGGTTGCATTGGCCCTCAGATAGTCCCAAAGGATCCGTATCGCTAACCAAGGTTGAATACCGGTTAACAACTCCGTGATCTTGAGGGGGTAGGTAAAGTACTTCTTTCCAAGCAGGATACGCGCGCCGCGCTTGAGTATCCTTGGGTTCTCCCCAAAAAACGGCATCAGCTCACGGATAATACGGTGGCTTTCTTCCGTCCCCCGGAGATGAAAGGTGTGTGGTCCATAATCGAGCCGGTACCCATTGACCGTGATCGTCTTCCCTAACCCGCCCACCGAGTCATCCTTGTCAAAGACCACGACCTCCTTCCCGAGCTGAGACAAGCGCCACGCCGTGGTGAGACCAGCCGGTCCCGCTCCTAGAATCGCGATGGGTTTCCTCAGTTCTTCTCTCCTCGTCTCGCTACCAGCCCTGCCGAATCACCTGAACGATAAACTTGGCCTCTTCCGGTGTCACCCACGACCCACAAGGGATGGAAATGTAGTGGCTGGTGAAAGCATCGACGCCGGGCAACACGGTACGAAATTTCCGAAACACCTCGTACTGATCGTTGCGAACGTGCACAACCGAGGTCGCGATTCCATCCTTGCGCAGGTGCTGCACAAAGGCCTCTCGATCGTCGACAAGCATGGTGAAGATCCAAAAGGCTGATGTGCCGTCCTGCAGCCGTTTGAGATGGCGCAGTTTCGGCAGCCCCTGCAGATGTTCCAAGTAGACGGACGCGTTTCTTCGATGCGCGCTCAGGATCTGATCGATGTACTTGAGCTGTTCAATGCCAATGGCAGCGGCGACGTTGTTCATGTGAAACTTATATCCGTACTCCTCGACGTTGTAGTCCCAGAACAGCTCCTGTCGCCGCGCATCCCGGTCGATCCCGAACCACCGCAATTTCTTCCCACGCACATAGTCCTTCTCCTCCCGACAGAACACGGCTCCTCCGTCGATCGTGGTGATGTGCTTGATCGCCTGGAATGAGAAGCAGACAAAGTCCGAGTGCGTGCCGATCTTCGCTCCCTTGTACTGGGCGCCAAACGCATGAGCCGCATCTTCAATCACCTTGAGCCCGGAGGACCGGGCGAGCGCATTGATCTCGTCAATGGTGGCTGGATCGCCCGCCCAATGCACATAGAGGATCGCCTTGGTCTTCTTGGTGATGTTGCGTTCAATTGAACGGATGTCGATGTTCCCTGTGTCCGGGTCGATATCCGCCCAACGAATGGTTCCGCCTGCTGCCAGCACGGGCGAGTTTGTGGCCACACACGTCATGGGAGAAGAGATCACCTCATCCCCAGGACCTACTCCTGCCAGCCGCAGCGATAGTTGAATGGCGCTGGTGCCCGAGTTGAGCGCTAAGACATACGGATTCCCAATGTAGGCGGCAAGCTGGTGCTCGAATTCTCGAACTTGCTCGCCCTCGGTGACATAGCCGCTAAAGAGCACTTGGGTCAGTGGTGCGAGAACGCCCTCGGGCATGAAGACCTTGAAGAGCGGAATGGGGGACCTCGTTTCAGGAGGCGGCTTCTGCGCGTCGATGGCGAGATGGGCGTGAGCGCGGTTCGTCATCAGGGAGTCCTCCGCTTTTCCAAGACCATCACGTAATACATGTTCCACCAGAACGAGAGCTTGCGAAACGGTAGTGGGTAGGCCTCGACCACGTTAAAATCTGCCGCCAAGCGGTGCATGAGGCGTGGTGTAGTGAAGGTCACATGATCGGGATAGCGGGGCGGCCATTTCAGCAGGAGCATCCGTCCCAACGTCATAGTCAGATCATTCGGCACAAGGAGCATCACCCGCCCCCCAGCTTTCAACACTCGATGCGCCTCGTTCAGGACCACATCGGGCCTCTGGACATGTTCCAGCACCGCGATGAGCAGGACCACATCGACAGAGTTACCCTGAAAGGGCATCGCGTAGAGGTCGGCGCAGATCACCTTGCCGTGAGGGTTCTCAAACTTTTTCAGCCGTGTCCAGGAGACATCGAGTTGAATCGGGCGGATGTCGCTCCCTCGGAAGAAGAACCCTTCGCCGCATGCGCCTTCCACAATGATCTCCGCTGGGAACTGTCTGAGATGGTGCATGGTCTCGCGGACACAGAGACGGTAGAACCATCCGACAACACCTACGCATTGCTGATCATGGCCGTGAGCCTGAGCCACTTCTTCGTGGAGCAGGCGCTCCTGGAGCTGTTCCGCTGACTCCGACGCGACTAAAGATGTGTTCACGCTCATGACATGAATTCGTAAAAATGGTTCTCGTGCATCTGGAAGGCGTCGAACAGGTCCCTGCCACACTGCTGCGTGGCGCCCATCCCGCCCACGAACGGTGCACGCTCCAGGATGACGACGGCCTGCTCCCCTTCAAGCAAATCGCGGGCCGCCGCCAGGCCGCAGGAACCCGCCCCCCGGATGACCACAGGCTTATTCATGGCTGTCAAACCCCTTGCCGGCCCGCAGATAGACAGACAGTCCCGTTCGCCATCGCGTTCGGTGCTGGCTATGGACCTGCCGGTAAAGAGCTCCCAGTCGGCGAGCGGTCTCATCCGCATGAAAGTGCTCACGCACCCTCGCTCGACCCGCCTGGCCCAAGGCCTCACATCGAGAGGGGTCCTTCAACAGCGTGGCAATGGCCTGAGCCAACGCCTGTGCAGAGCCCGGCTCTGTTAAGAGACCCGTGACACCATCTGCAATGACTTCCGGCATGGGGCCGAGTCGAAACGCCACGCAAGGTTTTCCCGCTGCCATCGCCTCCAACAGCACGAGTGGCAGCCCTTCGCTCAGAGACGGAAAGATGAACAGATCACTAAGGGCTAGCAGTTCCGGGATATCGCGACGAGTCCCAAGAAATCGGACGTGGGTTTGAAGACCCAGCGCCTCGGTTTGGCGTTCTAATTCCTGGCGGCAGCATCCGTTCCCAACGATGAGCCAATACAGCTTGGACAGACTCCCCTGGAGAAGGGTGAGCGTCTGAAGGACGAACCGGTGCCCTTTGGGCGGATCCAGCCTGCCGATGGTGATCAAGATCTTCGACCCCTCCGGAAGGCAGAGCTCTTCCTTCAGCCGACGGACCCGCTCCGAGCCGACGGTCTCAAACAGTTGCGGATCGATCGCGTTCGGAATCACAGAGCAACGCTCCTCAGGAATCCGAAACCGCCGAACCACGGATTGCTTCACAAAGTCGGAGACCGCCACAAAGTGGGCTACGCAGGTCCGAGCGGTCAGACGATCGATCCATTCCCGTTTCCCTGAACGTAGGTAAGGATCCGGGCTTTCGTACGCCGAACCCTGGACTGTCGAAATGACTGGGATTCCCATCGCCCTTGCGACAACGCGGCCATAGCAGTCGGCGCCAAACAACTGGGTGTGCATCGCATCAGGTCGGATCTGACGAATAAGATTACGGAGTCTCGGAATCGCGTTGACATCCAACAATCCGCGAAGCCCCAACCCGATGACTGGAATGCCATTCTTGAGAAACAGGTCGGCCATCGAGGTATCGGAAAACAGATGCACTACCGTGTGGCAACAGTCGTGGTTCAATCGGACAACGTCATTCAAGAGGCGCCGTTCGGCACCACCGATCCCGAGGCTGTCGATCAGGTGGAGGATCCGCATCAGGGAAGCCACTTCGGCGGGTGGTGATGAAACCGCATGAGGGCCTCCAGACTCAGGTCCAGCCAGCGGAACGACCGCAGGGATCTCCGGATGAAGTACAGGAACGCCAACCACCGAACCCACTCCGGGTCCACGCCGATAGTCTTCGCGTAGGTTCGGCATGAAGCCGAAACCCTCTTGCGCCAGTCCGGCTGCTCCAACCGAAGGACGTTTTGCCACACGTTCCCCCCTGTACGGACTTGGACGGCGTTCAGCCACAGATGGAACCAATCCAAGAACGGCAGTTCCCTCCGGTCGGATTCTTCCCAGTCAACGATCCCGCAGCGCTGCCCATCCCAAAGAAGATTGCAGGGATGGTAATCGCCATGCTGGCACACCGCAAACAATGGGCTCGTCGGAAGACCTTGGAGCTCCTGATCGAGGTTGGCGAGGACGCGGTAGACGTCCCGGTACGGCCATGTATAACGGGCCGGTTCGAGCCTCTCTTGAAGCTGAAGAGCTGCTCCCAACAGTTTGGCTCTGACAACGGATGGGCTCAACGGCACACGCGTCGCCGCATGGAACGCCCGGAGCCATTCCTGCGCGGCTTCCAAGGCACCATCAAGCTCACCACCCTGGAGATGTTCCACCGGAATACCCGCCATCTTTCGGTACACGAACACAGCCGTCTCGCCATGCACGATGGAATCCACAGGGACGGGGAGTGGGCGGGAGAGTGGAGGAGGAAGTTCCTGACGCAATTGTTGTACGATCTCAAACTCACGACCTGCTCGGATCCGGTCCTCCGAGACCGTCACCCATTTCAGGACGAATGACTGCCCACTCGATGTTGTCTCCCCTAGCCAGCGCATGGCCCCCTCGAGATTCGGAAGTGGGCGGAAGGAAACAGACAGATGAGTGGGTTTGGACTGACCGCACCACGCCTCCCAGCGACCGCTCACGACTTCCTTGAGATGCTCCACGTCGTGTCCATGGGGATTCGCGAGCTCCTGGGGCTTGTGGACTAGCCAACTGGTGTGAGGGATGAGCCAATCCAGTAGTCCCCAGCTGGCCATCTGGATCTTGACCAGGGTCTTGAGGTTCCATGGCTTTCCCTGGTCCAGCTGACCCAGCCGAGTGGCGAATATCCCACGCTGGTCGGCCGGGATGAGTTCACGGATGTCGTGGTAGGAGGGGCGCGGCCAGAAGAGCCGGGGCTCTTGGAATCCCGCCTGTGCGAGGAGCCGACGATACCCCCATGTGGAGTGCGTGACGGTCCGATACGGTTTTCCCGTCCGCCACCTGGAATAGAGTGTCGCCACCCGGTAGGGCAGCACAGAGATATACCGAAGCTTTGTGTGAGGATCCGGTGCCCCTCGAAAGGCGTCAACGCTGAACCGATTCTCGATGCCTAAATACAGCCAGCCGCCTGGCCGCAAGATCCGTTGTGCTTCGCGCAACATGGCTAGCTGTTTCTCACGCGGATGCCCGTGACTCGCCAGAGGAACCCACTCCAACACCCCATTCATGATCACCAGGTCAAAGGAATTCGACGTGAAGGGAAGCAGCCGTTCGTTTCCCCCACACAAGACCTTCACCTGCGCCTCGAGTCCCTGTTGGCGAATACGCAACGCCGTAAAGAGCGCTCGCTCAAAGGAAAGATCCATGCTCACGACGTGGGCGCCCCTCTGGGCCCACGCGGTCGTCAGCGTCCCGCAGCCACAGCCCAGATCGAGAACCCTCCATGGCTGCGGCAGCGGAGGCAGGTGGATGGCCCAGGCGATCCGCGTCGGATTCACCAACAGCTTATAGAGACCGGGACGATTCCACTCTCTGGCCAGCCGTTCTGCCTCTTCCAACCATCGCTCACTCCGGAGCGCCTCGAGCAGCTTCTGGGTCTCTTCCCGACCCAGCCGTTCCCAAAAGATCGGCGAGCGTGTGAGGATTGGGATGCCCTCCCGCACAGGCCACTCCAACCGGCACCGAGCGCATCGCAGAGCATCTTCCTGCTGAACCTCCGCTCCACAATTCGGACACGTGAGGTCTTGCTCTCCGCCGCCACGCGTGGCCGATCCTGCAAGAGGCTTGGCGAGCTCGATACCTGCCACCTTAGCTTCCTCCTGCCAGCCGTCTGGCTAACTGCGCGAGGCGCTGATGCGCTAAGCCGTCGCAAGGACCACACACGAACCTGACCAAGCGTCTGCGCTCCTCTTCCAAATACCGAGGATTCTCTAAGAAGCGATTGATACCGGCAATGAGACTCTCTTCATCCTGGGCGACCCAGGTTGCCCCGGTGTCCCGCACGACCCGAAAATGGCGCTGCCAGTGATCGTGGTGGATGTTGCGCTCAAACACCTCCGGATGCGCCCCATCGAACGCCACGTTGACCACCGGCGTATCGACCAAGCACGCTTCCAAGGTGATCGTCGAAGCGATGTTGACCACGACCGCGCTGTGACGAAGGAGATTCGCGATGTGGGTACTTTCCTCAAGCGTGGGATCCCATCCGAGGACACGGGAAACCCGATGAAACCGGTCAAAACGAAGGTCCGGGATCGATTCGAACTGCTCGTATTGGAAGCTCTGGAGCGGATGGGGCCGACAGAGAAATTGGGGATTCCCCACGAATCGTTTCTGACGAACCGCCTGCGCGATCCGCTCAATGAAAAACCCACTGTCGATCTGAGGCATTCCCGTCGCAAGCGTCACCACAGGACGGGAAGGATCCAGTTGCAACCTGTGAAGGAACTCCTCCCTTGGGAGGAAGGTGGAGGGAGAAGCATACACATCAAACTGGAGCGCGCCGATCACCTCCACCTGTTCGGGGACGTAGTGGTACCGCTGGATGGCTTGCTCCTTCATGATGTCATTCCACACCGCAAGGACATCCGGCCGCTCCAACATCAAGCCTTTCATCCCGGTGAGGTTGTCCCAACTGTGGACCGCGTAAAGCGTCTGCACCCCGGCTGCCCTCGCTTCCCGAATTAACGGCACGTCGCGTGTCGTCGAGAACCCAACGGAAGCCACCACCAACAGGTCTGGCCTGAGCGCGGCGAGGACTTGTCGATAGTGCGCCGGCCGAAACGTGCGGTACGCGGTGTGGTGCATCTGCATCGCTGCCAGGAAGAGGCCCCGATGAGGCAGGCTCATCTGACAGACCTTCCACAGCGCACGCTCCCAGAGAGCCCGGCCAATCGGCTCGTCGATCAAGGGAAAGAATGAGACGCGGCCATCCCATCGAAACTCATTCACAAAGTGGGGATCCTCCGCACCGGGACTAAAGATGGCCAGGTGCGTGAGGGGATCAGTCAACAGGGCCCTCGGGAATCCGCTGCGTAAGAGAAACCGCGCATAGCGTCCCAACGAGACAGAGAGCGCGATCGTCGACATCCCTACACACCGTTTGTCCGGATCCACCAGTTCTTCATAGTCGCCAGTGGGGTTTTCACGGTATTGATCAGGAACCGCCTCCGAACTTGGCCCCCCGCCTTCTCATACGGCACCTGTTCCAGGTGAGTGAAGCGCCGCTCAGTCTTTTGGGCTAGAAAGCGCAGTTGCACGACATAGCGCTTCCGAATCTGCCAAAACCGAACGACGCGAAACCCACTCACGTGTAACAGCAGCCTCGCTGTGCCCTCCCCATACATGAAGGGATGGTCAATTTGGGCATCGACCTTCAGGAACGAGGAGGCGCGAACGACATCCGGGACGTCCACATAGAGGAACCCGCCAGGTTTCACGAGCCGGTAGACACTGCGCAGCGTCCCCACAGGCTGAACCACATGATTCAAGGTCCGTGCCAGAATCACCAGATCAAAGGTTTCGGAGTCGAACTCCGATCCGTCGAACGCCTGTTGGAGCACCGGGATCCCCAACGCCCTCGCCCTTCCACAGGCCACTTCATTCGGTTCCACCCCAACCACCTGGACCCCGCAGGTCTCCCGCAGGAGCGCGAGAAGCCCACCTTGGTCACACCCGATCTCCAGGACCTTGGAATGGGGGGCAAACTGAGCGATTTCTTTGAGCCCCTGATCGACGAGCCACTGACCGAACGCTCGCTGCGCGGCTACTCGCTCTTCCCCGTTGTCGATCGTCTCGGTCAACAGTCGGTAATCATGTTGGTAAAATCGGCTATATCCCTCCGTGGACCACATCGGGTTGAAAAACAGCAACCCACACCGTCTGCAGAGGACAATCTGGATCGGGAAGCCGTACTTTTCATCGGTCGGCAGCCCTTTCAATCGGTCGGAGCCACAGAGCGTACAGACCCGAGATTGCAGGAAGAGACGGTACCGATCAAAGAGGGTCTGCGCGAATTCCATGCTCAGACGTAGCCCGGACTGACGGGCGACTTGACCCTGCGCAGCTTCGTGAGGATTGGGCGCTCCCGCTCATAGACCACCTTGTTTCCATCTCCAAGGATAACAGGAACTGCCCGGACATACTTGACCAAGAGCTCTAACCCATGGGGCTCAAGGCTTGCCGCCTGGTCCGAGCCCCACATGGCTCGATTGAGCGTGATGTGACGCTCGACCATGCAGGCTCCCAGGAGGGTCGCAACCACCGAGGGCATGACGCCGGTCTCATGCCCGCTGTATCCGATCGGACACTGAGGAACGCGCTCCTTCAGTCGGGCGATGAGGCTGAGATTCAACTCGTCATCTTCAGCAGGATACGTGGAGGTACAATGGAGAATCACGAGGTCCTGTCGGCCCAACACCTCCACGGCGTGCTCAATCTCCTCCATCGTGCTCATGCCGGTGGAAAGAATCACTGGTTTTCCCTTCGAGCGAGTATGGCGCAAGAGGTGGTCATCGGTGAGGGAGGCAGAAGCAATCTTGTAGCCAGGAGGATTGAATCGATCGATGAAATCAACGGATAGCTCATCCCAACATGAGGCGTACCAGAGGATCCCTTGTTGTCTGCACGTCCGAACGATCTCGTCGTACTCCTCCTCGTCCAATTCCAGTCCACGTTTGAGGTCCCCGTTCGTCGGCCCAAACGGGTTCTCCCGAGGTCGGCTCAATTCCGCCGGGGTGTAGACGACGTCCACGGTTCTCTTTTGGAACTTGACCGCATCTGCCCCCGCGCGGACGGCCACATCGATGAGCTGTTTCGCTAGCTCGATGTCCCCGTTGTGATTAATCCCAATTTCCGCTGTGATGAAGCAGGGGTGTCCTTCCCCTACCTGACGACCACCGATGGACACCACGCCACCCATGAACGCGCTTCTCCTTTTTTCTACCAGCAGGTTAACCCACCATCCACGATCACATTGGCTCCTGTCATGTAGGATGACGCATCAGAAACGAGGAACAGGACCGCCCCTTTGTACTCATCCCGATGCGCCATCCTTCCCAGTGGAACTCGATGGGAGTACTGTCGCACGAAACGAGACTCGTGCCCGTCAAATACCCCGCCTGGCGAGAGGGCATTCACCCGGATTCCTTGCGTTGCCCAGTAGGTCGCCAGGTAACGGGTAAATTGAATGACACCCGCTTTCGTTGTGGCATACGCAATGGGGGTGTTAAACGGCTGCCCCGTAGAGGGGTTTTTGACCCCCCGATAGATGCGGTGGTCAGGCGCCACCACCCCGGCCGTGGAGGCCACGTTGAGAAGGACCCCGCGGCGCTGCTTCAGCATGATCTTCCCGACCGCCTGGGTGCAAAGAAACAACCCGGTCAAATTGACTTCCAGGGCCTGTCTCCACAGCGCAGCGGGGTACTCCTCGAACGGAGCAAAGTAGGAGCGCGCCGTCCCCGCCCCTTGCTTCACGGTCATGGCCGCGTTGTTGATCAGGATATCCACCCGGCCACATATGTTGACCACCTGACGAACCATCTTGGCCACCTGATCCGGCTTGGTGATGTCTGTCCGGACTCCGAAGACCTCGGTGCCAAACTGGCCTTTGAGCGCGATCGTAGCCTCATGGATCGCCGCAGCGTCCTGATCGACCAACACCGACACTCCGCCGGCTTCGGCGATTGCCTCTGCGTGCTTGCGGCCAAGCATCCCTGCCCCACCGGTGATCACCGCGACGCGTCCGGTCAAATCGAACAGCTCATGCACACTTCTCGACTTATCCCGCATCACAGGTCACTGCTTCACCGGTCAGCATTGAGCGCTTCACCGCCAGGGCGACCTTCAAACTTTGAAGCCCATCCCAGAGACTGACCTTGGGACTGGCCTGGCCTGTCAGACAGGCCAAGAAATGCTTCCATTCAGACAGGAACAGGTGGTTCCGTTCAAGCCCATCGAACCGATACACGTGAGGTGCCTTGGAGCCGGCGTTCCACATCTGAACCGTCTGACGGTCATCATCCCAGGCCATCTTTCCCTCGGATCCTACGACGAGACACGATCTCACCGGCGGCTGCTGCAGATAGTCCATATGGACGTGGACAGGAAGCAGCCGTCCGTCTTCGAGGGGAAAGGACAGCAATGCGGATACCGTATCTTCGGCGTCGACCTCGAGGCGTCCTGACCTGCCTCCGATGGCAAAGACCCGCCGTGGCGCGCCAAACAACCAGCACGCCATATCAAATTCATGGATCTGAGTTAACACGGCTCCTCCCCCGAGCTCAGCCCTCGCGGCGTAGCTCGTTCGGTAGTCCTCGTAAGGGTGCCATTGCGGCAGGTACTCCCCGATCTCCAACCGGGCCTCAAGGGGGGCCCCGACCGCCTGCTCTCGAAGCAACCGATGGAGCAGTTCAAGTCCGGGGTGGAAACGAAACTGGTAGCCCATCAATACCACGAGTTGCTTCTCCTCCACCAGCTGAAGCAGCCGATCCACCCCCTCCAAGGAATGTGAGAGGGGCTTCTCGATGAGCAGATGACATCCGGCCTGAGCACAGGCAAGAGCCACCGGGATGTGCAGCGCGGTGGGATTGGCGATGACCGCCACTTCCGGTTTTTGCGCAAGGGCTTCTTCAAGATCTCGGAAGGAGGTCACTCGATAGGCCGCTTCCAGAGAACGGCTTGGATCGATGGCCATCTCCTCGGTCAACACCGCTTGGGATCCTCGAACTCGATAGGCCAGAATTTCCACATCGGAACCTAAGAGCGCTCGGATGTTTCTAAGATGCCGCTGCCCGACCCCGCCAAGTCCCACTATCAGGACTTTTCGGGGAATCACCGCTGGAGACACGCGACGTTCCCTGGTGAGGGTTGTCTGGTTGATCATGCGGGATGCCGCTGAACCATCGGCTGCGGCAGGACCTTGCCCTCGTTACGAGCTTTCATGAGGCGCTCCGCCACGTGAAGCGATTCCTCGTAGTCAATCTCCACACACGGCTCCTGAATCCGAAAGGGCAGAACCCGGGGGCCTGTCATCGAATTCAATTTCAGAATCGTCTGTGATCGTATGACGTCGACGTATCCGTTCTGCCAGAACATCTCGGGGAGCATCTGACGTGGCTGGTTGTAAGGCTCCGGAACCCCGTCGAGCTCAAGCAGGGGCTTCAGATACCTGTCAACGATCCTCCACATCTTGTACGGAGTCTGAACCGGCCACGAAACGGATCGAAGAGCGGTCGCCTCCTGATGCGCCTCCAGGGCGTCGATCGCCGCAGCGATCGTCTCGACGTTCCTGACCGGACAGGTGGGGCGAAGGTGAACCACGAGATCCGGTTCGTATCCCTGCTGCTCTTTGAGCCACCTCATCGCGTGCTGAAACACAGGCAGATCCGGTGTCCGGTCCTGGGCCAG
The DNA here is from genome assembly GCA_964373175.1 of uncultured Planctomycetales bacterium. Taxonomy (GTDB): domain Bacteria; phylum Omnitrophota; class Gorgyraeia; order Aquiviventales; family Aquiviventaceae; genus CAYJTP01. The sequence continues at coordinate 66,650 of CAYJTP010000001.1, forward strand.
CTCCGCAGGTCTGAGGAACGGGACCTCCGCTCCTCCCGCTAACGCGACCTGGGCAATTTCCGGATCATCGGTTGAAACCACGGTCCTCGTGATGTACCCGCACGCCAGGGCGTCTTGGATCGTGTAAACGATCAGAGGTTTTCCATACACAGACCGAAGATTTTTTCGCGGAATTCCCTTCGATCCGCCACGGGCCGGAATGAGCGCTAGGATCTCAGACATGTCAGGTGTTCTCGGATGAAGGACAGGTGACGCCACGCTGCCCGGATCGGATCGTTTCCCGGAGGGGTCTCCAGGATTAACGGACCCTGATATCCGACGTCTTGCAATGCCGCGAAGCAGGCTGGAAAATCGACCGCCCCGGATCCCAGCTCCACATTCGGTCCACCCAACGGCCGATCCTTGATATGGACACCGCCAATGAGGGGGCCCAGGAGTCGGATGTCAGCCGGGATGTCAAATCCTAACGCCGCGGCGTTGCCCACGTCATAGTAGGCCTTCACCAGTGGATGATCAGCCTGCCGAATCACGTCAAGGATCTGCCACGCCGGCTGATCCATCTCCAGCGCGAACTCCACTTCGGCGGCTTCAGCTTCGGGCAGGGCTTCTCGCAGGCACGCGAGGAAGGCTGACCTGTCGTCTGCCGTCTGCAGCGCCGCGTCCTCCAGGATCGGAATCCCAATGCGCTTCGCACCGACAGACTGGGCCGCCTGGATCAGGTCGTGAAGCAGGTGCAGACGCTGGGTGCGTGCGTTGGGCTGCCCACGAAAGAAGGGCTGGGTCTTGAAGACGTCGGCGCAGATCGAGGAGAGGGGCAGACCATCCCGACGCGCCAATGCCTTCAGCCTGTTTCTCCCCTCGTGAGACAGCAACGGGTTCGATGCGACGTCCTCTGCTGTCACCAAGAGCTCGAACGCCGTAAACCCAATCTCCGTCGCCCACGCAAACTCCTGTTCCCATGTCTGCACCGGGAAGATCTGAAGCCGACCGTCCATCGATCGCGACAGACGTCCCTGGAGGATTCCAATGCGGTTCGTCATGTCTCAGTGCGCGCTGGGACCAGGGTGACTGACCGACCATGCAAGGGGATCACATAGTCGCGCCGCGCTCGAGCCAACTGCACCTCGACCCTCCTCCGGAAGTTGGCTCCTGCCTCGTTCAGTTCACCAACAATGGCGTCGCTCACCTGGCGCACGGTCTGATCATCAAAGTATTTGTCCGTGGTTTCCCATTTCCCATCGGGAACGATCCGCCATCGATGGAACGACCAATCTCGATGTACGCCGAGTTGCATCCGTACCCGTGCCAGGACGTTCGAGGAACGCGTCGACCTGGGCCACTGCACACCATAGGCCAATGCTTTGCATCGCTGCAGTCGAACCCTCTGACCGTCTCGGCCGTTGAGCGATGCCAAGATGCACGCGGCGACTCGGTCATGAGCACGACCATCGACCCGATAGAACCAATCTTGAATCACGTCGGTGAGGCGCTGTCGAATGTGCGTGGGAACCTCAAAGCCACCTCGCAAGATCTCCCTCAGGTTCCCCTTCAGCTCCTCCTCTGAACCACACGGAATGCTGACCGCCTCGACCGAGGGGATCTTCACCGCATCAGGCATCCATGCTGGCGACAGGGTTGGCACACCGACCATGCCGGCTTCCACCCCTGTGGTACAGTTCTTCTGAATGAGGGCTTTGGACCGGAGGATCCAACCTTCCACCGTTCCTGACTTCACTAAGTGCAAGTTCGGCAGAGGCTCCAGCAGTTCCTGATACCTGTCAGTGCGTTCAAATGGATGAGGTCGATAGACAAACGTCGCCGTGGGGAATTCCCGGGCCAGGCCGTTCGACAACGCGGTCAAGCCTCTCATCAACTGCCGCTCGCGCTGCTGAACGCCCAACAGTTCCTGCTGATCCTGCCCAAACCACTTGACGGTTGCCGCGACAACGCTTTCCGGAGTGAGCGCGATCGGGTTGGCAAGCGGAAAGTTTCCATTGATGAGCACCAGGGGCTGTCCGTATCGCTCGACATACCCGGACGCTTCCAGAGCTGCCCGACGCCATGGCTCCACATAGAAATCCGATCGGGGCGTCCCGGTGAGCCTGACCTGTCGTGACGAATACCTGCCGCTGCGAAGGACGTAGTCGGCCAACAGCAGCCCCCAGCTACAGAAAAACTCCGCCTGGTCTCGCAACGTCTGGTCGTCACCCATCGCCTCGGCATACATCTCGATGCTCGGGAGCACCCCTCCCTCTTTGTCCAAGACACCAAACGGAATGCCCGCTGACACGAGGGCCCGGACAAAGGGTTCGTTCGTTTTATGCATCTGATTCACCAGCACAAAGTCTGGGGCCAAGGCGGGGATTTCGCTCCATCGCAGGTTGTATGGGACGAGATGTGACACGATCCCTTCTTGGCACAGCCGATGGGCCACCAACACTGCGCTGGGGATGTCCCGGTAGGGACTATCCACGATTAACGCGACCCGCATCCTCGGAATCCTTCCTCGGCCACCCGCAGGGCTCCTCGTCCGTCGACCAGCTGCTGTCCTGTCGAGGACATGTGGTCCTGTAATTGTTCATCGTCTCGCAAGCGGTTCACCAAACGCGACACACGGGACAGCAGCCTTGGATCCCCTGCCCGGCCGGCGAACTGAACGGCTCCGAGACCAGCCAGGGCCTTCAGTTGTGCTCGTTGATTCTCGGCCACCTCAATAGCGATCGTTGGACATCCGACACAGGCCAGCTCATAGAGCGATTGCCCTCCCGCGGTAATCGCCACATCGGCCTGCACCATGTAGTCAACCAGTTGCGTGGGGCTCTCCACGACACACACGGGACGCCTGAGTCGCTTGACCAGCGATCTGATCCGTTCTGGGTTTTTGAAAAACGGCCCAAGGATCGCGGTCACGCTGAACTCGCCTTTTAATTCCTCTAAGAGACCCAGCAACCCTGGCATCAGGTGATGGGGATCCGAACCACCCCCGAGCATCACCAACACCTCCTGCACTCTTGGGCGTGGTCTCCGTCTGGGAGGACTCCAAAATTCCGGACGAAGCAGGGCGTACGCTGGACCCAACAGGAACCGCGTGTCTCCCGATGAGGAACGGTAGGACAGGTTGCGCGCATGGGCACCGGGGCTGACGACCAGCTGACAGGGAAACGGAAAACGGCCCAGATCGTCAATGGCCATGACGAACAAGCCGGCCGCTCGCAAACGAAGGAGGTACTCTGCGTCCACATGGTAGGAATCCACCACGACCCCTTCGCACCGACACCGGGCGGAGATCGCCAGCGTGTGTAACAGGTCGGACGGTCCACCTCGTTCGATACCATTCATGCGCTCACTCTGAAAACCAAGGCCGGACAGGTGCCTCTCCACACCAGGGTCCCCATCGGACAGGAAGCAGGAACTGAGCCCCTTTTTGAATGCGAAGGCCTTTGCCAACGCACAGCAGCGCTGGAAATGGCCCAGCCCGCTCTTCGCGCTCGCGTCCACACGGAACAGCATCTGTCGTGGTTCCTGTTGGCGATCCCGGTACACGAACTCCAGCACCTCCCCTTCAGCAGATCGCCGCGTGAGAGCCAACACGAACCCAACCCGCTCAAATGCCTTTCGAGAGGCGTCGTTACCCGCTTTGACCAGCGCCACAACCCGCTCGATCCGATCCCACTTCAGTGCCAACTGGCATACGCGGCGGATGGCGCTCACCCCATACCCCTGTCCTCGTTCGGCAGAATCCACGCTGAGGTGAATGAAGACGTCAGGAATCTTTGCCTCCAGCCGAACATACCCGATGGGGGTCTTTGATTCATTGAGGATGACGAACAGCGTCACCGTGGGATCGCGCAGGACCCGGTGGTACCAGTTCTTGTGGAGCGGATACTCAATGGGTGTCATGTCGAAGGAGGCCCGGCGCGTCTCCGGTTCGTTCCTCCACTCCCAGATACGCCGGCAATCCTCCGGTGTCCCTCGCCGCAGTGTGACCGTCGGCGATCCCGCCACCTCACGCAACGTCACCCTCCTGCAGCGCTGATTCAGCCGCAATGGCTCGCCGCACACGCCTGCCGAGCAGCTCGTCGAAGCGCTCCGGCTTCACTCCTCCATCCAAATTCCCACACCGCAGGACCGCGATGTTGTCGCGGGTCAAGACCTCTCCCGAGATGAGCTGCCGAACCGCGAAGATACTCCGGCGCGCAAACTTCCTCAACTCCGCCTCAACGGCCTGGACCGTCTTTTCACCGGATCCCAAGGCTCGTTCTCCTTCGCGGATCTTCTGAACCATCTGGTGCAATTCATGGGGCTCAAGCGCAAACGAGTGATCCGGCCCAGGCAGTGCGTTGCTTAAGGTGAAATGCTTTTCGATGAGGTCCGCCCCTAAGGCGACGGCGGACAAGGGCCCAACAACCGGATCGCGCGAGTGGTCTGAGAATCCCACGGGGACACCAAATGCGGCTTTCATGCTCGCAACCGCCCGGAGATTCAGAGACTCCAGGGGTGCAGGATACGCCGCCGTACAGTGCATCAAGATCAGGTCGCCGTTTCCGGTCCGTCGGAATTCCTCAACCGTGTTGGACACCTCCTCCAAGTTCGCGGCGCCCGTGGAGATGATCACCGGCTTGCCCTTCTTCGCTATATGTCGCACGAGGGGAATGTGGGTCATCTCATAGGAGGCAATCTTGAAGGCGACCACGTAGGGGTGAAGACGATCTGCCGTCTCTTCGTCGAACACAGAAGCAAGGAAGAGGATGTCTTTTTCCCGACAGTAGGCCGACAGCTCCGGCAACCATTCATAGGGCATCTGCATCTCGGCGATGATGTCATAGATGGAACGAGGATCCTTCAGGTACTCGCTGTGGCCCGCCCCTTTTGGATAGAGCGTCTCCGCACGGAACAGTTGGAACTTCACGGCATCGGCGTTGGCAGAGGCCGCCACATCGATGAGTCGCTTGGCCTGCTGAAGACTGCCGTTATGGTTGCTGCCCGCCTCCGCGATGATGCAACAAGGCTGCCCGTCGCCGATCCATCGACTGCCAATCCGCACCTTGGAAACCCCTGGTGTCATTGTGCTGCCTGCATGCCTGCTGCCAAATCGCCTCTTACGGTTCCCGGAATACCGGCTGCACCGGTTCTCCTTGCAACCGACTTCTCACATCGTCCGATCGAATAGCCGTGGCCAGAACCTGCAGGGCTTCCCGATACGCGCGAAGCGTCTGCTCGACATCCGCGTCGCTGTGGCTGTACGAGATATTCTGGCCTCCAGAAAACAGGATTCCCCTCTTGACGCATTCTTGTTGGAACAAACTTTTGAGCGCCAGAGACTGTCTTTCCCTGTCGTCTGTGAAGACGATCACGGTGCGAGGCGGCAGACCGATGCACTCGGTGGTACGCTCTAAGCCCAACGCTCGTGCCAGCGCGTTGTATCCGTCCTTCAGCTTCCGTCCCTGGTTCCACAGGTGCTGGATCACGTCTTTCTCCCGAATCTCCGTAATCGTCGCCATGGCCGCAGCAAGGGACAGCGTCTCTCCTCCAAAGGTACATGAGAAGAAGACCTCGTCGAACAGCTTCATGATCTCTGCCCGACCAACCACAGCCGCCAGAGGATAGCCGTTGGCCATGGCTTTACCAAGGCAGGTCAGATCTGGGATAACCCCAAGGAGCTCTTGCGCCCCACCTACGGCCAGACGAAACCCAGTGATCACCTCGTCAAAGATCAACACGGCACCCTCGCGGTGGGCCAGCTCCCGGACCTGTTGCAAGAAGCCCTCGAGGGGCTCCACCACGCCGACGGGCTCCATGATGACGGCTGCCACTTGGCCAGGATGCTCGGCGAAGATGCGCTTCAAGCTGTCAAGGTTGTTGTACTCAAACGGGATCGTGAGTTCCCGGACCACCTTTGGTACACCGTTGTTCCGACTTGTCGTGCCGATGTACCAATCCTGCCAGCCGTGGTACCCGCAGCAGGTGATCAGATCGCGTCCGGTGTAGGCACGCGCCACCCTCACCGCTCCGGCCGTCGCGTCGGATCCGTTCTTGGCAAAGCGGACCATCTGCGCAGACGGAATGATGCGGGTGAGCATCTCGGCCAGCTCCACTTCCAAGGGATGAGGCAAGGTGAAGGTCGTCCCGTCTTCGAGCTGACGCAGCACCGCCTTCGTGACCGACGGATAGTTGTGACCGAGAATCACTGGCCCCAGGGCCATCGGGTAATCAATGTACTCGTTCCCGTCGACGTCCCACACACGACACCCCTGGCCACGCTTCAAGAACACAGGAGATGCTCCTTGGATAAACTGCGTGGGGCCTTTGCTGAACGTCTGCGAACACGAGGGGATCAAAACGCTCGCCTTTTTCTTGAGTTCAAGGGAACGAGCGAGCCTGCGACGGTTGATCTGGGCAAGAGCGGGTTCTCGTTCCAGAAGCTGAAGGATCTCTTTGAAACCAAAGGAGAGCCCGTTCGAACTGAGTCTCGCATAGACCGAGCGGACAAACTCCAGATCAGACGGTTCATCCACTGCCCAATGGAGATTCAGCGGGGAGAGATCGACCTCATGTTCGACATTGCGGGTGCGAAAGCGACCCGACGTGCGGAGGTACGGTGTGACATGCTCCCGTTCCGCAGATGACCGGGCCTCCTGGTGGGCCCTCTCTAGGGCCTGAAAACTGAAGACCTCCACATCGAGACCATCGGGATAAGTATAGCGGAGCGTGTTGGTGACATAGTCGTAGCCTCCCTCACGGTACGCAGCCACAACCCGATCCAACACCTCTGGGTCGATCAGCGGACAATCCGCTGTGATGCGGGCGACCACATCGGCCTTAACCTGCTTGGCCACCTCGTACGTGCGACCCAGGACATCGTGTTCGCTACCCCGAAGACATCGAATCCCGTCCTTCCGGCAGAACTCGACAATGGCGTCATCGATGGGCTCTGTCGAGGTCGCGACCACCACCTCGTCCACCTGCCGAGCTTGGCGGACCTGACCGACCACCCGCTTGAGCAGTGGCATTCCAGCGACGTCCATGAGGACCTTCCCGGGTAACCGGGTTGAGCCCATTCGCGCCTGGATCACGGCCACCACCCGCTCCTCCTTCATCGGGGTTCCTCCACCGCAGGGTGGATCTCGGAACCGACTCTCCCGCAGTGATGATCGATAAAATCCACCAGGCCCTTGTCGCGAAACCGTTCGAGGTACGCAAGGACCTTCTCATACGGCAGGCCGTGCTTCTGAGCGATATCAAGGACCGTCATGCGGCCGTCAAAATACCGTGGCAGACAATCCATCAGGTAGTTCCACTGTCGTTGCTCCATCTCCACCTCTGGCCGGATGGAAGGATCGGCCGTCGGGATGTACAGGTCATACTTCGGGTGACTCAGGGCCACCAAACCATCGAATTTTCGATGCAGCCGGCTATTGGTTTCCAGGATTCTGACCAAGTCAAGCACCACGTCGACAGCCTCCTCCAAACGATGTTCCGAGATAATGCGGTCCGTATCATGGCTTGAGTGATACTCCGGAAAGGGAAAGCGAGAGAGCGAAATCGTGGGAATCTCGTACCCCGGCGCTTCCCACACGGTCTCATCGTTGCCGACGATCTTCCGAAACCGGTCAGCAAAGAAGTCAGGGTGCCGATGCCGCAGCACCTGATGCATCGCCCGGTCCAGCTCAGAGGCCCCTGTAAACGACTCTTGGAGGGCGAATCGATTGTCATTACCGAGGCACTCCAGAAAGACGGCTCCCCTGAAATGCGCCAATTCGGCCTTGGTCCGAGGCGCCAGATAGAAGACGGTCCCATGATGCTCTGGGGCAATGATGAGGCGATAGCTGTAGCGCCGCTCCGACTGGCTCTTCAGGTGTTTCATGACCTCCACACCAACGACGACCCCGGAGATGTCATCGTTGGCCTGACCCGCATGGCAATTGTGGGCGTTCAGGACGATGGTGTCCTGCGTATCTCCGGGAAGCAGGTAATCGCAGACCTTCATCGTGCCGGCCTCGTGGACCGTCTCGAGGATCACCTCATACGTTCCTGGCTCCAGCTGATTGGACAAGGTCTGCGGCACAGAGAATCCCCAATCCTTCTGACCAACTTTGTAGTACAGGTCGCAATGATAGACCAGGGCGTCTGGCCATGTCGGATGGAAGAAGAGGTGCCGTTTCAACTCTTCTCGATCCACCGTGCCCTGAAACGGTTGTGAGTAGCCGATGACCCCAAGCGGATGCGCGAGGCCGTCATACACCACCCGACCGTGGCGACGGATCTCGGCGCGTCGGACTTCCCATTTCCACGGAATGACCCAGCCGTTATGTTCCTGACCAGACGCGTACGCATGGACCGTGAAGGGTAGCTCTTCACAGAGCAGTTCTGTACATCGGTCCAGGCCGCTGGAGACCGGAGCCAACCGGAGAGGGTACAACGTTCGTAAGAGGTTCAGCATACCTGCCATGAGGGTTAGGACGTGTCCTCGGGTCGAACCAATCCAAACAACACCTCGTCCACGTAGGGGCCGTTACAGGCATACTGCTGAGGCCGAAGCCCCTCTTGGATGAACTGGGCCTTTCGGAGCGCCTTGGCGGACCCGATGTTGGTGGCGTAGCAGCCTGCGGTCACCTTGTGGAGCCCCAGCTCACGGAAGGCGTACTCAGTCACGAGCCGAATCGCCTCCGTGGCGTACCCCTGCCCCCACGCCGATTTCTCGCCGATCAGGAAGCCCAGGTCCGCCGTCCGGTGAGCCCAGTTGATCGGCCCCAATTTAATATTGCCGATGTGCCGATCCCCCGCCTTCAGGATGATGGCCAGGAACAGATAGTCAGGGTTTCGCGTGATCTGGGTCACGTAGTCCTCCAACGAAGCTCGGGTGTGCTGGACAAAGCGGCATTCCAGGTATTGGGTCACCTCTTGATCATTCATCCAGCGGCAATACGCCTCCGTCACATCAGCAGTCTGTATTGGTCGAAGAGAGATCCGCTTGCCTGCAAGGAGCGGCCGGTGAACGGCAACGGTCCCGCTCGGGTCGTTGGCGATCGTGGTCATCCCGCCCCCACCGTCTTCAGGCGCAGCCCCCTCGCATCGTAGCCAGCCCTGTCCATCATGGCGGCTTCCACATACCGGCGCGGTGTGTAAAACCGCTGCCCAAGCCGCAGCTGGCTGACGAGATTCTCTCCCGCGTCGTTCAACACCGTTTTGATCACGAGGGTCCCGTCGTGGGTGGCCACTGAGACACCCTCTGGCCCCTTGCGATAGATGAGCCCAGCCTGGAATGGATGGAATGGCCCATCGTCAGCATGGGCCGTGCAGCCCTTCAGTCGAACCCGCTTGCCGTTCAAGAACGTCGCCGCACCTGCATACGGATTATCGAACGCGCAGAGGAAGGCTTCGAGATCCTTCGTCCCCCATGCCCAATCGGCGTATCCGTGATGGGCGGTCGACAGACGAGGAAAGTAGCTGCTCGTCGCCTCGTCCAGGCGCACCCGCCTGAAGGTCGTGCCTTCACGGACTTGCTGGAGGAATTCCTCGAGAAACTGTTGGCCCTCCTCGAGGACGATCGCGACGTCATCGGCTGGAATCCTTGCGGACTCAGGAAGGACATACTCCTGGGCCTTAATCACGTCGCCAACGTCAAGTTCTTCCTCGATCAGCTGGATGTAACAGCCCCACTGTCGGTCCCGGCGCATGATCCGCCAGGAGTGGTGCGCCCCGCCCCGGTAACGCGGCAAGGGGATGGGATGAACGTTGACGAACCGCTCTGCCAACAACTCCAGGAGTGGTTTCTTAAACACCCACGCTGGACCCATCGCCACCCCCAGGGTCGTTGGATGGATGTGTCGCGGAACCCGTTCATCGTCGTTGATCTCCTCCGAGCTGAAGCAGGGCAGATCCGCACGACGAAGCGCCTCTGCCAAGGTCAGTCCCTCTGCTGTCACAGGCTCCTCAGCGTGTCGCGGAGCGGTAAAAATGGTGGCGGCAAATCCCAGGGACTCAAGCTTGGGCGCTATTCGGGCAAGCAGCGCTCCACCCCCAATGATGAGGAGATGGTCGATCGGACCAAAACAGATCGTTGGCATGAGACGCTAGGAGACCCGAACGTTGAGTCCCGCCTGTTTCATGTAGGCCCTGGCTTTAATGACGCTCTGGTCCGTAAAGTGGAAAATGGAGGCCGCCGCAACGGCGGAGGCTCCTCCGAGCGTCACCGCTTCCACGAGATGCTGGAGCGTTCCTGCCCCACCAGCCACAATGACCGGGCAGTCCACGGCATCGGCGACGGCTCGAATCAGCCTTAGGTCATAGCCCAATCCGGTTCCGTCCCGATCGATGGACGTCAAAAAGATCTCCCCTGCCCCTGCCTCGAGCGCAGTCCGAGTCCAGCAGACCGGTTCGAGACCTGTCGGCTCCTTGCCCCCCTGTATGAACACCTCGTAACGATCCGGCACAACCTGCTTCGCATCGATGGCCACGACCACACTTTGGCTGCCGAAACGGACCGCGCAGTCCCCGATCAGCTTGGGGTTTAAGACGGCCGCCGTGTTGATGGCAACTTTATCCGCTCCTGCCTCAAGCAACCTTCGAGCATCCTCAACCGTTCTCACGCCGCCGCCAACGGTCAGCGGCATGAAGCAGGCCTCGGCCGCCTTCGCAACGACTTCGAGAAGGGTGGAACGATTTTCCTGGGTCGCTGTAATGTCCAGGAATACCAACTCATCGGCCCCTTGCGCGTCGTAGACCTTTGCAGCGGTGACTGGGTGCCCCACGTCCCGAAAATTATCGAACCGGATGCCCTTGACGCAGCGACCGTTCGACACGAGCAATGTCGGAATGAGGCGAATCTTCAGCGGGCACACGCACTCCGCCGTCGACCCTTCGACGCGGGCCACGGCCTCCCCGGCCCGCCTGGAGAACAGCATGCCGGGGCGGGCTGGCCGTGGGCCCTTGCTCAGGATGTCACCCCGAATGGGCGAAGAACAGGTGCCACCCCGCATTGGCGGGGTGGGGCTCCACATCTGGAGTGCTAAGTCGGCCATGTGACAAAGTTGCGCAGAAGTTTCAGACCCGCCATCTGGCTTTTCTCTGGATGGAATTGCACAGCCCACAGATTCCGGTCATGGAGGGCGACAGCGACCGGTCCACCATAGTTGCAGGTTGCGATCACGAACTCCGGGCGGTCACTCACAAAGTGATAACTGTGTGCGAAGTACAGGACCGGTTCCGGGCCTAAACCCTGAAAGAGCCAACTCTCGGTTGTGGGGTAGACCGTATTCCATCCCATATGCGGGACACGCAACTGTCGGCTGTTATTCAACGGTCTAACCCGGCCGGGGAGCCAGCGGAGCCCCTCATGAAAGCCGTGTTCGTATCCCTCATGGGCAAGGATCTGCATGCCCAGGCAGATTCCAAGAAACGGTTTTCCCTTTTGTCGAACCTCCTCATCCAGGACATCAATCCACCCCCCAGACTTCAAGTTCTTCATGCATTCCCCAAACGCCCCGACCCCGGGTAGCACAATCCGATCGGCTGCTTCGAGATCCTCAGGCCGGTCCATCACGGTGACCTGCGCACCCACGGTCTCCAAGGCCTTTGCGACAGAACGGAGGTTCCCGGTCCCGGCATTAATGACCGCCACACTGACCCTGGAAGATGAGCGGGGATTCATTCGCGCGGCTGAGTCCGATCCCAAAGCGGTTGGTCCCAAAGAGCCGTTCCCCGCTCCGCGTTGGATGGATCGTGCTGGTAGGGGGCGACCGCATGGCCTAAGGCGATCTTCATGAACTCCTCTTCCGTAATCCCGACGGCCTTTAAGAAAAGATCGAGGCTGGCCGGACGTTTGCCGTCGTACGCCGCCTCAAGCCGGAGCGCTTCCTCCCGTGAGGTCATCTTCCCTTCCCGCAGGTCTTTACTCACCAGATGGGCCGTCCGTCCAAACCCGCGCTTGATGAACTTCAGATAATCCCGCACCCCCTGCATGAAGCACTCGATCTTTTCATACCCGTATTCCGGCGGGACCCCCTCCACCTGTTCTTCCTTCCATCCAAGCTCTCGTTTGATGATCTCAGCTTGCGCCTTGGTCTCCCAGGGGATGTAGCTCCCCAAACAGATGGAGCGGTAATTCAGCGCTCGTAATTCCTCGATCGGCGGGTACGCAAAGGGCTCCAGGTCCCGCATCGTGATCCCTTTCCCCAGCATCCCCAGCATATCCTCGGCGGTGATTCCCAGGTTGACGAACCGGTTAAAGCGACGCTCGTCTACTTCTTCCTCTTCCTGATACGTGTAGTAGCTCGTATACTCAGCGCTGGGCTCTCCCCAGATGACCAAGGGGACTTTGAACTTCACCGCAATGTGCATCGGATAGGCGAAGATCCCGGTATGGCAGTGCCAGCAGAAGTCCCCCTTGCGGATCAGCGCCTCCAGCATGAGCCGTCGGACAACCTGCCAGTTTGGACGAAACTTCAAGTAGTCGACCCCCAACGTCTTCATGGTCCGCTCAGTATTCGCCAGCACGGTTGGACGCATAAAGCCGTGATCGAAGGTGACCACCAGCGGCTTGAGATGGTAGCGCACCACCACGGTGTAGAGGGTAAACGTGCTGTCCTTGCCACCAGAAAACGGCACAAGACAGTCATAAGGGTGCTTGTCGCGGTAGTGATCGAGGATCGCGATCAGCTCCTTCTCCTTCTGCTGCCAATCGATGTGCTTCTGTTTGTACTCAATCTGGCGGCAGACGTTGCAAACGCCCTCCCCATCAAACACGATCGTCTCCTGGGTTTCCGGCAGCACACAACGGCTGCACCGTTTGAGCTCGGTCATCGGCATACCTCAGATGGAGCCACGCTGGGAACAGCTCCGGCTGCGCAGGCCACTTCCCGGCCAAGACGGGCTGACGCGTGGGCCGCGACGACCACTTCAAGGACCCGAAGGGCGTCCTCTCCAGACACGCGGGGGACGGCTTCTCCCTTGAGACAGCTCAGGAATTCCTTGAGCTCCTCCAGATACAGCACGTTTGGATCGAGAGGGGTCGGGATCGTCTCCCAGCAGCGCGTGTCGGCCCGGTACCATCGCAGGCCCTCCAGATAGTCCCAGATGAGCGTGCCCTCTGTGCCGATGACTTTGCAGGTCCGCGTGTAGGCCCGTTGGGCGCAGTCCAGGTGGAGGCTCGCGCGCCAGCCATTGCTCAACGACAGCCAGAGCAGCGCAAGATCCTCCGCATCCATTTGTAAATCGCTCAGATGTGCGGTCAGCGCGGTGACCGTTTCCACCTCGCCCGCAAGCCAGCGCACATAATCAATTTCATGGGAGGCGTCGAGCAGTATGCCCCCTCCCAATGCCGCGTGAGCCGTATAACTTTCCTCGTAGTGTTGAGCGGGACGCCAGTCAGGAAGGTACTGGCCGAACTCGGCCTGGATGAACAACACGCGACCCACCCGGCCTTCATCGACCCAAGCCTTGAGGCGCTGGAGACCAGGATGGAACCGGAGCTGATACCCGACCTGAATCACCCGAGAACTCAGGCGGGCCATGGCGCACAGATCGGCCACGCCCTCGAGCGTGTGAGAGATCGGCTTTTCAATGAACACGTGAGCCCCATGCTGGATGGCTTGCCGAGCAGGCTCCACGTGAAGAGCAGGAGGCGTGCAAATCAACACCCCTTGGGGCAGACGATCGAACCCCTCCGCGATGCTGCAACAAGGCACGACGCCCAACTCACGAACCACCCCGTTGAGCCGATCCGGCAGAGGATCATAGGCAAACAATTCCTTGATCCCTAAGGTCCGGAGGTTGAGAAGATGTCGCCGGCCGATGGAGCCGCATCCTAAGACGAAGAGTCGTGGGGGGCTATTGACCATACGCATCCAGCACCTTGGTGACCGCTTCGATGCAATCTTCCACGTCCGCATCAGTCATGCTGTGAAACAGCGGCAAGCTGATCAGGCGACGATAGGCCTCCTCGGCCACGGGGTATTCCCCTCCTCGGTAACCAAACCGGTGCCGATAGTACGGGTGCAGATGGACCGGGATGTAGTGGACATTGACCCCCAGGCCTTCGGCCCGCAGCGCTTTGAAGATCTCCGCCCTCTCCACGTGCAGCTTCGACAAGTCCAGTTGAACAGGGTACAGATGCCACGCCGGTGTGGCATCGGGTCGCACCACCGGTGGCATCACCCCTCCCAGGTCCTTGAAGACCCTGGTATAGCGCATCGCAATCTGCTGACGGCGCTCCAGATTTCGATCAAGCCGCTTGAGTTGGGATAACCCCAGCGCACATCCGATATCTGAGAGGCGATAGTTATACCCCAACGCGACCATCTCATAGTACCAGTCACCGCCCGCTTCACGCTCGTGGACGTCGTGCTCGATCCCCTGGTTGCGGAAGATGCGCAGTTGACGGGCAAATTCCGCGTTGTCCGTCGTCACCATGCCCCCCTCTCCCGTCGTGATATGCTTCACGGGATGAAAACTGAAGACGGTCATATGGCTGACCGACCCGACCCGGCGACCTCGAAGCTCTGCGCCCAGCGCATGACAGGCATCCTCAATCACGACCAGTCCCTGTCGTTCGGCCAACGCGACGAGCGCATCGAGATCGGCCGGATGCCCCGCGTAGTCCACCGGGAGGATGGCTTTTGTCCTGGCTGTGACCGCCTGCGCGACACGGTTCGGATCAAGGTTCAACGTATCGGGGCAGACGTCGCAGAACACGGGCAACGCCCCTTGGTACAACAGGGCATTGGCCGTCGCGCAGAACGTCAGCGGGGTGGTCACCCCTTCATCCCCAGGCCCCAACCCAGCCGCAAAGACCGCTCCATGAAGCGCGGCAGTGCCGGAAGAGAAGGCCACAGCGTAACGACTCCCGACACGAGCCGCGAGGGCCGCTTCGAACTGCTCGACGACCGGACCGGTCGTCAACCAGTCCGACCGCAGGACTTCCAGGACCCCCTGGAGATCCTCCTCGAGCACCTCATGGTGCCCATACGGCAACCGTCTCTGGCGGACCGGTTGTCCCCCGTCGACCGCCAAGGTAGGTAGCGCCTTCATCACCGGGGACTCACCTCGAAAACTGCCCGATCATCTGATGCAACCGCTCCCCGCTCAGCCAATCCGTATTGGTGTTGCTAGCGTAGCGGGTGCCGGGCTTCATCGGCCGGCCTCCCGACCAGCTCTGTCCGTCCCACCAAGGATGAGCGGGCTGGATGATGTACATATCATCAAATTCGAGGGCCTGGGCGACTTCGTCCTCGGAAATGAGCACCTCATGGAGTTTCTCTCCTGGCCGGATGCCAATGAGCTCCACTTGAGCGTCCGGTGCAATGGCTTTCGCTAGGTCCATGATCGCCATGCTGGGAATTTTTGGCACAAACACCTCCCCGCCCTGCATCTGCTGGACACAGCGAATCACAAAGTGTACCCCTTGCTCGAGCGTGATCCAAAAGCGTGTCATCCGAGAGTCGGTAATCGGCAGCCGGCCGTTCTCGCGTTTGCCCAGGAACAGGGGGATCACGCTGCCCCGGCTGCCCACGACATTGCCATAGCGCACACAACTAAAACGCGGGCCCTCCGCACCGGAGTACGCATTGCTGTGAATACAGAGCTTCTCCGCACACAGTTTTGTCGCGCCATACAGGTTGACCGGATTGACCGCTTTATCAGAGCTGACCAGCATGACCCTCTTGACCCCCTGATCGATCGCGGCCTCCACGACGTTCCGCGAGCCCATCACATTGGTCATGATCGCTTCGATGGGATTGTACTCACAGGTTGGGATCTGCTTTAAGGCTGCGGCATGCACGACGATCTCGACACCGTTGAAGGCCCGTTCCAGTCGTTCCCGGTCCCTGACATCCCCGATGAAATACCGAAGACAGGGATGGTCAAAGCCGGATTGCCGCATCTCATGCTGTTTGAGCTCATCCCGACTGAAGACGATGAGTTTCTTGGGCTGATAATCCCGCAGGACGACTTCTACGAATTTCCGCCCAAACGATCCAGTGCCACCTGTGACGAGAATCGTTCGACCGTTAAGCTCCATTGGACGCTCGGCTCCCTCCATCGTTTGGAATCAGTTGGACGGCCACCCTTCTGCCATCGGGATAGACCCACTCGTAAGGAACGAAGAAGGGTGCGGCGCTCCGGGCCTTGATATCCGCCTGTTCACCCCTCAAACCAAAATCGGCCAGGGGGCCCACGACATGAAATGCTGCGACCTCTTGCGATTCGAGCAAGGTACGCTTGCTGTTCGCCTGCCGAACACACATCTTCACCGTGTAGAATTGGGGGAGCAGGGGAACAGCGCGGAAACGACAACCGATCACGTCGTCCCCCTCCATGGCATTCAGAAGCTGTCCATCGAGAGTCATGTTCGCAGCAAAGATTTCACCGAATCCGCTGTTAATCGAGATCCAGACGTAGGGTTTCTCCACCCTCTGCCGCGCAAAGATGTGCACGGCAATATCGATGTCGTCTCCCGGATGAAAGATCGTCGTTGGCTGACCCTTCGCGTTCCTCAACACGACCCGCCTCACTTGGATGACTCCCAGGCCTTGGGTCGCGAGTGAACCTTCGGTGACAGCGGAAAGATACGCCGCCACCGTCTCCTCCGGGGAGCCGACGTCCCGCAGTTGTCCGCCATCCAGCCAGATCGTCCGATCACAGAGACTCTCGATGGCCCCCATGTTGTGGCTGACGAAGAGGACGGTCCGACCCTCGCTGGCGACGTTGCCCATCCTTCCCAGACACTTCTTCTGGAACGCCGCGTCTCCTACAGCCAGCACTTCATCAACCAAGAGGATCTCCGGCTCCAAGTGGGCGGCGACCGCGAAAGCCAGTCGCACGTACATGCCGCTCGAGTAATGCTTCACCGGGGTATCCAGGAACCTCTCCACCTCGGAAAAGGCGACAATCGCATCGAATTTGCGCGTGATCTCCGCTGTTCTCATCCCCAAGATGGCGCCGTTCAAGAACACGTTCTCCCGACCCGTCAATTCTGGGTGGAACCCAGTCCCCACCTCCAACAACGACCCCACTCGCCCCCGGACCGCTGCGAATCCCTCCGTGGGTTCTGTGATGCGGGAGAGGAGTTTCAGCAACGTGGTCTTGCCTGCTCCGTTGCGGCCGATCACCCCCATCACCTCGCCCGGCCTGACCTCGAAGGAGACATCCTTCAGGGCCCAGATCATCCCACTGTCCGAGGCTCGGGAACAGGAAGGCGATCTTCTCAAGCGTCGAAAGGGAGCGTTCCAGGCCTCCGTCAAGGTGTCTCGAAGCGTGCGGTAGCGCTCCGGCTGACCGATGCGGTAGCGCTTGCTGAGATTCTTGACGTCGATGGCGACATGGGTCATGGCCTACACCACATCAGCAAACGTCTTCTCCATGCGACGAAAGTACACGACCCCACCTGCGAGGAGCACGGCCACCGCGAACGCCGATACGAGAACCAGTGGTCCAGGGCTTCCCGTCTTGCCCAGCAGGGCCCAACGAAATCCTTCCACGACACCGGCCATCGGATTCAGCCCATACAGAATGCGCCAGGATTCCGGAACGAGACTGCTTGGATACGCGATCGGCGTGGCAAACAGCCAGACCTGGGCCAGAAACGGAATCGTATAGCGGACGTCCCGGTACTTCACATTCATCGCCGACAGCCAGAGACCCACGGAGAGAGCCGTGGCAATGGCCAATCCGATGAACAGGGGCGTCAACCAGATCGCCGCTGTAGGAACGATCCCGTAATAGAGCATCATGCCGATCAAGACCACGAAGGCAACGCCAAAATCCACCAACCCGGCCAGAACCGCAGCGAGGGGGATGATCAGGCGCGGAAAATAGATCTTCTTGATCAGGTGTTGGTTGGCGATCAGGCTGTTTCCCGACTCCGTGAGCGCATGGGCAAAGAGCTGCCACGGGACCAGGGCCGCGTACGCGAAAATCGGGTACGGGATTCCATCAGATGGCACCTTGGCCAATCGACCAAAAAAGATGCTGAAGACGACCATCGTGAGAAACGGCTGCAGGATGGCCCACGCCGCTCCGAGCGCCGTCTGTTTATAGCGCACCTTGATATCCCGCCAGATCAGGAAATACAACAACTCGCGGTATTCCCAGAGCTCCTTCAGCTGGAGGGAGACGAAGCCCTTGGTCGGCTGAATCACCACGACGGGGACCGGCACCGATGGCACGGAAAGGAGATCCGCCTCCGGCAACGGGTGTGCAATGTCCGTGATGTGGGACATCTACCGTGGTGGGCTCTTCGACCGCCGATTCGATCCAAGGGGCAACAGCGGTTTCTCGTCTACTCGGTTCAGACGATACCGTATGGCCTGGCTCACATACTGCCGAAACCGAATATACCACTGCTTCAGGTCAGCAGGAGCGCGATCCCCGTAGTTCAGCTGTTGGACGGAAGGCTGGGTGTGATCGATTCCCACCCCTCCTTCCGTGGTCACGGTATAGAGCAGCGACATCATGGCGCTGCCATCACAGCGTCCGAAACAGGCGTACATGGTGGGGGAGGCTACCCCAAGCAGGCGATCCTCTAGAGCCAGCCAATAGGTCCCAAACGGGGCGATCTCTGCGCGACCGGCCTGGACCACGTGACCTCGAGGGTCGAAGATTTCATACTGATAAGACGCCACGCGCGCATAGTCGTTCTTCGTACTGATATTCATCAGGACGAGACCGCAGGATTGGACGGTCGAATCGACAAAGTGTACGGAAAAGCCGTGGTAGCGATGGGGTCTCCCTGAATGGTTGATCGAGGAGGGAGGGGTATACACCACATGGGTAAATCCCCCGCCTCTGAGATAGTAGTGATACCGGTCTTTCTTGTAGGGCCGGTCGCTCAGGAGGATGGTTTCAACCAAGCCCTTCTGTCCGTCTCTGATGGAGGGTTGCAAGAACGCGTGATCCAGTTCAATGGAGGCAACACCCTGGAGAGGCTCCCCGTCATTCCACACGTGTTCCTTGAAGACCCGACCCTGCTCATCACGAGCCCGAAGAAGGACCATGTATCGCTGCCCTTCATCACACCGCAAGACGGTTCTCATCCCCTCATGGATCTGGAAGTTGAATGGGAGCCAATCCTTGGAAATTTCCATCCTTAGAGGTGGTGGAGATTAAAATCGTCTGTCGTCTGGGTCAGGAGCCACCCTTTCCCCTTCGGACCTCGGACGAAGTACAGGTAGCGCGACGACGTCTTGAATTCCACCTCAAACAGCTCGCCCAGGTCGACCCAGAGACTGGGAACGAACGCGACGTCTTGGGTCACGTACCTCCATGGGGCTGACCCTTCTTTCAGGCCGAACGTATAGGTCAACCGTGTTGGCCTGTGCCGGTACGCATCCCAAGGGGCACACACGATGGCGGTCACGCGCGCTCCGTCCTTGGGCACCCAAAAGATCCGTTCCCGCGCATAGTTATTGCGCGAGGCACTGGAGTGCACACAATCAAGCGTCCGCCGGATACGCCTGCTCTGATAACATGCGTAAAAGATGGGTGCCAGCCGGTGATGGTCCACGCAAAAACCTGCTGGATACCCCTCACGCTCCGTCCAGGCAAAACACACACCGCGGAGATCCGACTTGTTCAGCAGGGGTTCGAGCGACAGGCACTGGCTCTGATGGTAGGGGAGGCGGACCCGAATCAGGTGGGCCGAACCCTTATCGAGGACCATGGCGTGAAACAGCATGGGTTCCCGAAATGTCTCATCGCAGACTGCATGGCAGTAGGTGCATAACAGATGGGTGTCAAACCCATCGGCACACAACACGGGGAGACAGGAGCTGCCTCGGGCCACGTACCGACTCACCGCCCCAAAGAGATCGCTTCCCAGTGATTCGACCTGGATTCGATCCGCGTCGTTGAGCTCCGTTGATCGCTGCATCGAGATGGTGGTCATCTTTTCACGGCACCTCTGCTGAACGCTTTTGCCCACGCGACACACGCCTTCGCGCGTTGGGGCCCGAGAACCCAATCGAGGCTCCTTCGTGCCCTGTGCTTCAACGTCGAACTGTAGAAATAGGTGATCTGATACCTCCAAAAAACCAGCCGCAGAGCTCTGGCTTTGGCCACAGCATGGTTCGAGCCCTGCAGGTTCAGTGCAGGTCTTTCGACCGGAGGGGCGGCCTTCGCCAACACCCGTAAGCCTCTTCCTTCATCCCCCACAACACAAGAAGAAAATCCAACCTGTCCCAGCAGGGACAAAAACGATGGGCGTGTGAAGAGCCGTAAATGCTGGGCCCCGAGGAACTCGCCCAGGTGGTGGCGAGGCTTCCAGGCATTGGGGACTTCAAGATACAACCGTCCGTCCGGTCTCAAGAGAGTCTTCACCCGCGTCAGAAAGGCGCAGGGGTCAGAGACATGCTCCAACACCCGCAAGGCGGCCACCAGATCAAATCTCCCTGGAGGCAGGGACGCCTCCTCGAAAGTCCCTCGCCGGATATCCAACCCGTACGCCCGTTGCCCAAACCGGGCAAAGGCGGAGGGCTCGATGCCGCACGTCTCCCATCCCAGCCGATGAAATCTCAACAGGAAGGAACCCTCGGAGCAACCAATGTCCAGCACCCTCCCCCTCTGCCTGAGATGGGGAGCCGCCCAGTGAAAATCTTCCTCGGCCTGACGCCCCTTCCACCACAGGTGCTCCTCACTTGGGGTGTCTTCCGCCCGCAACGTTTCGTAGAGTCGTGTTAACTCCCCAGGCTCCAGTTGCGGCCGAGAGTACACCAATCCGCAGGTCTGACACATCACCTTCACTACGCGGGCCCGTTCCAGCCCCAATCGCTGGAGGTACGCATCCCGGCGCAGCACGTAGACCGGCACCGCCGCCCAGGAACCACACACAAGACACGGGACGTCCTTCATCGGCTGTATTCTCCTGAGCCACACAATTGTAGGAGAGCCTGCGCGAGCCTCAATCCATCCTCGTCATGGAGATCGACCTGGCTACTCACATCCCGGACTGGAACTAACCCGATTCGATCTCCAAGCCGTCTACCAGATCGAACGATGTCGGCTCGAATGGCGGTCGCCATCCCCGCCAACTCCTTATAGGTAGGTTGCACCTGATGACGCGTATGATCTCCCTCCTCAGGGTGGAGCTGCTCGAGGCTGTTTTCCGAAAACCGCCAGAAGCGATGGCGCTCCTCCCGAGCGGCAAAGACCGTATCCAATCCTTCTGTCTGAAGCACCTCGACGACATCGTCGATCAGCCCTGGTGGCCGGATCGGATGCGTCACCTCGAGCAAGACCACAATATCCACCGGGTAAGAGTCCTCTTGCTCGAGCCACTGGAGGCAATGTTGGAGGACCTGAATCATCGGCACCCCTGCAGCCGCGAGGTGGGGTGGTCGGAAAAAGGGGACCTCCGTCCCGTAACCCCTGGCCACCTCCGCGACCACGGCGCTATCCGTAGAGACGAGAATCCGGTCCAGACATGTCGCCTGACGTGCGGCCTCAATCGTGTAGGTGAGCACCGGTTTTCCACACAGCAGGGACTCTGGTGTCATCTGGGCCTCCGGGTCACTGCCCCGGAGCGGGATGATCGCTACCGTGTTCAGATGCATGATCGCCCTTCCAGCCATCGTGCGAGAAATGCCAGCGTGCGATCAACCGCCCCGCTCTCCTGTTGGATCAGGCGAGCCCCGGCAGTCCGAATCGCCTGAAGTGGAGCGTGGCCGGTCAGAACGTCAACCGCTCGGCTCGCCAGAGTCATGGGTGAATCCACCTCAAGCCCTGGCCAAGCCTCCAACAACTGCGTAGTGGCGGTTCGCCAAAGATTCATATGGGGGCCAAAGAGGGGTGGCACCCCGTGCGCTAATGGCTCTAGGGGGTTATGGCCCCCTCTCCGTTCATTGATTGGGACAAGACTGGACCCAATAACGGCCACATCGGCCGCACCATAGATCGTCCGGAGCTCCCCAAACGTATCCACTACTAACGCGTCGTACCGCCCCAACTCTGGCGTAGGATGTTGGGCCACCGCGGTTCGCGTCATGACCCTGAAGCCATGTTCCCTGACCCGTCCCACCATTGCGGGAACGTCGTGAAGCCAGCGTGGCGCGATGATCAACCGGCTGCTCGGAAGGCTCGCCCGGATCAGGCTGAAGGCCTCAAGCATGGTTCCAATTTCTCCTGGAGGCAGGCTCCCAGCAATCATGACGCGATCCTCTTCTCGAAGGCCGAGGCTACCCCGAAGCGCTTGACGCTCCGCTGGAGAGAGTTGGAGATGGCTCAGATCCCCTTCCAATTTCCCTGTGACGGCCAACCGATCGGTCGGCACCCCCAGCGAACGAAAGGCGTCGTAATCGGCTTCGCTTTGGACCGCGATGGCATCGAGCGTGCGGTGGACGCCCAAGGCGAGCGAACGTCGCAAACACGGGTTCGCCACGTGCACATTCCGAGTAAGCACGGCGTTCACCAGCACCGTTGTCACCCCTCGCCGCTTCGCATGCTTGAGGAGCGTTGGGAAATAGGCATTCGCCACAAACACCAACGCCTTAGGATTCAACCGGCGGACCACGCGCGAGACTGGAAGTGAGGTATCCCAAGGTGGGAATGCCACCCGCCCTGGACCATACCACTGGCGGAGCAGCCCGTGTGCATCGTACGAATCGGTGGAGAAATAACACGGGTCTCCTCCCGCTTCCAATTGGCGAATCAGGGACTGCGCCATGATCACCTCACCGCCAGAATTCATATGGATCCACAGCGGTTTGGTCCCATCATACTGTTCGAGCTCTGCCGGCAACCACCCCCACTGATCCCAAAACCGACGGACCATCAGATCGTGCACAGCGCGACGAGGGTGCAGCAGCACGCGCTTCGTCAAGGTAATTGGGAAATACGCATACGCCAATGCTGCATAGGGCATCTGATAGCGAGCCCACGTGGTCCAGCGCTCCTGGGCGCTGCGGAACTCACCGGTCGAGGGATTCCCCATCACGTCCGCAAGATGTATTCGACCAACCGGAACGGAAAGTCATCCTTCACGTGCAGGAGTTCAAGCCTAGCCCGTTCAAACATCGATAACCAGCGCGCCGTCGTGGTTGGCAAGCCCTGCCACGTCAGGGGATGGATGATGTACTGGTAAAACAGCGGATGGATGCGGTCCGGAAACGGCAGTGCCTTAACCTCTTCATCCGACAGGCGGTTGAATTCCCCGACAAAGATATACCGCCCGGGGAACTGCCGCTTGAGCCCCGCAAAGAGCTGGACGACCGGCTCTTCGCCATCTCGCAGGAACTCATGGAAGGACATGATGCCGTTGAAGGCACCAACCTCCTTGACCTCGCTGGCAAACGTCTCTGGTCGGGTGAAATCGCCCTTGACCAGCCGAATGCGGTCAGTCAATCCGGCCTCTGCTACACGGCGCCGGGCCTCCTCAAGCGCCTCCTCTGAGATGTCGATCCCGATACCCCGAAGAGCCGGATCCAACCGACAGAAGGCAATGAGCGTTTCGCCAGATCCGCAGCCGAGATCAGCGAACGTCCGCACACCCCGCTTGGTCAGCTCTGACACGACCCAGGGATAGTTTGATTTGCCCGTGTAGTAACTGCCGCGGGCCAGCCAATCCCCTCGGCGGACGAAACCCACGCCGTAGCGCTTTTCCTCGCGTAGTGCGGGCACGAGTTCGTAGAGCAGACACGCATAGGCGCCGACCGCTCCAAAGGACATGGCCAGCACGGGATCGGTGAAGAGCCACTCGCCGCGGTCGGTGAGGGCAAATCGGTCCCCTTCTTTCTGCAGCACGCGGTCGGCAAAGGCGAGGAAGTGCAGCACGCCATCCAAGAGGTACGTGTTGAGTCCACATTCCGCGGCCAATTCTTTGACGGTCTTGGGACCGCTGCGGCGCAGCACCTCGAAGACACCGGTCTCGTGGAGAGCAAACAGGATAAAGGCCCTTGCGTACCCATTCCGAATGTTCTGAGACCACGTTTTCACATCGTCCCCAAGCCAACCCTCTTTCAGATCAGTGCCGCCGGCGCCATTGCCAGACAGTAGCGGGGCAGCGGGTGCCTCCGGATAACGCAACAGCTGTTCCGCCAGCCAGAAATCCAAGGGGGTATGGATATCGATTGACGTGCGAAAATCATTCGTTTCCACAATGTCCACGCGCGAGCCCACACGCTGGCCTGCTCGGATGAGCGACGCTCTGGTGGCGCAGGCCACGCCGGTATCCTCCCGGTAGAGGTACGCCTTGCGGCTCTGCCGGGAGGTATAGGTCGCTAATTCTGGCGCAAGCCGCTGGAAACCTTCCGGCGTCCGATGCCAGTAGTTTTTGTGCGTCTTGTACCCTGAGAAGACGGTTTCCAACTCGGGATGAGCCGCAAGCCGATGGACGCACTCCCGGATTATGTCCGGCGTCCGGAACAGGTCCGTCGTCTGCAGGTACACGACGATGTCAAACGTGATTCCCCGCAGTTGTTCGTACGTGACGAGGGCGTGCTGGAGCATGGGCTCGGCAGGTACAGAGTCCTCAGCGAGCTCGCGCGGACGAAGAAACGGGACCTCAGCTCCAGCGTCGCGGGCGATGCGGGCGACACGCTCATCCTCGGTGCTCACGAGCACGACATCGCACACCCCGGAGACCTTCGCGTGCTCGATGGTATGGACTAGGAGGGGTTTGCCGCCGATCGGCAGCAGGTTCTTACCCGGCAAGCCCTTTGAACCGGCCCGTGCCCCGATGATCGCGATTGTCCTTGGCAGCGCGGCTGGCATCACCCCTCCAGGGAACTCACGGACGCAGCGGTGGGGACGTGGGGTCGCTCATGGATAAGCTCGATGACGCGCGCCACACGCTGTGCCCGCCGCTCGTCACGGCCTTGGTGGATCCCGTGATAGTGGTACACGCTGGCGAGCGGCGTGTACACGATCTGGTGGCCCTCCGCCAGCACCTTCTTTGCCCAATCTCGATCTTCAACACCGTTGAGCTGCTCGTCGAACGGGATTCGTTGCCACACGGCCTTGCAGATCATCGAGTTCGCGTTATGGAAGAAGTAGTCCTGCCCATGTTGCATGCGCCGCTCTGCTCCAAATGTCGTCCATAAGTCCCGTTTATCAAAATGACTCGTATCGGGCATCGGCTCTTGTCGGCCATAGGCAGCCGCCACAAATGGGAGTCGGCCATAGCCCGTCGCCCGTTCGCATGCGAAGCCCTCGAGCCACCGGTCGTGGACCGGGATGCAGTGGGCCGACAGGTTGACCACCCATGGGCAGTGCGCGGCGTCAATGCCCCGATTGAGGGCGCGGCCGAAACTGAACTCATCATCACGCATGGTGAGGACGCGGCACTCGAACTGGCGCGCGACCTCTACCGACTCATCCGACGAGTCGTTGTCCACGACGATGATCTCCTTCGGCGGCCGCTGCTGGTTGAGGAGGGCCCACAGCGAGCGACGCAGCCATCCGGCTTCGTTCTTGGTCCGAATGACCACGGAAATCTCCAGTGGCAACCCCGAACTCCTCACAGTCCACGGAACCACCATCCCGAAGGTCATGGGCTCGCCGGGCTCGCGGTCATACAGCAACTGCGCGCCCTCCAGGCGAGCCGTCATGGCAGGCGTGAAGCCTTTCAGCTTAGGCACCATCTCAACGTCGCTCGAGGCCAAACGACTGCCGGCTCGTAGGGACCGTCGGGCAACTAGGCTTGGCGCAAACGCCAGCGGCGATTCGCCCTGGGGAACCGCAGCCAGCTGTGCTGCTCCTTGCTGAAACGTGGAAACCAGCGACTCGTGTTCCCGCACGTAGGTGACCAGCCGCGCGAACTCATGTGGATAGAGGCTTCCCTGGTGCTCAGGTCCTCCAAGGCTTCGGTTCAAGGTCAATCCCTTCAAAATCGTCTCGGCTCCGGCCAATGCCCCGTTCAGGGCTCGCCACGGCTCTGGAAACTCATCAGAATAGCCCACGCCCCATCCGAGCTCACGAACCTGTTGTCTGAGTCTGAACCACTCCGACAGCCGCTCGCCGCGGTTCATGACGATGACGACCAGATGGACTAACCGCTCGTCAACCGGCCCCAGGTCGAGGTCAACTGTAGCATTGTTGTCGATGAGCAGCAGCATCGGCTTCTGGCAGGTTCGAAGCGCCAGGAGGGACTGGAAGCCCTGAAGGTCTCTGGGACGGAGGAGATAGCCTGCCGCATCACGGAGTAGCGGCTGATGCAGATCGTCGGAGCTCGAGATTTCGAGGTAGGGATCAAGGTCACAGGCCCTCGCGCTCTGGCATAGCTGCTGTGCCACATGGTTCGAAACCCATGGTCGCCGTGGGATGACCACACCAGAAACCTTGCACTCCACAGCCCACTCGATGAGTCGTAGTCCTCGTTCAGGCGCCTGCTGCTCAATCATCAGTTCAGCGAGGAGTTGCCGCGGTGTGCTCATCGATCCCACTCGGTCGCCATCGCACAGAGCACCCGTTCGTGCGTGGTGGAATGATCCAGGCCTAACTGACGAAGCCATGGCCGGCAGACGAAACGCGTGAAGGCCTCAGCGGCCTGCGCGAGGTTCATCATCCGCCCGTTCAACGTCGGATGCCCGCTCCATCGGGCATGGCGGAGGAACACCGTCTCCAAGGGACTGTAGATGATGTCGTAGCAGACAGTGGTACGAGGCAACCGACTGCAGCTCACCAGCGAGACCTCCTGATTACGCTGGATGTCTCCGACGGACTTCCAATACCAGTCCTCACGGAACACATCCTCTGCTCCCGGGGTGCCAGCAAGGACTTCAGGATGGGCCGGCCCAAGCGCGGAATATGGCTCCAAGCAAGTCCACCGACCGTCCCGCAACTTTCGGATACCCCCCTGTCCCTTTACCGTCGCGTTGATGACCAGATCCACTTGAGGCAGGTGGTGGACGATCATTCCTTCATCGATTGCGGTCAACCGTCCGGACCGCGTCCCTGCTAGACGCTCCACTAGATGCTGCGCCTGGGGTTGCGTTCGATTCGCAATGATCAGCTCGCCCTGCAGCATCTGGTCCCAGAGATAGAAGGCCAGCGCTTGAGCCGCACCCCCTGCTCCCAGTAACAGCACACGCGCACGGGAGAGATCTGAGAAGAGGGGCTGGCTGCCGCCAGCAGCCGGCGAAGTCAAGGCGCGCAGCCCGCCCAGCCCATCGGTGTTGTAGCCTACAAGCCGCCCATCTGCTCCCCGGGCGATGACGTTGACGGCGCCGATACGTTCAGCCAGTAGGTCGAGCTCGTCCAGCAAAGGGATCACGGCCACCTTGTAGGGCACTGTCACGCTGCCGCCCAAGAAGGCGTCACTGCACCGCAGTAGCTGGATGACCTGAGACAACTGATCCTGCGAGACGTCGAAGGGAACGTAGACCGCTTCAAGGCCAAGCGCGGCAAATGCCGCGTTCCATAGGCGTGGGCTCTTCGCATACGTCGAGGGCGTATCGCCCAGGATCGCGGCGATGCGCTTGCCCTGCAGTGCCGCCACGTCAAGCGGGTTGGTCACCAGCCGCTGGAGTTCCTCAAGCCACGTGTCCTGGGTGGTCGTCATGCAACCCTCACCAGCCCAGCCGTCAGCCTCCGTCCAACAGCGGGAGCCATCGTTTCGAGCTGCTGCATGAGCTGCCCAAACGCCCCGTAGTCTAACGCCTGCAGGGGATCCACGGCTGCCTGCTCCGGTGTTGGATGGACGTCAATCAAGATCCCATCGGCACCAATCGCCAGGGCCGCGCGCGCCACGGGGGCGACATACGGCCGTCGAAACGTTGCGTGACTCGGATCAACCAAGATGGGGAGGTGCGTGTACTCTTGCGCCGCGGGAACCACCTGGAGGTCCACGATGAAGCGCGACGTAGGCGCATGGGTATGAGGCGCGACGATGCCGCGCTCGCACAAAACAACCTGTGAATTGCCGCCAGCGAGGAGATACTCAGCGGCCCCGAGCCAGTCGCGCAAGCTGGCTCCAAAGTGGCGCTTGAGGAGAACGGGTTTGCCTATTTTCGAAACGGCTTCAAGGAGCGGAACGTTCTGCATGTTGCGCGAGCCGATCTGCAGCATGTCGGCATAGGTGGCCACCACTTCCACCACCCGCACATCCATCACTTCCGTGACGACCGGTAACCCTGCGGCGTCCCCGGCTTCGCGCAGGTACCGCAGGCCTTCTTCACGCAATTCAAACATTGTGGTGTTCCGATACGGAAATGTGAGCGGCTTGAACGCCCCGCCACGCAACATCTGCGCCCCAAGCTCCTTGACGCGGTGGGCAATCTCACGGATCTGCGCGCGACTCTCGACCACACAAGGGCCAGCAATCACCGTGAAGGTCTCAGCGCCTATCGCGTGACCGCCAACCGTCACGATCGTCTTGTGGGTTGGGGTTCGCCGGGCTGCCAAGGGAAGGTTGTGCTCTAGGTCACTGGGTGAGATGTCTTTCAGTCCGCTCCTCCTCCGCTCCTGGCTAGCGCTGGCGAGAGGTTGACCACGCGTCGTTGCGCCGACGACTGGTAAATGGCTTCCATGACCTCGGCCAGCCGCACACCGCTGTCCACGACATTGGCTTCCGGGGTCGTTCGCGTCTCGACGCATCGCAGGAACGACTCCAGTTCGAGCTTCACCTGATCCACCGGGCCTAGGCTCGGCAGGTTCAGCCGAATACCCCCCTCATTGACCAACTGCCATACCCCCTCGCGCAACGCATGGTGCACGCGAAACAACTCTACGGTCCCAGTCTCGACATCCGCTTCGATGGTCGCCTTTGACCCACAGACCACGAGCTCTTTGGTGGTCTTGGCGTGTGGAACGACACGGTCGTTCCACCGACCAGGCTGAATATAGCCGGACTCCACGTGAGCAAGCACCCCATTGGGGTAGGTAAGCAGCACGACTGACAGATCTTCCAACCCACGATTCAAGTGATCGCGGGTCACGGCGAAGACCTCTTCAGGCTCGGCCGCCAGCAACCAGTTGATCAAGTCAATGAAGTGGATGGCATCCGTGTGCGTGACGCCCACGTCGGTCCGCGCACGCTTAAATCCCATGAACCGTCCTGAGAAATAGCGGAGGCCGCCCAGCGTCCCCAGCGCGAGCTGCTGCTTGATCCACTGCGCGATCGGATGGACACGATAGTAGTAGCCGACCTGGACGATCCGGCCGGTCTGCGCAACCAGCTCGCTGAGTTCCCGCGCCTCGGCCGCCGTCATCGTCATTGGCTTCTCAATGAACGTATCCTTGCCAGCGGTCAGTGCCTCACGGCAGAGCATTCCGTGCGTATCTGTCGCCGTCACGATGTCCACCACGTCCACTGTTGGCAACCAGGATCGGAAGTCAACACCAACCCGCTCACGCGGAACCCCACATGCCACAGCCCACGTGTGCCGCTTGGGCAACACCTCTGCGACCCACAACGACTCTCGGTAGCCAAGCTCAAGCCACGCCTTCAGGTGGACCTGGCCGAAGCCGCCTAACCCAATCTGGAGCACGTTCATCTGGTGTTCTTCAACCGCTCCTTACTACACGGTACGTCACGACAGGGAGGAATCACGTGCTGCAGGAGCTGGCTAAGAGAGCCACTTCAAAGAATCGCGCTCGCTGGCTTAGATGAAGAGGCGGCTTGCTTTCGCACGATTTCTTTGACCTCTTGGCCAGTCTGCTCGAAACGCCGGCCACAGCGTGCACAGCGTCCAGTGGCATGGGAGACTACCGGTGTAAACGGAAGCCGCTGCCCACACACGCACATCCATCCCTGAAGTCTCGCCGGGTTACCGTACATCAGTGCAAACGCCGGCACATCGTGCGTGACCACCGCACCGGCTCCGATGAATGCCTGCTCCTCAATCGTCAGGCCGCAGACGATCGTCGCATTCGCGCCAATGCTCGCTCCGCGCCGGACACGTGTTGGTATGTATCCCGTCGCCGGGTCCTTGGGGAACGCTGAGCGGGGATCCTTCACATTGGTAAAGACAGCCGAAGGACCGCAGAAGACGTCGTCCTCCAGGGTCACCCCCGCGTAGATCGACACGTTATTCTCGATCTTCACCCGGTTGCCAATACTGACCCCCTTACCGATCAACACGTTTTGCCCTAGCCGGCAGTCACGACCGATGCGCGCACCGCCCATCACGTGCGAAAAATGCCACACGTGCGTCCCTGGTCCGATCACCGCGCCAAGATCCACCACGGCCGTGGGATGAATCATAACCGCCTGCTTGGCAGATTTCAGAGCCTGACCCATGCGCCTCCACGATCCATCGACTGCTGGGCCGCATCCAGCACCCGCAGCACCCGCAAGCCGCCCTCACCGTCGCTGAGCGGTTGCTTCCCTTGGCGGACACACTCCAAGAAGTGTTCACACTCAAGCTTCAGCGGCTCAGTCAAGTCGATGCGGGGAATCCGGATGTCACCGCTGCGCAGCGTGATCCACCAGTCACCGTACGAATCATAATCACGCATCGCCCCCTTATCGTAGATGCGCAGCTTCTCGGTCGGCTCCATGTCATCGAACGTCACCATCTTCTGGCTGCCTACCACGGTCACCTTGCGAATCTTGTGCGGATCGAGCCAACTCAGGTGGATGTGGGCGAGTGGCTCGTCTGAAAACTTCAGCGTCACGAAGACGACGTCCTCAACCTTCTCCTGGACGTAGCACGCGCCGTGCGCCGCGACAGCAACGGGCAGTTCCCCGAGCAGATCGAGAATCATCGAGACATCGTGAGAGCCAAGGCTCCACAGCACATTCTCATCTCTACGGATCTGCCCGAGGTTGAGCCGCTGCGTATAGATGTAGTGCACCGTCCCGAGCTCACCAGATTCCACCAAGCGCTTGAGCGCTAGAAAGGCGGGGTGGTATCGCAAGAGATGGCCAACCATCAGGCACCGGCATTGCACTTTGGCCAACTTGATACACTGCTCTGCATCAGCCAACAGGAGCGCAACGGGTTTTTCGATGAACACATGCTTGCCCGCCTCGAGTGCCTGCAGGCCAAACTGAGCATGGGTCACCGCTGGGGTCGCAATCACCACCGCCTCGATCGATTCGTCTGAAAAAATGGGGGCGGTGGTCTTGACATACCGAACCTTAGGAAATGCGCGCCGCATGGCGTCCAGCCGTTCGTCCAGGATGTCGCAGCAATAGACGAGTTCGGACCCGGGTAATTGGTGAAACTCCCGCACGAGATTCTTGCCCCAGTCCCCACACCCAATCACCGCCAGGCGTACAGGCGCTGTTGTCTCGGCGCGATCTGCAGATCTGCGTGTGGTTCTTGGGGCGGCCGCACGCACAGTCATCGGACCACCGACGCAAGGGACTGGGCGAACCAGGCAATGCTGCGCTGGAGGCCGTCCGACAACGTGGTCTTCGGCTCCCACCCTTTGAGCGTTCTCCTGGCCACACTGATGTCAGGGCGACGCTGCTTCGGATCGTCCTGCGGGAGTGACCGGAATTCAATCCGGCTCTTGCTCTTCGTTCCCTGAACGTGCTTGAGAATGGTTTCTGCGAGACGGAGGATGGTCCACTCCTCGGGGTTGCCAAGGTTCACTGGGTCGGGGTGTGAGATGGTCATAAGCTGGGTGATGCCTTCGATCAAATCATCAATGTAGCAGAAGCTGCGGGTCTGGCTCCCGTCGCCAAAGACGGTCAGGGGCTCCCCGCGCAAAGCCTGCGTGATGAAGGTGGGGATGGCGCGGCCGTCGTCCATCCTCATCCGGGGTCCAAACGAATTGAAGATGCGAGCGATCCGTGTCTCGACGCCATGTTCGCGGTGATAGGCCATCGTGAGGGCTTCCGCGAACCGTTTGGCCTCATCGTAGACGCCGCGAGGCCCGACTGGGTTGACGTGGCCCCAGTAGGATTCGGGCTGGGGATGGACCTGCGGATCGCCGTAGACCTCCGAAGTTGACGCCAAGAGGAACTTGGCCTGCTTGGCCTTGGCGATCCCCAGGGCATTAAGGGTTCCAAGGGAGCCGACCTTGAGGGTTTGGATCGGGTACTTGAGGTAATCGTGTGGACTGGCGGGCGAGGCGAAGTGCAGGACGTAGTCGACAGGACCATCCGGCTCGTACGGTTTGCTGACGTCGTGTTGCACAAACGCGAATCGGGCGTGGGTCTTGAGGTTGGCGACGTTGTCCATCTTTCCCGTGATCAGGTTGTCCACGCAGAGCACCTCATGGCCGCCTTCGATCAGCCGGTCGCACAGGTGCGAGCCGATGAACCCTGCCCCGCCGGTGACGAGGATTCTCATGAAGCCAGCGGTCCTCCTTCAGCGGCTTCGAGGAACGGCTGCTCTAGCGTCACCGTGAAGTCCAGGAACCGATGCAGGAGCTTGATGCCCCGATGCTTGTTCGAGGTGCGCTTGATGAAGCCTTTGCGTTCCAGGGCGTTGAGGCGGTCGACGGCGGATTTGTACGAGGCGATCTGGCAGTTGGCTTGGATCTCGCGGATAAAGGGGGCGCGCTGGTTCTGCGCCAGATAGCGCTGGATATACTCCAGCACGGCCTGTTGTTTACTGGTAAGTTTGGTCAGTCCAGGGCCTTAAGCAGAGTAAAAATTACTATCAACCGGTGAGCAATTATTAACATACTTAGGGAACCTTGTCAAACGCTTTCTGGGCCTTCGGGGCCCCCAGAATCTGCTGGATGTCCTCCACCACACGACGCAACTGGGCACTCGAAAGTTCTGGATAGAGGGGAAGCGCCAGGACCTCGGCAGCTGCGCGTTCGGCCACAGGGTATCGCTCTGGCCGGCTGCCCAGAAAGGCGAGGGCTGGCTGGTGTGGGAGGATAAGTGGATAGACCACCTGGACACCGATACCTTCCTGGGTTAACCCTTCGTAGAGCCTCTCCCGTTGGGAGCACCGGATCACATACAATGAAAACACGTGCCAGCACTCAGGGCGTTCCTCTGGCAGGGTGAGCCACTCGGTTAAGCCAGTGCTGGTGAACAGCGCCCGATACGTCTGAGCATGTTGCCGCCTGGCACGGGTCCATGCCTCGAGGTGGGGGAGCTTCGCCCGCAAGATCGCTGCCTGGAGTTCATCTAAGCGACTGTTCTTCCCCGGCAGGACGTGCACGTACTTCTCTCGACTGCCATGGACCCGAAGCAGACGAAGGCGCTCGGCGAGGTCGGCATCGTGAGTCACGACCAGTCCCCCGTCACCGTACGCCCCAAGAGGCTTGCTCGGATAAAAGCTGAAGCAGCCAGCACGGCCAAACGACCCCACAGGCACACCGCGATACCGCGCGCCGAGCGCCTGGGCACAGTCCTCAATCACCGCAAGATGGTGCCGTGTGGCGAATTCCATGAGGGGGGCCATGTCGCATGGGTGGCCATACAGGTGGACGGGGAGCACAGCCTTGGTTCGAGGGGTCAGCTGGGCTTCCAGGTGAGAAGGGTCGAGCGTAAAGGTCAGCGGATCAATGTCCACAAAGACCGGGATAGCCCCCATGGTGACAATCGCTTCCGCCGTGGCAAAAAACGAAAACGCACTCGTGATCACCTCATCGTTGGGACCGATCCCACAAGCCCGCAAGGACAGCTCCAGCGCATCGGTCCCTGAGGCAACGGCAACGGCGTGCGTGGTGCCACAGTAGGCAGCCAGTTCCTGCTCGAGCGCTTCGACTTCGGGTCCAAGGATGAACTGTCCCTTGGCGAACACGCGCTGAATTGCCGCATCGATCGCAGGTTTGAGGCTGGCGTACTGCGCCTTCAAGTCCACTAAGGGAATCTTCATCGTATGGGGGTCCGAGGAGGATCAGCGGCTTGCGGTGCGAGCGTAGCCGTTTTGAAACCACGCCACCGTATGCGCCAAGCCTTCAGCAAACCGAACGGTTGGCTGCCACTTCAGGTGCTGAGCAGCTTTGGAAATATCCGCGAGGGTTCGACGCACATCTCCAGGACGCGGCGGGGTAAATTGTGGCGAGATCGACAGCCCCAGGACCGTATTGAGCTGAGCAAGCAGATCTAAGACCGAGTAGCTTTCTCCGCAGCCGACATTGAAGACTTCCCCACTCACGCCTGGCGCGGTGGCGGCTCGAATGGTCACCTCGACGACATTCTCAATATACGTGAAGTCACGCGATTGCAGCCCATCCCCATGCACCGGTGGCGATTCGTGTCGCAGTAAGCACGTGATGAACTTCGGCACCACCACCGCATACTCGTTCTCCAGACTTTGCCGCGGACCAAACACATTGAAATAGCGCAAGGCGACCGTCTCCAGTCCGAAGCTGCGGGCAAAGAGTTGGCAGTAGTGCTCTGCGCTCAGTTTGGACATCGCATAGGGGGAAACCGGCGCCACCGGTTGCACTTCTCGTAGGGGGACGCGGTCCGTCTCGCCATACACGGAACTGGACGATGCAAACACGACCCGTTTCACCTTCGCCGCGACAGCCGCCGCCAGGAGATTCACGGTTCCCAGCACATTGACCTCGGTGTAGCCGCAGGGATCCTCCATCGATTTGGGCACGCTGCGCCAGGCAGCCTCGTGGATCACATAGTCGATGTCTTTCACAGCTCGTCGGACAGCCTGTCGGTCACGGATATCCCCGCTGATGAGTTCGAGGCGGGTCTGGACACTCGCGAGGTTGTCCGATCGGCCGGTGGAGAGATCATCCAGAACCCGGACCGCGTGTCCCTCGCGGACGAGCCGCTCGACAATGTGAGACCCAATGAATCCGGCACCGCCGGTGACCAGATACCGGGCCATGCTAGCGAAGGCCTGGGACTGTGTTAGAGTGTCGTGACATGAGGCGCGGCGCTACGTCCCCGACCGTACTGGTTGCGGGTGTCCACAATCACTGGGGCGTGGCGCAGCACAAGGTCATAATCGACATTTGAATGGTTCGTCAGCACCACCACACAATCAGTCTGTTTGAGCAGGCTGGCCTCCAAGGGCATGGAGCGGACCATACGACCATTGAGCTGGACGGTGGGCACGTAGGGATCATGATACCGCACCTCAGCCCCACGCCGCTGCAGTTCCTGGGCCACCTCAAACGTGGGAGAGTCGCGGGTATCGTTGACGTCTTTCTTGTACGCCAGCCCAAGCAGGAGGATCCGCGAGCCGTTGAGCGATTTGCGATGGTCATTGAGCGCAGCCGCGACTTTTTCCACAACGTGGTGCGGCATGTACCGATTGGTCTGATCCGCCAGCTCGATAAACCGCGCTTCAAACCCGTGAAGCCGAGCTTTCCAGGCGAGGTACATCGGATCCGAGGGGATGCAATGTCCGCCGATCCCGGGACCTGGATAAAAGCCCATGAACCCAAACGGCTTGGTCTTCGCGGCCTCGATGACCTCCCAGACGTCGAGTCCGAGCTTGTCACACATCAGGGTAATCTCGTTGACTAAGCCGATGTTGACCGCTCGAAAGGTGTTCTCCAGCAGCTTCACCATCTCGGCGACCTTGGTGGAGGAGACCGGGACAACGCGCGTGACGACCTGGCGGTAGAGCAACTGGGCGACTTTCAAGCACGTGGGTGTGACCCCGCCGATGACCTTGGGGATCGTCCGGGTCGTAAACTGGGCATTGCCCGGATCAATCCGTTCCGGCGAGAAGGCGAGGCAAAAGTCGCGGCCGACTGTGAATCCTCGCGCCTCCAGCATCGGGAGGATCACCTCATCGGTCGTTCCAGGATAGGTCGTGCTCTCAAGGACGATCAACTGGCCAGGGCGGAGGGCGTTAGCAATCTCTTGTGCGGCTGAGAGGATATAGGAGATATCCGGCTCGCGGGTTTTTCGTAACGGGGTCGGCACACAGATGATGATCGCATCCAGGTCAGCCAACTGGGTAAAGGTCGCTGTCGCCGCGAGCCGTTTCGAGCGGACCAACTGGGTGAGTTTCCCGCTGGCAACATCCGCAATGTAGGAGCGACCGGCGTTCACCTGCGTGACACGGTTGAGGTCCAGATCGATACCCGTGACACGAAACCCTTCGGTGGCAAACTCGACGGCCAAGGGCAATCCCACATAGCCCAAGCCGATGACGCCAATCCGCGCGGTCTTCGTGCGCAGCCGCTGCTCCAGTTGCTTAAGGCTGGTAGGCTGGTGGGAAGATGCCGACGAATGTTTAGCAGTGCGAAGGCGCGCCGGGCTCATTCCACCATAGGCCCCCGACCCACACCGACATAGCGAAATCCCAGGCGCCGCAAGGCGGCTGGATCGTAGAGATTGCGCCCATCCGCCACGAACGGCTGCCGCATCAGCTTCTTGATCCGGTTGAAATCGAGTCCCTTGAATTCATCCCATTCAGTGACAATTGCCAGACAATCCGCGCCGCACGCCGCATCATAGACATCCTTGCAGAACGTCACGCCCTGAAACACCCCATCGGCATGCGGCATGGCCTTGGGGTCGAACACCCGAACCTGCGCCCCTTCTTGCTGGAGCATGCGGATGATGTCAATGGCAGGGGCTTCGCGCAGATCATCCGTGTTGGGCTTAAACGCCAGGCCGAGCACCCCGATCGTCTTGTTGTTCAAATTCCAGAGGCTTTTGGCAATCTGTTTCACAAAGAGTTCCCGTTGCTCCTGGTTCACATGGGCAACGGCTTTCAAGATGGGCATCTCGACGCCAAGTTTTTCCGCGATGCGGATAAAGGCGGAGACATCCTTGGGAAAACAGTAGCCCCCATAGCCCACGCCGGCATCCAAGAACGCCCGGCCGATCCGTTTGTCCAGCCCCATGCCTTCAGTGACCTTAACGACATCAGCCCCGACCCGATCGCAGAGCTGCGCAATCGCATTGATGTACGAGACTTTCATGGCCAGAAATGAGTTGGAGGCGTGCTTGATCAGTTCGGCGCTCTTGATATCGGTGATGACCAAGGGGGCCTGCAACGGTTTGTAGAGTTTCACCAACGTATCTTTCGCCCGCTTGGTTTCCACCCCCAGGACGACACGGTCCGGATGTAGGAAGTCCTGGATCGCGGATCCCTCCCGCAGGAATTCGGGATTCGAGGCCACATCGAAGGCGACCCCGCGGTGGGCCGCCACACGCATCGTGCGCTTGATCCACTCCCCTGTTTCCACCGGAACCGTGCTTTTCTCGACGATCAACCGATACGAACGTATGGCATGGGCGATCTCGCGACAGACGTTTTCCACCGCGGACAGATCGGCCTCCCCATTGGGGCGAGCCGGGGTGCCGACACAAATAAATATGACCAGACTCTGCTCAGCCGCCTCCTTGATGGAGGAGACCAATCGAAGTCGCTTCTCACTCAAGCCCCGGTGGACGAGCTCCTCCAGCCCGGGCTCGTAAAACGGGACCTGCCCTTTCTTGAGGAGGGTGAGCTTCTTCTGGTCATGATCCACCATGACCACTTGATTGCCCAAATCGGCAAAACAGGCTCCCGTCACCAATCCCACATGACCGGCGCCCACAATGCTAATATCCATGACGACTCACCACAGGGTTCAGGAAGGAAGCAGGATCCCTACCGTCTTGCAGAAGTGTTTATTATAATGCAGCGTCCACGAACCCACAAGGCCATTTCCCTGCTGTTAGCGCTTGGCCACCGGTGAGAAGGGGCTGCTCTGCGAACCAATCTTGGGTTGGTGGTACGATTCCGCCAGTCGGATGGGAAGCTCTGGATAGGCCTTCAAGGTCAGCGTAAAGTAGAGCTCTTCCCCGTATTCCCGATCGACGTGATAGACGGCCTCCGCCACCCAGTCATGGAGGTCGCGCGTCAGCGTGTACTGGGTTTCTCGCAGATTGTGAAACCGCTTCGAGCTTCCGGCCACTTCCTTCCAGGTGTAGCGGTGAAACATCCCAATCTGCCACTTCTCGCTCAACCGCCAATCGAATTCCGCGACCGTTTCGGTCTTATCGTTGTAGGAATAGCGATGGCCGAGGCCGAGGTACCATTGGCCTTTCGGCAGCGAGAGCGCAACAGCCCCTTCAGCGTGAGGCCCAACCTTGAACGCGCGTCGTGGGGGAGGCGCTTGGATGCCCGGAACCTGCTGGGCCTGGGACGGTTGCTGGCCTCCTCCCACCATCACGAGATCGAGATTCCATGCTGTCACCCGCTCGTCCCGCACCCCTTTGGGGAAATGGCTGGGGTAGGACCAATTGGTTTCGAGGCGCATCCACGGCCACGGGTAAAGCTCCAGCTTAAACGACCAATCCCCCACCCGCCCGCCCTGTTTGTTCCCGATTCCGCGAAAGGTGTAGGGGAGCGACGTCAAGAACCTGGCGAGGTCGACGCTCCGGGGGTTGCCTGACGCGTCGGGGCGTTTCGTCTGCAGCTTGTTCTCGATGCCAAAGGAGAGTTGGTTCGTAGGAGCCGAGGCGGCGGCAAAACTCAACAGATCGTTCGGGACGGTCGGTGGATGGATGTAGCTATAACCCACCGTGGGGGTGAGGACATGGCGCAGTTGATGGATATTCAGGCCAAGCCAATTCGTCAAGACCGGAACAATGCGGAACAGCTTGAGGCTCGCATCAGCCCCCGTCGAGAACTGCCCGCTGACGACATCCCGCTTCCCCTGAGGTCGCTCAGAGCCCCCCTGCTTGTCTTTGGTGTAATAGGCCTGTTGGATATTGACCCTTGGGGTCACCAGAATCGGCCGAAAGAGGTTTAAGGCGTAACTGAACCCTTGTGACCACGTCGCCTTGACGACATCCGTGTCGGCATCCGAATGGGCCGTTCTGGTCTGGAGATTGGCAACGCTCGCCCCTGAGCTCGTGTACAGATTGGTCTCGCCGATTCGTTGTGACACGACATTAATCGACGCCTCTGGAAACGCTTCCGTCCCTCCCTGGAACCGGTTGACCCGCTTCTTGGCCAGGAGGCTTAAGGTGAAATGGGGGTCGTTGGTGACCATGGAGATGAAGCTCTCCGGGGTATCGTCGGCCACATATTCCTCTCGGAATAAGAGGTCTTTTCGAAAATTCGCATCGCTGAACTTCTGGAAATCGGTCACCACAGTTGTATCAGGGAGGATCGGCCAGTTGTGGCGCACCAGGACACGATAGCGCTTCAACGCGGCACCCTTCGGCAACTGCGCTTTAGGATCTGAGACGGTAAAATTGCGATTATCGAAGTACACCTTGACGATGCCTTTCCCGAAGTTGCGGGTTTCAAATTGATCGTCAAGGCCCATCCCCCACAAGAAAAACCGACGCCAGTCAAGTCGGATCGCCCCGCGATTGCCCGGGGGCCACTCATACCGATAGCCCATTAAGACGAAGGGTCCCCAGGGTTTCTTCTTGCCGGGGATGATGAAGAACGGCGACTGGCGATCGGCCACGGAAAGCCGGGGGAGGTAGAGGAGCGGGAGTTCCTCAACGACGAGCGTCACATTCCGACCCCGAGCGAGCTTGTCGGAGGTAAAGACGGTCGCCTCTCGTCCTTGAAATCGGAAATGCGGCGGTTCAAGCTCACAGGAGGTGAGATACCCCGGCTTGACCAGTAAAACGCCCGGGGTAATGTGTTCAACGACCCGCCCGTGCTGATACCAGGGCGCAACAAACGCGGTCCCCTCCAAGAACCGGCCTTTCTTGGTCTCAAAGTTATAGTGAATCATCTCGCCGCGGAAGACCTCGGGACCGCGTTCGAGCCGCACGCGCCCTTTGGCGTAGACATCCTTGGTGTCGGTAAACACCGTCGCCTGGTCGCAGGTCAGCTGGCCGTCCTCAAAGAGGACGCGGACATTGCCTTGTGCGACAGCTAATCGCCGTTCGGGGACGGAGCTGAGCTGGTCGGCAAAGATCTGCACCGCACCAGGAGGTCTCACAGGCTGCTCAGCCGGCGCAGGACCACCCGCAGGCGGCTGCTCAGGCGCGGCGGTTGGCACCGTCACAGGTTGGAGTTCAACAACATGGGGTGGTGGGGTCAATGCCTTTGGCTGCGCCAGACCTGCTGGGCGTGCACTTACCGGTGATGGTTGAGCTGGCGGGGTGGTCGTTGTGGTTGGTGCGGGGAACGCGGTGGTCGGCGGTTGCTGAGGAGTAGTGACAGGGGCTGGCCGAGGTTTCGACGGCTTAGCGAGCTCACGCAGCGCACGTTCGGCCGCACGACGTCGCTGGATGGCTTCGGCCTTTGCGTGACGCTGTTGACGCTTCTGCTCACGGGCCGTTTCCCGTTCCAACCGCTTCAACTGCGCATCCCATGCGGCTTGCTCTTTGGAGATTCCACGCTCATGGGCTTTGGCGTGAGCCGCCGCCGTGG
Organism: uncultured Planctomycetales bacterium; assembly: GCA_964373175.1. Lineage (GTDB taxonomy): Bacteria > Omnitrophota > Gorgyraeia > Aquiviventales > Aquiviventaceae > CAYJTP01. The sequence goes on from CAYJTP010000001.1 coordinate 106,750, forward strand.
CTTGAGCCTCTTGCTCACGACGCAAGGTGTCTCGCAGCCCTGCCAACTCCTCGGGTGTGAGTTGGGCAAACCCTCCAGCCGTCTGCAACCGTTTCTTGCACAGGGACCGGTAGGTTGAAACCCACGGATCATTCGGGGTGAGCTTGAAGATGATCTCGAGCTCTTCCAACGCCTCGCGGTAGGCTCCGCGCGCCAGCAGGGTTTTGACCTGAGCCCAGTGAGGCTGCGTGGCATCCTGACCTTGGATCGCTGCGGCACACGCAGGTGCCCAGCTGCCAAGGCCCCACACGATGAAGAGGGCGAGAAGCCTGCGCGAACTCACGAAGGCACTCGCTCCGCGGTCGGCTGAGAGATCTGCTGGGTGGTCGTCGGACGTCCTGCAGATGTGAACTGTTTGGCGTGAGGCGGAAGTTTCTCCCAGTCTTTCAAGAACCGCTCAAGCCCAATGTCCGTCAGCGGGTGTTTAATGAGGGCTTCCAGCACGGGAAATGGCATCGTCGCGATATCAGCCCCAATCCGAGCCGCCTCCACGACATGCAGGGGATGCCGAATACTCGCCACTAAGATTTGGGTCGAGAATCGATAGTTTGTGTAGATCGTCTTGATGTCGCGAATGAGTGCCATGCCCTCGTGACTGATGTCATCGAGTCGACCGATAAAGGGCGAGACGAAATAGGCACCCGCTTTCGCGGCGAGGAGCGCCTGGGAGGCTGAGAAACATAAGGTCACGTTGACCCGGATGCCCCCGGCGGTTAATTGGCGAGTCGCCTTCAACCCCTCCTTGGTCAGCGGGCATTTGACAATCACATTCGGGTGCATCGCTGAGAAGATCCGCCCTTCCTCCACCATGCCAGCCGCCTCCCGCGAGGTCGTCTCAACACTCACGGGCCCATTGATCCGCTGGCAGATGTCCTGGATGAGCGGCAAGAATTCGCGGTTCTCTTTCGCGACTAAGCTCGGGTTGGTCGTGATGCCGTCGATCGCCCCCCAGCTCAGCGCTTCATCAATCTCTTTGAGATTCGCCGAATCTAAAAAGATTTTCATGCCTCACCTCGTCTTCGGCCCCGTTCGAATTGCGGGGCGTTTGTTTGATCAGTCCGCAATCTAAAATCCGCAATCCAAAATCCTCGTGGGGCTCAACCCTTGACTTGTTCCCACACAAGCACCGCACCCCCGATAATACCCGCTCGGTCCCCCAGCGTCGCCTGCACGACCCGGCAGGCCCGCGCAGGAACCTCCAGGGCGTGGGCTCGAATGGTCTTGAGAAGACTCGGCGCAAACCAAGGCCAGGCCTTGGCGACGCCACCCCCAATCACGATCCGTTCCGGGTTGAGGAGAGTGATGACCTTGGACAGCCCCAAGCCGACGTAGGAGCCCACCTCCTGCCAAATCTCACGAGCGGCTCGGTCGCCAACCCGAGCGGCTCGGCTGACCAGTTCGGGTGACAGCGGGCCATCTTTACGGTTCGCAAACGTCGCCAATGCCCCGCCCTTGTGGGTGCGAATCATCTGCCTGGCCCGCCTGAGGATCGCAGCGGTCCCCACCAACGCCTCAAGACATCCTCGATTTCCACAGGCGCACGTTGGGCCATCTGGTTGGATAGTGATATGGCCGATTTCCCCGGCGGATCCTGACGCTCCACGAACGAGCTTCCCGTCAATGACCAGCCCTCCACCCACGCCAGTCCCCAGCGTGACGTAGACGCTATGACGAGTCCCCCGCCCTGCCCCAAACGTCCATTCGCCCAAGGCGATGACATTGACATCGTTGTCCACCGCGCACGGACACGGAAACCGTCGTTCAAGTAGCTGCCGCAGCGGCACCCGCGGCCACCCCCCGGGAATGTTGACGAGCCGGTGAATGATCCCGTGCTGTCCATCGATCAACCCAGGAGCGCCAACCCCAAGCCCCTGAAGACTCGTCAGACGGAGTCCGAGTGTAGAAGCCAGTCGCTCAATGGCGCAAGCCACGCCATCCAGAAACGTCGAAGGGGTTGTATGGTTGCGCGTGGGCAAGACGACCTTCGCGGCGACAGTACCCCGGCTGGTCACGACACCCACCTTGATGTTGGTCCCGCCGAAATCCACCCCCACCGTCCATGCGCGTCCTTTCATTGCGCAACGCCGCGACGCTCAGGGGTCTGGGCTTTGGGCGGTGGACAACAACTCCGAGCCCCCCGCTCCCAACCCCGAGCCGAATGCGCGTTTTGCCTTGAGCTGCTCTGACCAGCGCATGATTTGGTTGCGCCCCGCGCGTTTAGCAGCATACAAGGCTTGATCCGACCGATCGATCAACTCTTGAAGGGTGTGGCCGTCTTCAGGAAAACACGCCAGTCCCATGCTGACGGTCTGGTTGAGCACTTCATCATAGGCCCGAATGGCCTGCACTTCGACGAGCTGTCGAAGCCGTTCGGTGATCGGGAGCGCTTGTTCCGGTCCGGTTTCGATTAAGAGGAGGATGATTTCCTCCCCGCCGTAGCGCGCAATCAGATCGACTTCCCGGAGATGACGGCGGAGGACTTGGGCCACCTCTCGCAGGATCGTATCCCCGACGAGATGGCCATACGTGTCGTTTTTCGTCTTAAACAAATCCAGATCCGCCATGACCACTGTGCAGGGCAGCCCATGACGTGTTGACCGCAGGAGTTCCTCACCGGCGAGTTCCAGGAAGTACCGACGGACAAACAGCCCGGTGAGCGTATCCGTAATCGCCATCGACTGCACGGTTTGGTACAGATGGATCCGCGCCAGTTGCAGGGACAGCTGGTTGGCGACAATCGAGAGGATCCCGAGTTGCTCCTTGGGCAAGGCGTCCGCGATCAACACCCCAATCGGTTGTTGCTCGCCCCAGAGGGGAACCCACGCCACATGGGACAGCCCCTCTGGCCACTCGCCGCCAAGCTCCGCGGCGCTCGCCACTGACGCAAGTCCGGATTGGGTCGTCCGCGCGACAATAGCGCCTTCAAGAGGCAGGAGCTGGCTGGCCTCCTCGGTCAGGAACTGACCGTCTGGGGTTCGGCGAGCTCGAAAGATCCGTGGCGGGGTCGCAGCCTCCGAGAGATCGATGAGGCGTAACCCCTGAACGTCGACCGTCCGGGGGGCGAGCTCGACGAAAAAGTCAAAGAGTCCTTCAAGCCGCAACGCCCGACTGGTTTCTTTGGTTACATGGTACAGGTCGGTGATTTGAGCAATCTGGGACTCCAGGCGCTGATTCGAGGCCTGCAGATGCAAGGACGAACGCGCCACCTCTTGGAGGCGAGTCATCCGCACCGCTTCGGTGGCTTGCAAACGCGTCGTGCGTTTGGAATGGATCGCCTGCTGGGCGGCGAGCAACCATGGCGTCATCCCCAACGTCGCGAGCTGAAACCAGCCGACCGGCTGGCTCAAGAGTTGCGGCTGCAGCCACCCCCACGCAACGACCACCGCCCCCGTCGCGACCGCGACCACCCAGCGGGGCCAGCACAGCCCCGCCACAATCGACAACCCCCACAGTCCGATTACGGTGATCATGAGAAAATTTTGGATTTTGCCCGCCTGCCCCTGATCCATCGTGGCGGGCAGGGATTTTGCCCGCCTGCCCC
>CAYJTP010000001.1:110429-133276 GCA_964373175.1 uncultured Planctomycetales bacterium
GGCGGGCAGGGATTTTGCCCGCCTGCCCCTGATCCATCGTGGCGGGCAGGGATTGAAATAGGACAATCCACAATCCCCAATCCCCAATCCGCAATGCCATTACGAGGCCCATACGCAATTCTTTCCGGCGTGTTTGGCGTGATAGAGCCGTTGATCGGAGCGTCGGATCAACTCGGTATCGGATTGGGCGTCATCAGGAAAGACCGCCACCCCGAGCGAGACCGTGACTGGTTGGCCTGCGCTGAAGCCGAGCCCCAGCGCTCGACCGGTCTCTTCCACGGCCTGCCGGATGCGGTTCGCCACCGTCCCCCCTTGGTCCCGAGCGAGCTTGGGCAGGACAATCGCAAACTCCTCCCCCCCATACCGCGCGCACATCCCATCCGGTGGAATCGTCGAGCGCACGATGTCCGCGATGGTTTTCAGGACGACATCCCCTGCCGTGTGGCCGAACGTGTCGTTGTACTGCTTAAAGTTGTCCACGTCCAGCATGAGGAGGGACACAGGATCGCGCGTTCGCTGGGCACGGGCCAGCTCGCGGGTGAGCTGATCGACGAAGGGTTGCCGTCGATAGAGGCCGGTGAGGCCATCAATCAGAGCCAGTTCTTGGCTCTGCGCAAACAGCCGAGCATTCGTAATCGCCGTATCCACGAGATCAAGGAGGATGTCGAGAAACCGCAGGTCATCTTGGGTGTAGACCGACGGCTGGGAACTGTCGAGTCGCAACACGCCTTCCACGCTCTGGTCGACCAGGAGGGGGCAGGCCACCACTGAGCCAATCACGCGCTCAGCCGACCCGACGATGCTGAATCGGAAATCACGACGGACATCATTGACCAGGAGGGGTCGCTGGGTCCTGAGGACGTAGCGATCAAACTGATCCCCATGTTTGGTGCGGATCGCGGGCGCGCTCGGGAGTTTCCTGGAAGCCTGGAGCGCGAGTTCCTGGCGGTCCTTGTCCACGAGGAACAACATGCACACCTCGGATTTCCCGATGAGCTCAAAGGCTTGATCCACCGCGAGCTGACAAACGTCCTCGAGCTTCACCAAGCGGCTGAGCCGTTCCGCAATGGTCTGCAATTGCTGATACCGATGGTGCTTGTGCCCAAGCGCTTCGCGGGTTTGCTGGGCGATCCGAGAGGCCTGCTCCTTCAAATAGAGCTCTTCCTCCAAATCGTTCAATTGTTGAGTCAGCCGGAGGAGACGACGGGTTCGCCGGCGTTGTTGCCAACTGGCGATCCCAATCAAGATGACAAAGGCAATGAGGTCGATGCCTAAGAGGACACGTCCGGTGATCGCCCACCCCCCTAAGAGCATGAGCCCTCCCACCAGGCTGAAGACCGCTGCCACGGCGATCGGAAACACGACCCAACTATAGGCGGTCAGGGCGATCAGGAGGAGCGTGAGGCTGTGAATCAAGGCGGGATGCACCGAGGGCCCCGACCCGACGGTCACCAGATACACCCCGCACACCACCAGACCCGCCAACACCGTCAGGATGCGGATCACCCGCAACCCGATCAGCTTCGTGGTCAGCCCACGGCGTGCGGTCATCTCGTTCTCGCCTCACGTACCATCACGAAATCACCAATAACCAAATCCCCCCGGCCCGCCGAAAGCGTCCGCCGGGGCGGGCAAGTTCCAAACAATCACCAATAACCAAGCACCAATGACCAAACTGTTTGTCCGCCATACAGCATGGCGGATCCGCCAATTGGTGTGGCGGAGAATTTGGTGTTTGGTGCTTCAGCACCCTACGCTACCCCCTCGCTCAGACGACGGTCTGCTCGGTGTCCGGGTCGAAGAAATGGGCTTTCCCCATGTCAAACACGATGTCCAAATCCTGATTGACTTCGGGTCGCGCCTGGGGATTCACGCGAGCCACCAGGGCGTGCTTCCCAGCCTTCAGATGCAGATACACTTCGGAGCCCATCGGCTCCACCACCTCAACCGTCGAGGTCACCGCGCTGTCGATGGGCGTCTCGGCAATAAAGAGCTTGTCATACAGGTCTTCCGGGCGGATGCCAAACACCATGTCCTTCCCTTCATAGGGCAGGAGGGACTCAACCATGTCCTCGACGAGCCGGAGGCGAAACGTCCCCTCCTGGAAGTAGAGCTGCCCGTTGACCCGCTGAATCGTGCCTTTCAGGAAATTCATCGGGGGGGAGCCGATGAACCCGGCCACGAAGCGATTCGCGGGACGCTCGTAGATCGTCAGCGGATCAGCCACCTGCTGCACCACCCCCTTGTTGAGCACGACGATCCGATCGCCCATGGTCATCGCTTCCGTCTGATCGTGGGTCACATAGATCATAGTCGTCTGGAGGCGCAGGTGAAGCTTGCGGATCTCCGTGCGCATCTGCACCCGCATCTTGGCATCCAAGTTCGAGAGGGGCTCGTCGAAGAGGAACGCGATGGGCCGGCGCACAATGGCGCGACCGACCGCGACACGTTGCCGCTCTCCACCCGAGAGCTCACGGGGCTTGCGGGTCAACAACGGTTCAATCCCGAGAATTTGCGCGGCATCGCGCACCCGCGAATCGATCTCGCGCCGGCTGTAGCCTCGAAGCCGCAAGCCAAAGGCCATATTGTCAAACACCGTCATGTGGGGATAAAGCGCGTAGTTCTGAAACACCATCGCGATGTCGCGATCCTTCGGCGGGACATGGTTGACGAGCTTGTTGCCGATCCACAGCTCCCCGGAGGTGATCTCTTCAAGCCCCGCGATCATCCGCAGGAGCGTAGACTTGCCGCACCCAGACGGGCCCACAATGACGAGAAACTCGCGGCTCTCAACGCCCAGACTGACGTCTGTGACCGCCGCGACCTCTCCGGGGTAGATTTTCGTGACGTTTCGAAGACTGACTTGGGCCATGATTCAGACGACAGACGACAGACGACAGACGACAGACAGGAAAACGTTTTCCCTGATGTCTGCCCGCCCCCCCGGCCCGACGCCGGCGACAGCCGCCCGCCCCGGCGATCGTTCGAGGCGGGCCGGGGGGGCGGGCGGCAAGAGCAAGAGGCGGGCCGGGGAAGTCTGCTGTCTGAAGTTCGACGACGAAGGCCGCATTAGGTGAGTTGGTCGATGAGTTTGGCCAGCGTTGCCTTGAGATCGCGGCGATGCACAATGAGGTCAATGAGCCCATGCTCAAGGAGAAATTCGGATCGCTGAAATCCTTCCGGGAGCTTCTGGCGAATCGTTTGCTCAATCACCCGTGGACCGGTAAAGCCGATCAACGCCTTGGGCTCGGCGATGATGAGATCCCCCAACGTCGCGAAGCTGGCCAACACGCCGGCCATCGTCGGATGGGTGAGGACGGAGACGAACAGGCCGCCCGCCTCATCGAGCCGCATGAGGCTAGTTGCGGTTTTGGCCATCTGCATGAGGCTCAACATCCCTTCATGCATGCGAGCCCCACCCCCCGATCCGGAGACAATCACGAGGGGCCAGCGCCCCTCCATGGCGCGTTCGATGGCCCGGGTCAGTTTTTCTCCCACCACCGAGCCCATCGAGCCCATCATGAAGCGGGAGTCGGTCGCCCCAAACACGATCCGGTGACTCTCGAGCATCCCCAGACCGGTGAGGCAAGCATCGCGCATCTGACAGGCGTGCTGATCTTCTGTGAGTTTCTCGGCATAGGAGCGCGGACCCTGGAACCGCAAAGGATCTGAGGGGGCGAGCTCCGCATCCCACTCTTCGAAGGTGCCCGCGTCAATCAGGAGCGCCAGGCGCTCATGCGCGGTGAGCGGGAAATGGAAGTCGCACTTGGCACAGACCTTGAGGTGTTCCTCAAGGGCTTTATTGTAGAGGAGTTGCCCGCACGCTTCGCACTTGGTCCACAAACCCGGAGGGATGTCACGCTTCGCGTTGCGAGCGAGTGAATGGCTCGTCCGACCAAACAGCTTCATCCCCCCACCTGTCTATCCAGGCGGCTCGTGGCGATCCCACTCAAGCGATTTCTGTGTCGCGTCATTCCTCTCAAGAAGGAGGAACACCGTCTGTCAGCGTAGACGACCACACTGTCAGTCGCCTGGATATCCCGCCAAAGACGGGAAGACAGGTGGGGGGGGATCACCCTCTTGATGCCCCCTTTGCCCGGCACAAACGGCACCGAGCCTCCCACGTTCCTCACCAGGCTCCCACAAGCCCCTTGCACGGAGGGTGCAAGTCCTCTTAAGCAGAGTGAAGTATCGTAACACACCCGTTCGGCTAACGTCAATGAACCCCGCCCTTTTGAGCACACCGGAAGCTTGGGCGTCTTCCGCTTAAAAAGGCGGGGTGAGATCAAACGGGTTGATGCACAATCCTGAGAGGACCTTCGGGTAAAAATAGGTCGATTTCTGGGGCAGCGTGACCCCCTGCGCGGCGAGGGCAAAGACCTGCGTGATGGGAATCGACCGAAGCAGCCACGCGCAATCCCCCACCCCGTGATCCACCAGGGCCATCGCCTCGGCTGACGCTGGGGTATAGCGCAGGAACTCATCGGCGCTCGACATCGACGAGAGCGTCCCGTCGACCTGAGGCAGTACGAGTCGATGGAGCATGGCGACATCCAACCCCGCCAGGGACAGCGGGACCGACGGATACAGCAACCATTGGGCCAACGCCTCGTCCCGCAGACTCGCTTGATACAGACGCCCGCTCGCGTAGAACCCAAACCGCCCCGGCTTCCTTTCCCCGTCGAGCCACCGCATCACTTCATCCAGGGACAAGACAGGAGCCAACGTGCACACGGCCTCCAGACGACTCAGGCATGGCGCACGCGCCTCCGGGGACAGACGCACCACCCGGTGGATGGGCCGGATGATGAGCGTCGGATCATCGAGCCAAGCAAAATACGTCATCACCCCGCCAAAGCGATGTCGGTTGGCAAACGCGACTTCAAACCGATGGTGGCCGTCTGCGATGAGGGCACTGACTGGCGCAAGCCCCTCCGCAAGATGACGCACCAGGTCAGGCGCTGTGATGGCCCAGAGCCGCATCGTATACCCGTCGGAGGTCCCGGCCTGCCCACTGGGGGGGCGCCCCTCGACGTACGGCGGGATGTTCGCGACCGCGACGGGCTGATGCTGTTGACTCCAGGCCGCGACCATCGTCCGAAGGGTGTGGGTGGGATCGGGCACGATGCAAAACACCGGACTCAGGTTGGCCTGCACCGCCTCCAGGAGTCGCAAGCGGTCCGTCTTGGGGGCGTCAAACGTCGCTTCGTGACGAAACACCTGCGTCGGGGTTGCGTCGTCGAGCTGGAGCACCGCCATGAACCCCAGCCGCCTAACCCGAACCCCCTCCCAGTGAAACGCATGCTCGTACACGTAGATGGCGGGCGCATCATCCTGAACCAGCACACGCGTCTTGCGCCACTGCTCAAAGGTGTGTTGCGCCCTCGTGTAGCGGTTTTCGGTCGGCGTATCCGCCGGCGACTGCCTGCCGTAGATCAGCCGCACGATATTATAGGGAGACACGTCGTAGAGCTGGTCTTGGAGCTGCGGGGAGATCACGTCGTACGGGGGGGCGATCACGCGGCCAAGATCGCCGCCAATCGCTTCCAAATTATACCGCAGGGCGCGAAAGGGGGCGATCGCCACCATGCGAATGGATGCGGAGGGCGCTGACGGGAATGACGATGTCGCTGAGGCAGCACGGCATCCAGACCGCCGTGACAACCACCATGAGGACCGGAAACACCAAGTGGATATCCGTCAGCCACTGGGTGCAGCCGAACGACACCAGATAGAATAAGGCCGCCAAACTGCTGATGAAGACATGGGCCCCATGGGAGAACACGGAACTTTCAGCCAGCCGCCGTTCAAACAAAAACCCGCCGAGGATGCCCAGCAACAGAAACGGCAGGATGAGGGTGGGATGATCGATGAGGCAGATGTGCAGCTCCATCGGCTGTCCCAGGATGCGCCCCCCGACGAACGGCACGATGTAGTCGGACATCGCGCAGGGGATCACCGATCCCACGCCGAACAAAAACGTTTTGGCCCATTTGCGGTCAAAGTGCCACAGGACCGCGATCGTCGTGATCGCGCTCAAACAGACGTGCAGCGGATGCAGCACATGAAATGACCAGCGCATTTCACTGCCCCACCCCGAGCCGTAGCGTTGGATCTGCGTCGTGCCGAAGTACCAGACGACCGCCATCGCGATCAGCGAGCTGATGATGGTGTAGGGGAGATGATGGGCCAGTTCAACCGCCAAGACACTGAATCGACGCTGCATCACGACTCACCCTTCAACACCGCCGGCCACCGCAGACCTGCCCAACACCCCAGCAGCGTGCCCACGGTATTTACCACCACGTCGAGGAACTCGGCTGAACGATACGGCAACAGGCTTTGGATTCCTTCCAGGAACGCGCCATAGAGCACGGGAACGATCAGCGCCGCGGTCACGCCGGTTCGTCGGGACCACTGCGAGGACCGAGCAGCTTGAATCACGCACCAGGCGAACAGGAGATACTCGCAGAGATGCAGGGGCTTGTCAAGTTGCCCAGCCGACAATCTCGGATCGGTGGGAATGACCGCGAGCACCGTCACCAGGCTTGCGTAGGCGAGGGTGAGTCCCCACCACTGCCTACTTGTCAGTCTTGGGAGGCGAAGAAGATGGGGGGCTCTTGGCTTGTTCGTCGCGTTTCTTGGCGTCGTGATAGTGTTTGCTCCGGTAGTCGGTGACATAGAACCCTGAGCCGCGGAACAGGAATCCGCTCCCGCTGCTGATGAGTCGTGTCAGTCGGCCGCCGCACCGAGGGCACTTAGTCAGTGGTTTGGCGGTGATGGACTGAGACGCTTCGTGCCGGCGATGGCAGGATTGGCACTGGTACTCATAGGTTGGCATCGTCGTTCAGAGGTCAGATGTCAGAAGTCAGAGACCAGTCAGTGAATCCCGAGTCACTTCTGTCCTCTGTCCTCTGACCTCTGTCTTCTGACATCTGATATCTGACTTCTGAAACCTCGACGATCATCGTTCAAGTAGCTCCTTGAGCTTCGCGAGAAATGAGCGCTGTTTGGGATGAGTCTCTTTGCCGCATGTCTCAGCTAGTTCCTGGAGCAATTGGCGCTGGCGGCTCGTGAGGTTCATCGGGGTCTCAACCACCACCCGCACGAGTAAATCCCCCGCCCGCCCATCGCGCAGGTCCGGTAGCCCCTTGCCTCGAACGCGAAAGACCGTGCCGCTTTGCGTGCCAGCAGGAATCTTCATCGAGACGCGGCCATTCAAGGTCGGTACCTCGACGTCAGTCCCCAACGCCGCCTGGGCGATATGCACGGGGTAGTCCACGAGCAGATGCGATCCTTCTCGTTGGAAAATCGGATGGGGTCTGACCGTGATCAGGACGTACAGATCCCCGCGTCCGCCCGCCCCGGCTCTCGTGCTCGGCGGGCCGGGGCGCGTGCCGCCTTCCCCCTCGCCGCTGATCCGAAGCCGCATCCCGCTTTCAATCCCGGCAGGGACTTTGACCTGGATCTTGCGCTCGATGGAAACCCGCCCGTTTCCGCGACACTGCGTGCACGCTTTGCTGAGCGTGCTGCCCTGTCCCTGACACTTCGGGCAGGTGCGGGCAATCATAATGAAGCTGTTGCTTTGGCGAAGCTGGCCGCTCCCCTGACAGGTCGAACAGGTCGTGCGACTTCCACCCTGCCCGCGACACTCGGAGCAGACCTCACGGCGCGGCACGGTAAGCGTCTTCGTGATCCCTTTGGCGGCTTCCTCAAACGACAGCTCAACTTCACACTCAAGATCCGATCCACGGGTTTCCCCTCGACGACCCGAAGTCCCAAACCCAAACAAGCCGAAGCTCCCGAAGAGGTCCTCGAAGATCGAGCCGCCAAAACCCAAGTCCTCGAAGATGCTGGAAAAATCCGCGCCCCGGAAGATATCTTCGGTGGAGTAGCGCTGGTCAAAGCCGGTATGGCCGTACTGATCATAGACCGAACGCTTCTGACTGTCCGAGAGGACCGCATACGCCTCGGAAATTTCCTTGAATTTTTCCTCGGCCTCTTTCTTCTGATCAGCCGGCACGCGGTCGGGATGGTGTTTGAGCGCGAGTGCCCGGTAGGCGCGCTTGATCTCATCCACCGAGGCGCTCTTGCTCACGCCGAGGATTTCGTAGTAATCACGCTTCGTCACCGGCATCGCACCAACCAACCTTACAACAACCCGGCTAAGCTTAACAACTCGTCAGACATTCGAGCAGCGTGCTCGCGCATGTGCTTGTCCGCTCGTCCAGCAGACCACCCACGCTCCCAAACGGAGAGCATGACCTGGATTTCCGCAAGCACTTCCTGGACAGAGCAGAACCGGTTCTATTTTTCAGGTTCTATTTTTCACGTCGCTCTTTTCTGACATCTGACTTCTGTCTTCTGTCATCTGATCACCTACTTGTCATCTTCCACTTTGAATTCAGCATCCACAACTTTGTCGTCTTTGCCGCGCGGCTTCCCGGCCGGCTCCTCGGGTCTTGCTCCTTCTGTCCTCTGTCCTCTGTCTTCCCCGGCCCGCTTTTCATCATCGCCGGGGCGGGCTGTCCTCTGGGCTTTCTTATAAATCTCCTCAGCCAGCTTGTGCGAGGCTTGCATCAACTGTTCGCTACTCCGCTTGATCCGCTCGGCATCATCCGACTTCATGGCTTCCTTCAACTCGTTCGTGGCCTGCTCGATCGCCAACCGGTCTGACTGGCTGACCTTGTCGCCGAGGTCTTTCAGGCTTTTTTCGGTGGTATAGACAAGCGTGTCCGCCTGGTTGCGTGCCTCAGCCAATTCCTTGCGCTTCTTGTCGGCCTCCGCGAATTGCTCAGCTTGTTTGACCATCTTCTCGATCTCAGCTTTATCGAGCTTTTGCGGGGCGGTGATACGAATCGACTGCTCCTTGCCCGTCCCCAGGTCCTTCGCTGAGACGTGGACAATCCCATTGGCGTCAATATCAAACGTCACCTCGATCTGCGGAATGCCGCGAGGGGCTGAAGGAATCCCCACCAGATCAAAGCGGCCCAGTTCGACATTGTCAGCGGCCATCGGCCGTTCGCCCTGCAGCACGCGCACCGTCACCGCCGGCTGATTGTCTTCAGCGGTGGAAAAGACCTGGCTCTTTTTCGTCGGGATTGTCGTATTGCGTTCGATGAGTTTCGTGAACACCCCACCGAGTGTTTCGATCCCCAGCGACAGCGGGGTCACATCCAAGAGCAGGATATCTTTCACTTCGCCCTTGATGATCGCGGCCTGGATCGCCGCACCCATCGCGACACATTCCATGGGATCGACACCCCGTTCGACCTTCTTCCCAACGGTCTCCTCGACGAACCGCTGCACGATCGGCATCCGGGTCGGTCCACCGACGAGGATGATCCGATCGATGTCGGCGGGCTTGAGCTTAGCATCACTCAGCGCTCGCTGGATCGGTCCACGGCAGCGATCGATGATCGGCTCGACGATCTTCTCAAGCGTCGAGCGGCTCAGCTTCATCGTCAAGTGCTTGGGACCGCCCGCATCCGCGGTGATAAACGGCAGGTTGAGATCGGTCTCCATGACGTTGGAGAGCTCGATCTTCGCCTTCTCAGCCGCCTCGCGGATGCGCTGCACCGCCATCTTGTCGTTGCGCACATCAATCCCGGACTCTTTCTTGAATTCGGTCGCAACGTAGTCGATGAGCGCGTTGTCCATGTCGGTCCCGCCAAGCTGCGTATCCCCGTTGGTCGACTTGACCTCAAAGACCCCTTGCGCCATGTCCATGATGGTCACATCGAGGGTTCCCCCACCGAGATCGAAGACGAGGATCTTCTGCTCCTTGCCCGCTTTATCCAACCCATACGCCAAGCAGGCCGCGGTGGGCTCATTGATAATCCGCAGGACTTTCAAGCCGGCAATCTCCCCAGCATCCTTGGTGGCGGTGCGCTGGTTGTCATCGAAATACGCAGGACACGTGATGACCGCTTCCTGCACGGTATCTCCAAGATAGGCTTCCGCGTCTCGCTTGATTTTCTGCAAGATGAACGCCGAGATCTGCTGCGGCGTGTACTCCTTGCCGTAGATGCGGTACGTATGGTCGGTCCCCATCTTGCGCTTAGTAGCCAAGACCGTCCCTTCAGGGTTGGTCGCCGCTTGTCGTCGGGCGGGCTCCCCGACGAGGAGCTGGCCGTCCTTCGTGAAAGCGACATACGATGGGAAGGCCTTTCCGCCGACCGACGTCCCTTCCGCAGACGGGATGATCGCCGGACGATTGCGTTCCATGACAGCCGCCGCCGAGTTCGATGTCCCCAGATCAATGCCAATCACTTTTGCCATTGTGCCCTCCTTGATGTCTAATGTTCAGAAGACAGATGTCAGAGGACAGAGGACAGAGGACAGAGGACAGAGGACAGAAGTGACTCGGGATTCACTGACTGGTCTCTGATTTCTGTCTTCTGACTTCTGCCTTCTGATCATCAGGTTTCTTCGCTACTTTCACGAGCGCAGGACGCAGCACTTTGTCCTGCAAGGTATATCCCACTTGAATCTGCTCAACCACTGTGTCCTCAGGGCTTCCATTGGTTTCGACTTGTTGGACCGCCTCATGGTAGCGGTGGTCGAACGGTTTTCCCACAGCGTCAATGCGCCTGACCCCTTCCTTCTCCAAGAGTTGCAGGAGCTGCTGGTAGATTAACCGGACTCCTGTTTGCACCTGCGAAGAGGGGGCAGATGGTCCGTCGAAGACTTTGACGGCTTGTTCAAAACTATCCAAAATCGGCAATAACTGTTTCACGATCCGCTCGGCCGAAAATCGGATCGCCTCTTCACGCGCTCGCTCAAGCCGCCTGGTCGCATTCTCCGCGTCTGCCAAGAGCCGCAAATACTGATCCTTGTAGTGCTCCGCTTGCTTGGCGTGTTCCAAGAGTCGCGCGTGGTCTTCTGCCGAGAGACTGACGGCCTTGCCTGCCTGTGGCGCTGACGCACGACGATCGCGCACCACATACGGCTCCATCGCGTGCGGCTCCTTCGACTCGGGCGTCTTGGCTCCCGACGGTCCCATTAATCAGCCCCCCACTGCGTCAAGATGTCCGTCACCAGCTCCGCCATGCCTTCCACCAGCGCGCACATGCGGGGATAGTCCATGCGCTTGGGCCCAAGCACCCCCACGCCTCCCACAGTGGTCCGACCGACATGGAATGGCGACAGGACATAGCTCCAATCCTCAAGCCCTTCCACCGCGACTTCACGACCAATGCGAACCCGAGTCCCTTCAGCCGCCGCCAGATCTTCGCGAAGCCGCTCACGCAACACATCCGGTGATTCGAGATGATGGAGCAATGCCTGGGCTTTCTGCGGATCGCGGCGCACTTCCGGTTGTTCGAACAAATGCCGGGTTCCCTCAATGAGCAATTGCTCTTCCGGCTCGGTCGCCAGCGCCGTTTGGAGAATCACGAGGGAGCGCTTGACGAGATAATAGAAGGAGTCGCTCACGGACAGGAGCCTGCGCTCAAGTGAGGCGAGCAGCTCCTGAGTCGGCAACCCGACGAGCTCCGTATTCAGGAAATGCGCAAGCGAAGAGGCTTCATCCCGGCTGAGCGGTTCTTCCACATCGATGACATGCGACGACACCAGCGTCTCCTGCCCCACCAACACGCACAGCAGCTTGTGGAGGCCAATGGGAAGGAGTTCAATCTGCCTGATGCGTGTGTGTCTCACGGTTGGAGCCACGACGAGTGCGGCCTGGTGGCTAAGTTGTGAAAGCACGTCGCTTGCACGTTCCAGCAGCTCTTCCACTTCGAGTTCTTTCGGGTGGATCACCACCGCTAACGAGCGCGCTTCCTCAGAGGAAAGCCGGATCGCGTTCATGAGGCTGTTGACATAGTACCGGTATCCCCGATCTGTCGGCACCCGTCCAGCCGAGGTGTGCGGCTGTTCCAGCAATCCGTCTTTCTCCAATTCCACCATGACATGACGGATCGTCGCTGAGCTTAAGCTCTGGCGCAGCTTCTTGCAAATGAGCTCTGAGCCCACCGGAGAAGCCGTCGTGACATAAGCCTCAACGACGATCTCAAGGATATCGTTTCTTCTTCTCTTAACATCAGTTACATTCATCATCCACCTTAAATTAGCACTCGATTAGTTAGAGTGCTAACACCAGTGTAGTCAAAAACGGCTCGGCTGTCAAGACCTTGAAATGTTTTCTTGCTCGAAGGAATGAGGCGTCGGAAGGTGGGGGAGCGTCGTCAGGTGGCTCTCAATCACCCCAAGAAGCTGGTCAACGCCTGAGCCGGTCAGCGCAGAAATCGCAACCGGCTGAGGCAGCGTTCTGGAAAGCTGCTGGATCGCTTGCTCACCGCTAAGCTGATCGATTTTATTGAGCACCGTGACCAGGGGCTTATGTTGAAGCGCTAAAAACGACAAGACCTCATGGACGGCTTCCGCCTGCTCAAGGGCAAGCGGGTGACTGGCATCGAGAACATGCAGCAGGACGTCGGCATCGCGGGTTTCTTCCAGGGTCGCTTGGAACGCTTCGACGAGATGATGAGGCAGTTGATGAAGGAACCCCACCGTATCCGTGAGGATTATCCATCGGCCACTGGGCAAGCGCACGCGCCTGGCGAGAGGATCCAAGGTCGTAAACAGACGGTTCTCCACATGCGCAGAGGCCTGGGCCAGGCGATTCAGCAGCGTGGTCTTGCCCGCATTGGTGTAGCCCACGAGGGCGACGACAAAGGCGCTCGCTTCTTTGCGACGCTGGCGGGTCGCTTGGCGCCGTTTCGAGAGCTGGTCGAGTTCTCGGCTCAGCTTGGTGATGCGCCGGCGGATGTGCCGTCGATCGACCTCCAATTTTTGTTCCCCAGGACCACGCGTCCCGATCCCACCACCCAACCGCGAGAGCAGCACCCCTTTGCCCACCAGCCGTGGCAGGAGGTAGCGCAACTGGGCCAGCTCGACTTGGACCTTTCCCTCCTGGGATTTGGCCCGCTGGGCAAAGATGTCGAGGATCAGTTGCGTGCGGTCGATCGTTTTGACACCCAAGACCTCCTCAGCATTGCGTTGCTGACTCGGCGAGAGTTCTTGGTTCACGATCACGACGTGGGCTTGGATCTCCTCGACGCGCTTCGCGATCTCCTCCAGTTTTCCGGATCCAATCAACGTTCTCGCAACCGGGGTCTGAGGCCGAGTGGTGATGGTCCCGACGATCTCGCAACCGGCTGACTTCGCCAACTCCTCAAGCTCGCGCAGTTCATCCGCCACGGGCCAGACCTGCCCGTCCTGCTGATGAAACTGGATGGCGACGAGGATCGCGCGTTCCATCACATCAGTGGCCAGGTGACAAAGTGGCAAAGTGGCTAGGTGTTTGGCCACTCTGCAACTGTTTGAAGATTCGATCAACGATAGCTTCAGTAGATTCCCCAGGTCTGATCGTGATCCAACGGATGCGCGGTTCCGCCCGAAACCAGATCAGTTGGCGCCTGGCATACTGGCGCACCTGCTGTTGCCACTGCGTGATCGCCTCAGCTAAGTCCACGGTTTCTTTGAAGTACGCCTCGAGATACCGCAGTCCATGGACCTGTCTGGCTGTGTGACTCAAGGGAAGCTCAAGGGCTCGTTTAGCTTCCTCAAGCACCCCCTCGTGGTGGATCATCCGTTCCACGCGACGGTTGATCCGATCGTACAGCTGGGCGCGGTCACGGGTGAGCCCAATCAGCACGACGTCAAGCGCCTGGCCATTTCCGCGCGTCCAAAAACTCGACAGCGGCTTTCCGGTCAGCTCAAACACCTCAAGCGCCCGCACCAGCCGTTGGGTATCACGCGGATGGATTTTGGTGGCTGCCTGCGGATCCACGGCTTGCAACTGATCATGGAGCCTTGAGTTTCCCTGCTCCGTCGCCAGGGTTCGAAGCCGATTGCGAACCTCACGGCTCGACGGGGGAGCTTCACACAGCCCGTCGGTCAGCGCCCTCAGGTACATCCCGGTTCCTCCAACCACCAGGACCTGCTTGCCACGGCGGGTGATCGCTTCAATGGCTGCCATCGCCAAGCGCCGATACTCCCCAACGTTGAAGGACTCGCTTGGCTCGATGCAGTCGATCAGATGATGCGGCACGGTCGCACGCTGCTCGGGTGTTGGCTGTTGCGTGAGAATGGGCATGCGACGGTAGACCTGCATCGAATCGCAGCCGACGATCTGGGCATCTCCGCCAAAGGCGGATCCGCCTCCGGCGGAGAGCCGCTTCGCGAGCGCAAGCGACACGTCGGTCTTCCCGACGGCGGTTGGACCGACTAGCGCGATGATGCGGGCTGTAGGCATGGCTCACCAAATAAGGTGTGGGCGGTAGCGTCTGCGATGGTCACGGGTATGGTCTTCCCGATTAGCTCAGGAGACCCCGCAATAATCACGCCATGGTTGCCGCGCGTCCTGCTAAACAGTTGGCCTTCGCGCTTTCCAGGTCCTTCGATCAACACGTCAACCGTCTGGCCTTCGTAGCGCCGCAATCGCTTCAGGGAGATCTCATCTTGGAGCGCAAGCAGAAGCTGGTTGCGCTCTTCCTTCACCTCGCGCGGCACATCATCCACCCGCGCTGCCGCATCAGTTCCTGGACGAGGCGAGTATTTGAAGACAAACGCGCTGTCGTATTCGACCTCCCGCATCAGCGTCACGGTCTGCTGGAAATCGTCCTCCGTCTCACCAGGAAAGCCCACGATGATGTCCGTCGAGAGACTGATGTCAGGAATCAGCCGCCTGAGTGCGGCGATTTTTTCGAGATAGACCTCGCGGGTGTAGCCACGCCGCATCGCCCGTAGGATCCGATTGGAGCCGGATTGAACCGGCAGGTGCAGCCACTCGCACACCGAGCGGCACTCGCGCATCGCCTCAAACAAGCGCGCCGTCGCATCGAACGGATGGCTCGTCGTAAACCGCAGGCGTTCCACCGACGTCCGCTGATCGATCAATCGCAAGAGCGCTGGAAAATCCAGCAACGCCTCAGGCTGTTCTTCCAGTAGCCGCAAGCGGCCCAGCGGCCCACGATAGCCTGAGCCATCCGGAAACCGCTTGCCATACGAGTTCACGTTTTGCCCAAGCAAGGTCACTTCCTGATATCCCGATTCCACTAATGTCCTGATTTCCTGAAGAATGTCTTCTGCGGGCCGCGAAATCTCCTGCCCCCGTGTCATCGGCACGATGCAGTAGGTGCAGCGTTTGTCGCAGCCCTCCATGATCGTGACAAATGCCGTCACCCCAGGCTTTCGATAATCGCCATTCGGTTTTTGATCGAGAGGCCGAAACGCCCTCCCAATCGCCAATACTTTTTCTGTCTTCTGTCCTCTGACTTCCCCGGCCCGCCTCTTGCTCTTGCCGCCCGCCCCCCCGGCCCGCCTCGAACGATCGCCGGGGCGGGCGGCTGTCGCCGGCGTCGGGCCGGGGGGGCGGGCTGTCCTCTGTCTCCTCTCCTGAATCTCTGCCAGCAAATACGGCAAGTCATACAACTCCGCGGGCCCGGCGATGAGATCCACCGCCGGCAGCCGTTTGAAGATGCGCTCCTGGTGCAGCTTCGCCATGCAGCCGATGATACCCAGGACCACCTCGGGTCGCTCCTGCTTGAGCTGCTTGAGTTCGCCCATCTTCCCGAACGCCCGCTCCTCCGCATGTTCCCGGACTGAGCACGTATTGAGCAAGATCACATCAGCGGACTCAGGTTGCTCAGCAATCTCGTAGCCTTGCGCGGTGAGCATTCCGAGCACTTCTTCCGAGTCGCGCTCGTTCATTTGACAGCCGTACGTTTGGAGAAACACGGACTTGGTCATCTTGGAGGTGTTATACCGTGGATGAGGAGATGGAATACTTCCAAGCTGGACGAAGTCTGCGGGAGGGAAAATCGCTGGTTCCCTGAAGAGAGACCCTCTCGCTTATCGCTTCGTGGCCAGGCCGGGACGGGCCGCGATCTCGACCTCATACGCGCCGGTCTCGGTTCGGCCGGCGCGCTTCACGACATAGTCTTTGAACACCACGAAGCTGGAGGCTTCCGCGTCCGACTGCACATACGCTTCGTCCACAGAGGTCGCCTCTCTTCCCTGCCTCGCCTCGGCGCTTCGGATATGATCGATCATTTCACTTGTGACATGGCTAGACACAACGTGCGAGGCGCTGTTGAGCGCGTTGGCCAGCGCCTTGGACGGTGTGCTCCCCTCACCTACCCCGCTCACGGGATTGCCCCAGGGCTTGATCTCGTAATCTCCCTCCGGCTTGACGTGGCGGATTTCGTAATCAGACCGCTGGAATTCGGTCTCTTCCCAATCTTCTCCCCCCCGATCGAAGGAACGCATGCGGTCAATGGACCGGCTGGAAACGATCAAATCGCTGCCTGTCACCGGTTGTCCTCCCCTCATCTGGCCGAGCAATTGCCGGTCGAGCGCTTCCTGCTGTTGATTATACCCGAACTTGTCTGCGGACTCCTCGGTGCCCCGCTTCCAATCGCGGCTGGAGGTCATCCGACGGGTGGTGAACACGTCCGCTTGCTTAAAGGCGTCGTCAACGTACTTACCGGTTTGAGGCGAGATGCGGCTTCCGTCAGGGTTGAGGCCCGCCCGGCTCAGCGTTTCCCCGGTCTTGGTGTCTGTGATTGTCTGGATCAGGGAGCTGTCGGCAAACCGAGACGTCATGGTCGTCGTATTTCTTCTGTTGTCAGTCTCCCAGGTCATCGAATCCCCGTCTGTAAAATCTTTCCGCCCCAAGGTCGCCAGCTCATTGCCCTGGCGGTCGGTCGTGTTGCCATACTGCGGCCGGCCCTCCTGATCAAACACGGTCCGGGTCACGGTCCCATCGGGACGGGTGATCCTGGACCCCGACGGCCTGCCGTTCTCATACACGGTCGCGGTGGTGGTGCCGTCCGGCTCACGTTCGAGGGACGTTTTCTTTTGCCGCTGCATGTTTTCGACCGCGGTTTCGACCTGGGATACCCGCCCGGTTTGGTGGTCCACCGTCTCCGTCCGTCCCGTTCCGTCAGGCAGCTCCTGTTTCTTCGTGGTGGAGATTGGCCGGCCGTCCGGGCCGGCGACCTCGGTGATCCAGACCCCGTCCTTCGTCATGGACACGGTCGTCGTGTTGCCCTGCTCATCGGTCGTGGAGGCCGTGGGGGTTGGCGGTCCTTTGGGTTCGATGAACGGCTCATCGGGTGAGCGGCCGTCGCGGAGTTTGGCAAGCTCTTGACTTATGGCTTTGATGTGCGCCTCGATCTCTTCCTGGAACGAGTGGCCTGCTTTTGCGCTCTGCTGTTTCGCGTCTTCTTGCTGTTCCCCTGGCTGATCCGGCTCCTCGACGATCTGTTGGGTTTCTCCTTCCGTTTCTTCCTTTTCTTCCTTGACCGCGAGAGACTCTACCTGTTTGTCGGAATCCGATTCGCTGACCCTCTTGAGGACCCCGCGCATCTTCCCGATGATGCCCCCCTCCGCGCAGGCGGGGGCCGGAGCCGCCGCGATGACCAGCAGCACCGCCAGGCAACCCATGGTCGTCTTCATCCACACCTCCGCATTGGGGTCAGAGGGCGCCGAGCTTCTTCCGAAGACGGGCCTCATCGCCGCCTAATTCGATCGCCTTCTCATAATACGGACGCGCGCTCTTCCGATAGGCGCCGCTCGGATCCGCGGCGAAGATATCGCCGAACGCCTCCTGAATCTCCGGGGACGTCGGGTCCCGCGCCAGATGCCGCTCAAACGGCTCCACGAACACCTCAAAGGTGTCCAGGTTGATGCCCGCGCCGGCGCTCACCGCGTCCCGGTATTCATGGAGCTGCTCGATAGTGCCCTGGACCACCGCTTCATCAAACATCCGCATCAGCGTCTGGTGGTACTGCACCAGCGGATCCTCCGGAGCCGATGCCACGGCTTTCGTTAAGGAGGTCCGCGCCTGCTGATACTGTTTCTGCCTCATGGCGGCAATCGCCTGGACGACGTGCTCCCGCTCCTGAGAGGACGCGCCGGAATCAGGCGAAGGGGGGTCGACCGCCTCGATCGTAAACCACCTGGTCCCCATGCGATTCGCGGGTATCCAGCTCCGGTTATGCTCCAAGGCGTCGTAGACCGGCGAGTCTTTCCCGGTCAGCTTCAGGGCCCTGTTGTTGTAGTACAGCGCGTGCACCCACCACTTCCGGTCGGAAAAATAATCGTAGAGCTCGTAATAGGCGTCCACGTCCGTGGGATCGGATGCGACGGCTTTCTCGCACGCCTGCTCGGCCGCCAGGAGATGGTCTGCGCTTCCGCGCCGGTCGTACAACGCCAGATGGCTCTGCGCCAGCCTGACCCAGGCCGGCCGGTCCGTGGGCGAGGAGGCGAGATAGCGCTCTCCAACGGCCACGGCCGGCTCAAACTCCTTGGTGTCGGTATGCAGATACAGCATCTGCCGCAACGCCTGGCGATGGTCCGGGTCCTCCTCCAGGACCCTCGCCAGATCGGCCCGGGCCGGCTCGTATTGCTCCAGCATCCTTCGATACGTCGCGCGGTAGACCAGCAGCTCCACATGGCCTGGAAGATGCGTCAGCCCCCGCTCAACCGCCTGCAGCGCCTGGCTCACGTCCCCCTGTTCCTGATGATAATAGGCCAGATTCTGATATGCCGACACATTGAGAGGATCGCGCTCAAGCACTTGCTCGTACAGCCGGATCGCCTCATCAATGGCGCCCTCGCGAGCTCTCACACCCGCCAAGCCGTAATAGCCCCAGGAAGACTCCGGGAACTCCTTGACCAGCGTTTCAAAAGCTTGGGTTTTCTCGGTCCCCTCCTGAAGCCGTGCCCAGAGGTAAAGATTTTCGGCGGTTCGTTGCTTCTTCAGCCGCTCGGCGTACTCGTCGGCGATCTGCGTCTTCCAGCCCTCTTTGATCATCACGTCCTGGTAGTCCCGGTGCGCTTCGACGTCATTGGGACGCTCCCTCAACGCCTGCTTGGCTTTGACCAGGGCCTTGACGTTCCCAGGCTCCACGGCCGCGGCGGACGGCGCCAGGCTGCACAGGACGAGCAAGCAGGCTGCGACCTTATTCAGCACGGGTGACCTCGGAAGCGCGCGCCAGACCCCCATGAATTACGTCCGCCGCGTCAACGAGAGGATCAAGATGATCAGCCAGGGCGCAACGCACCCACCCACGCCGACCCACAAGCGGTATTCCATCGGCACGAGACCGAGTGCCAGCACCACGGGGATCGCGAGGAAAGCGAACCAGCCGCCGTAGTGCGCGCCCATCGCCAACTGGGCGGACGGGACCAATCCGACCGCGATACCCAGCACCGCCCCGAGCACCGGACGGCCCAGGCGCACTCCCGCATAGAATCCTGTCCACCCGTACAGGAACAGCCAGACCACCAGCATGCCGAGATTGACGCTGATGAATCCGCGCTCCGATGATCGGCCAAACTGTGCGCGGACACGAGGACGAGTGAAGTGGGCCAGCCAGATGATCGGACACACCAGGAAGGGCATGACCGTAGGATTCAACAGGACATCCATCAGGCGGTCCCATAGGGTGGGCTCCTGGAAGGGCTGGAAGGTCCAGGCGAAGCGCGCGCCGAATACGCCGAGGGTGAACGCGGCCGCGGCAATCGCCCAGCTCAGCCCCAGCGCCCAGCGCCGCAACCGCCACATTCCCCAGGCCGTGAAGGCGGTCAGCGCCAGCGTCGCAACACCGCCGGCCGTCCAGAATGGTTCCGTGCTCCCGGCCACGGCCATCTTCGCACCCACGATCAGCGCGAGTGCTGCGCCGAACACCACCAGCCCCCTGATACCAGCAGGAGATTGTGCCAACATCAGCACCTATTATGAGACCGCCACCTTGGCAGGGTCAACGATAAAATCGTTCAGGGAAAACCGGTGCCGTGCTAACTGTGCCACCCTATCCAGGTTAGGCGTTACTATTTAGGACGGTCCCTCCCAGGACCAAACGCGAATTCACGAATTCAGGGGACACATTACTTATTCATACCCGTTCAGCTTCTTTAGCAGCTTCAGAGCCATCTCGCGCCAACGGCACATACGGTCAGTCGTATGAGCCGACAAAGAGACGCGTGTTCATCGATCCCGCTGTTTCGTGTGGGGTAACCGCTTGAGCAACTGCGCGAATGCGAGCTTGGTCATCTTCCCCGAAGCCATGTTGAGCATCGTCTCTTCCAAGAACCCACCTGGGTCACGAAGACTCAGGCCGTTGAGCTCGAGGAACACCAACGCACACGCGAGAGCCGTCCGCTTGTTGCCATCCACAAAGGGGTGATTTTGGCAGAGGTGATAGGCATAGGCGGAGGCCATGTCATAGAGGTCGGCGTGGAGCCACGCTCCTGCAAAGGTAGCCTCCGGCTGGGCCAGTGCCGATTCGAGGAGTCCGAAGTCTCTGACGCCTGCTTGGCCGCCATAGCGCCGGACCTGATCGGCGTGAATGTCGATGACTTCAGCCAGGGTGAGGAAGGAGGGTTCGCGCACGGTGCGCTTACTCGGCCAGGGCCTTCAGCGTCTTCGCGTGACGGCGATTGACCGCCTCAAGCGCCGCGCGAAATCGGATTTCGCGCTTACCTTCCCTCACCGGGGAAATGATGAGATTTCTCCCATCAGTGGCCAATTCCAGCGGGGTTTTCCTGGTGATGTGCAGCAGTTCCAACACGGCCTTGTCGATCACCAATGCCGTACTATTGCCATGTTGGGTCAGATGCTTCACCATTGGCCACCTCCTAGTGTAAGGTAATACATCGTACTTCCAATGTATCACAAGAAACGTTGCGGGTCAAGGCGATACGCCTCCCGAGCACTTCCTCAGAATCCCGCTCGTTCATTTGACAGCCGTAGGTTTGTAGGAAGATGCTCGCGTTCATCGTCAGCTACTCATCCAGGAGCGCCTGGTAGCGCCGGAGGAACGCGCGGTCTGTGGGTCGGTCGGCGAGCTTCTTGGACTTCAAGAGTTTCGTCAATCTCCCGACCTTCACGGGGACCCCGCGCACGGTGAAGGTCGCAGCATCCTTCGCGAGTTCTGAAAAAGGAAATCCGGATACCTCCAGCAGCAGCGCAATGGCTATTCCTTGTGGAGTCGTCGCAACCAGCGTCTTGCGGTCACGGATGACGCAAGCAAGCTGCCCCCGCTCCACATGGCCGGTCGCTGTCCCTCTGCCGAGAAAAAGCGAACGGGCCTGGCGCGCCGTGTGTCAGTCAGAAGCAATACCGAGAGGCTCGAACAACGTTGGCCGAACTCGTAGCAGTTCGTCACAGGGGGGACGGAGGAGTCTCCACCCGACTTTTCGGAGACATCCTGGATGGTGCGCGTCTGTGGAGCCCCCCGGGCAAGCCCGGGGCTCCAGTGACGTCGTCCTTCGACTCGCTTCGCTCGCTCAGGACGACCCTTCGCCTCGGTTCGGGCGACATCCTGAGCGAGGGTTCCCCGGCCAAGGCCGGGGCCCGAGTCGAAGGGTCGATCAGAGTCATCGCTTATTCCCCTCGATCGGGAAGCGGCATCGTGAAGGGGTTATAGCCCACCTCCGCAAGATACGCCCAGTTGGTGCCATTCAAGGCAGGTTCCCACCGAGGACGAGCCATCCAACCATCCATGAAGGTTTGGAATGGTGTTGTCGCGTCGGTGTTGGGAATGGCCAGGCCTGCGCCGTGTGGGAGGGCAAAGGCGAGGACGTCGGCATGAGAGAGGGCGGCCTGCAATCGTAACTGCCGCGCAAACTCCCAATCGCCGATCTCTTCAAAAAAAGGCGCCCAGGTCAAATACGCGACGACCACCTGCTCAGTGCCCTCAAGCCACCCGGCCCGGCGACGACCCAGTAACGAGGCTTCATGGCCGTCGGTATAGTCATACCGCGCGGTCCCTGGCACCTGAAACAGCTCGTTCAGTTTGGCGATCCAGTCACGAGCCCATCCCGCGAGTCGGTCACGGTCCTGCAGGGATCCGTCTTCAAGATGCGCCTCGGGACCCACCAGCAAGGCGTGGGTGTACACATCGAGGGCTTTGACCGAATCCCCCAGGCCGCGATTTCCCATATTGCGCTCATGCCACTTCCAGAGGGTTCGGCGTTCCTCCAGGAGGGCTCGTTTCCGAGGACCTTCGGAAAGGTTGCGGCTGGCAATCCGCAAGGCCGCGTAATAGACCCAGTTATTCTCTACCGACAAGATGTATTCCCAGGGTTCCTGAATCCCCATGACAATGCCGCCGTCGAAGTGATGGAGGTGAGCTTTGGCCCACTCGATGAGTTCAATCCCGCGTTCGAGATAGGCCTGATTTGCCGTCAGCTCCCCGTAGCGCAGGCATGCAATCGCCACCCAGAACATGGGCCCACCATGGAGGCGGTATTCTAAGGTAGGACGAGCGGTGTGGGTATCGTACGCGGTGTTAAAGGACACTGCGTCAGGTTGAGGCAGCGGCATGCGACGATAGACCTCCAATGCCTTCGCGGCCGCAGCGAGGTTTCCTTGGTGCGCGAGGACGAGCGCGGACACCCCGACATCATAGGTGAACGCCACATCCTTGAGCGCCAGGTCTCCACTCCTTGGGAAACTCTCCAGCAGACCAGTCTGAGGATGCTGTGTGGTGAGGAGAAATCCGACCAGCGCTTGGGCAGTGAGTGTCTGGTGTGACGGACCTTGCGTGAAGGCCGCTGGTGAAAGAGCCACGAGACCGCTGGCGAGCACCAGCAGCATAGCACGCTTGGCACGCTTGACCATGCGTAATCTCCGTGGTCAAGCTGCCGGCTTCTGAGGGTGTTAAGCACAAGTCTACCTGAAGAAAGCGCTTTCTGAGAAGGGGTGCGCAAGATTTTGTTCCACGCGACAACCGGTGGAGCCCCACCCCGCCGTGGCGGGGTGGCCCGATGGCGGGGTCGGCCCATCCAACACGGACAGAGCGCGGGGTGCTGCTGATGGGAGCTCACGG
>CAYJTP010000001.1:133376-135801 GCA_964373175.1 uncultured Planctomycetales bacterium
GGTCGGCCCATCCAACACGGACAGAGCGCGGGGTGCTGCTGATGGGAGCTCACGGAAGGACGTTACTGAGATGGGGCAGATTGCAACAGCTTCCGGAAGGTCTCGAGGTCTGTCGTCGGGAGGTTGCAGACGAAGTTTTCGCAGACGTAGGCGGTGGGCTTTCCGCCCAGTGGATCTTGGTTTTTCACGTAGGGAACGAGCGCTTCAATGGCGTCCTTCCCAGGACCCTCAGGATGGAAGATGGTCACCGCGCGAGGCAGGAAGCGCTGGTGGACCTGCTTGAGCATCTCTATGGTGTCAGGCGCTGAGGGGTCACCCGCGATGACAATTTCCTTTGTGGGGCCAAGCGCGAAATCCCAGGCCATGAGCAGTTGCGGATAGGCAAACGGGGAACGCGTGACCATGTCTGCGACAGATTCCAAGAGCTTGCGACCGTACGATTCAAACTGGTCGTTCGCGGTCAGCCGACCGAGTTTCAGGAGGACCAAAGCCGCGATGGAATTCCCTGACGGGGTGGCGCCATCGTAGAACGCCTTGGGTCGCACGATGAGCGGTTCCTCATTGTTCCCCCTGAGGAAAAAGCCCCCGCCCCGCTTGTCCCAGAACCGCGCGATCATCTGCGACGCAAGCCCCTTCGCCTCGGCAAGATCGCGGGGATCGAAACTGGCCTCATACAGTTCACTCAGCCCATAGCTCAAGAAGGCATAATCCTCGAGCGTCCCGGGATAGGCGGCGTCCCCGTCTCGGTATCGTCGGAGGAGTGTGCCATCGCGCTGCTTCAGATGGGCCAGCACAAACGCGGCTGCCCGGCGCGCGGCTTGCAGATACCGAGGCTCCTCCAGGACGATCGCCCCATACGCGACGCTGGCGATCATCAAACCATTCCAGGATGTCAGGATCTTCTCATCGCGGGAAGGACGGACGCGACGATTGCGGGCCGCCAAGAGAGCCTGTCGAGCCTTCGCGAGGCGTTGAGCTAACTGCGCGGGGTCTTGACCAGTGCGTTTCGCCACATCCTCCAGCGGCTGCTCAACGTGGAGAATACTGGCTCCGTGCTCGAAGTTCCCTGCTGGGCTGATGCCGTAGAACCGATTGACCAGCTCACCGTCTTCTTGACCAAGCAGTTGGATGACTTCCTCGGGATGCCAGACGTAAAACTTGCCTTCCTCACCTTCGCTGTCCGCATCTTCGGCCGTGTAGAAGGCTCCGTGCGGGTCGGTCATGTCCCCAAGGACGTAGTCCAAAATATCACGCGCCACCTCAGCGAACGACGCCACGCGGGTGATCTGGTAGGCTTCCAAGAACGTCCGCGCCAGCAAGGCTTGGTCATAGAGCATCTTTTCGAAATGGGGCACCAGCCACTGCTGATCCGTCGAGTAGCGGTGGAAGCCTCCGCCAAGATGATCGTGAATCCCGCCCCGCGCCAGATGATCGAGGGTCACCGTCACCATCTCCAGCGCCTGGCGATTGTCCGTGCGGGCCCAGTACTGCAACAGCAATGAGAGCTCATGGCTTCGTGGGAATTTGGGCGCACTACCGAACCCGCCAAAGGCAGGATCAAACGCCGCCGCCGCCTCGTGGAACGCCTGGTGCAGCGGGTCGATCGTCAGGGTCCCAGAGCGCGCCGCTTTGCTGAGCTGCTCCTGGAGGAGCCCGGTTAATTGCCCCGCAGATTTGCGAATCTCCTCGCGCTTGGTTCGCCAGGCCTCAGCCATCGCCGGCAGCAGCTCGGTCATCCCCGGGAGATTCATCCTGCGCTCGGGAGGAAAATAGGTCCCGCCGAAAAACGGCTTGAGGTCTGGCGTGAGAAACACGGTCAAGGGCCAGCCGCCTTGGCCGGTCATCGCTTGCACGGCGGTCATGTAGACGTGATCGACGTCCGGATGCTCCTCGCGGTCCACCTTGATGTTCACAAAGTGCGCATTCATAAGCTTGGCCACGTCGGGATCCTCAAAGGACTCGCGCTCCATCACGTGGCACCAGTGGCAGGTGGAGTAGCCAATCGAGAGGAAGATGGGCTTCTCCTCCCGTCTGGCCTTTGCAAACGCCTCAGGGCTCCACGGGTACCAGTCCACGGGGTTATCGGCGTGTTGCTGGAGGTAGGGGCTTTTTTCGTGAATGAGCCGATTGGGCGTTAGACCACTGGTGGATTCACGAGGAATGGGCGTCGATTTCATGTCAATTGCTCGGTGAAGGTCAGTCAGCCGCCGTTCTATGTTGACGCGCTGACGGGTCATCAACCGCCACCCAAGCCAGACGCACACCACCACCCCACACACGCCGAGGCCATACGCAGCACGCCAACCCCACCGCCTCATCGCATTCATGCAAGGCCCTTTTTACCTTACCTGAATCACACGAATTACACAAGGGCGTTTGGCGACGAGCCGCCACGGGTCTGTTCCCTGACCCCTCACCCACCTTA
>CAYJTP010000002.1:0-39272 GCA_964373175.1 uncultured Planctomycetales bacterium
CAGCCGCCAGGAACCTCACAGGAACCACGTTGTATTTGATGGGCGATTCCCAGGCCGTGAAGACGCTGATTAATCCTGCTGCGTTTCAAACTAAGCAGCCGCCGCCGCAAGACCAAGGTTTTGAGGCGGTCATCCCACACCCCGTCCTGACCGATGGCCCAACCAAGGAGTGGGACGTGGCTGGCCGTCGCTTTAACAGCTTCGAAGAGGCGAAGCAGTTTTCGCTCCAGCTCATGCAGAACACCATTCACCCCCCCACTCGTAGCGAGCCGATTAACGATAGCGATGCGTTGGAGATGGATCAGTTACTTCGCAACTCTCAAGGCTTCGGAAGCCTTCCGCTCGTTCCTTTAGGCCCAGGCAATTTTGCTCGTGTCACGCCAATCGATGCGTCGGGTCGTCCAACGGGAGAATCCTTCATTCGCTTTGAGGACCGCGCCAACGATCTGCTCGGTCTCATTACCAGGGATCCGACTGGTTACCGGGTCCAGTACCTTATGGATAACGGGATGATTCAAACGTCCTTTGACGCCCAGCGCCAGGTGGCTGGCACCGACTGGTACATCTGGGGCCATATCGCAGACGGTGGTGCCCCATGGGTCGCAGAGATGAGGAAGTTTGCGCCGGGGGCTGAGACGACGAAAGCGACGCAGTTTGCGAGTGTCACAGAACTCGACGCTCAGGGAAATCTGAAGCGGGAAGTTGTGCAGTTTTACGGTCATGAGGCCATGACGAAATTGGCTAGCGGGGCTGACCAGCCACTCACCCCCCTTGGCAGCCTCCAGACATCCTATAACGCGCAGGGGAATATCCAGTTCCAGCAGTCCGCACTTCCCATAGCGAGTGATGAGGCGGTGCGCTATGCGAAGATGCTCTCCGCTTCACTTGACTACTCCAATGGTATCCAAGACGTCGAACTCGAGAATCTCGCTCGTGTGCGATTTTCCGACTCCACCGGAAAGCCACCCATTGAAGGCATTGCCTACCAAGACAGCCGTCTCAAGGACATGCAAGTCTTTATCAGTGAGAATCCAGCGACACGTGAGTCTCAAGTCCACATTTCGCAGTCCAGCATACCGGGAGCTGGCATCGTCGTGCCGTTTGACGCGCAGGGGAACCAACTTCCTGGCCAACAATGGTACACCCCAGCACCGGAGGACTCTCCCTTTGGACCAGGCGTCATGGTCCATAACCTAGACGAGGGCCGTTCCGCGTTCGTCCAACCGGCCATCATCATGCGAAGGGGTAACGATCAAGTCATCGGGCATCTGCTCTCCGAAGGCGTTGACGTGATGACATCGGATACCACCACCGTGAGAGTGAATCTCTATGGACTCACCAGCACCGTTGACAATAGCTACATCGGCTATGTCGGCGTTGATCCAACAACCAAGAGTCCGGTAGTCTTTATCGGAGACCAGCTCAAGGCTCAGACCGGTCTCGTAGCACTCCCAGGACTTTCTGACAGCCCCCTGAGGAGTCCCACTGTCATCGAACTTGACCAGACTGGTGGCCTGAAGATTGACGGGATGCCAGCCCCTTCTGGGGGCATTGAGCGTCTGTGGTCTATCTCTACTCAGTTTGGAACCCATCAGATCACGGAAGGCACAAGCACGGTGTATGATTCCGCTGGGCAACCAATTCAGGCGGTCGATCTTGAACGCGGCCTGGCGTTCCTACCGCCAAAAGGTCAGTCGACGATTCCAGTCGCGACAGTTGAGGGGAAGACCTACTTTACGGAGTATCGAATCGCTGGGACAGATGTGCAGGTTCGTGTTGATCCACGCTCGAATGTCCGCACCATGAGCACGTCTACCAGCGTTGCAGAGTATCGTGGTGAGGCGTTGATCCGATACCAAGATCTTGAAACTCACCAAACGCTGCTGCCGCCGAAGGGTCGGTCGTCAATCCCAACGGAAGAGCAGGATGGGAAAACGAGATTCTTGCAGTATCGGATCGCGGGGACCACTGAAGAGGTTCGGCTCAATCCGAACACCAATCTCTACGATGTCTATAAGGAAGACGCCACCCGACCGAGCCTGACTATCTTGTCAGGTGGCGCCTATCAAATGTACAACTACCCAATCGATGACCAGGGGCATGAGCTGGTTGGGCCTCCGTCCATCACTACTGTTCGCCCCGTCTCATCTGTCCAGCTTGCCAATTACGGTGTGACACCAGAAGCCTTAACTGCTGCGGCGCCACAGGTAGCCCCGGCCGGGTCACTCGAGAACTTCACGCATGCGTCATTTGCAGAAGTGACCCTCCCTGACGGCCAGACCTACCTGCGCTATGAGGACAAAGCCAGTGGGAACGCCGGGGCGATCATCCCGCAGCCCAGCGGAGCCATCTTGGTGACACGAGAGTTAGACAACGGGCGATTCTCCGCCTTCGTTAAGCCGGATGGGACGCTGCTTCGCCCAGGGCAACTGGAAGAAGCCTCAGTTCCATTCTCCAAACTGGCTGAGGCGGACTACGGCATTACGCCAGCCGATTTAAATGTGGCGGCGCCCGCGTTCGGTTCGCTCGAGCCTGGATTTGATCAGGCGGTGTTTACGCGTGTGACCACGTTAGGCGAGGACCAGTCAACCACCATTCGCTATGAAGATCCGACGACCCACGCGCAAGGGACGATCATCCCACTTGCTGACGGGAAGTTCCAAGTGATGAGGGAAGTCCCTGGCGGGATGTACTCGGCCGTGGTGAAGGATGGCAAGATTCTTGGCCATCAACCTGGACCTGGAGATCTTCCCCCAGCACCCGGTTCACTACCACCCTTGTTTCCTTCTCCAGCTTCAGGACAACCTGACGTCCTTGCCGCTGGGTTCTTCAATTTCACGACGGCCACGGCTTCAACCACACAGGTGGGACCTGAGTCCATATATGGGAAGGACCTCCTTGCTGAGTCAAGCGCTAAAGCGGAGCAAAAGGCCGAACTCCATGATCTGACCAAGAGTCTCTCCATCACGATCGGGCGAGCCATGGCGGATATGGAGCAGAGCACTCCGGAGAACATTGAACGGCATCGGACGAGCTACTATGTTTCTGAAGAGGAATTTCAGCGTATCAAAGACCAAAGAGTCCAAGAGATGAGCCACGTTGGCCCATCGGCTTTAAAAGCCCAGCAAGTAGTAGTAGAACTCAATGATGCCATGACGAGCGGAAAGCAACCAAGCGCTGACTTGCTCAATCGGGCAAACCAGGCGCTCGAGGCTCTTGATGAATACCGGCCGAAATGGTACGAGGTACCGTTTATGGCGTTAGGATCTGTGAGTGAAATCCCAGGGGTCACAATTGGGGAGAGCGTCGCGAGAGTGGTGCAGTACTGTGGCGAAGCCTGTGGGAGTCAATCGACGATCCAGGCCTCCGTGGCGATGCAGAACCAGTTTCAGGTTGCGAGGGGCTACTGGGATCAACGGTTGCAGGAGGTCTATCACGAGTTTCCTACAGCAAGTGTTGCGGTGATTTCTCCCGCCCTGTTCGCGACCCAGACAGCAACGATGGTGAAGATCGTTCCCTTCACCTTCGCAGCGACAGCAGTTTCTGCCGGGATTACTGACGCCGTGAACCTCCTCAGCGGCGGTCCGAACCCCTCTGCACTAGGGCGGGAGTTCAGCGGATTCCAACACATGGCAGAGGAGTGGTATGGACGGCTCAGTAAGGGGCCAACCTCACCGGAGTTTGCCCTAGCGCTTGGTGAAGCCTACGGATTTTACCGCATGTCCAAAGCCCATGTTCCTACCGTGGCGAAGAAATTGCATATCGACGTTGGACAGCTTTCTCCATCGGCCCAAGCGCTTGTGACGACTGCGATGTTTCCGACAGGAGCCTATCTGGCAGGGGAGGCGGCTGAAGCCTTAGGGATGGAGCCGGGGACATTACCACATGGCCTGACGACGTTTTTGGGTAGCACGGCCCTCAGCGCAGGGGCGCTTAGGGGACTCAAAGGCTTCGTTGAGGGTACGCCTCACTTGACGTTCATCGATCGTGCCAGAACGACGGTTGGCCTTGCTCCTCGAGACGTGAATGTCATGCAGGCGATGAGATCGCCTGGTCTTGGAACGGCCGCGAGAGAGTTTGGCTGGGGATTGGTCCAAGGCGCGATAAGTCCAGTGACTGGGTTACCCACTCGAGCGGTTGTCGAGGGGGTACCACGGATCCTGAGCGGCGTCGATGCCGCCAAGTCAAAGTTTGAGTCGTTCACGATGGAGAACCGTGTCACCTACGTGGGTGAGGGCGAAGTGCGGGTTGAGATCAACAACCCCATTCGGGTCAACACCGCAGAGGGAACGAAGATCGTCAATCACGGGGAGTTGGTCATCAAGGTGGGTAAGCCAGGGGTCAAGGCTGGGGAAACGCTCTTTGAGCTGGACGCTCAAGGCGGATCGCTGACCATCAAACCTGGTGCCAAATACACGGTTGAGATCTACGAGTATCTTGGGCAGAAAGCCCCGGGAATCAGCTTTGACATGACGGTTGAGTCCGGCAAGAATTACGCGTTTAAGATCGGCGAGGATCCGATCGTGACGCTTGAGGGAACCGGTACCATGAGCCGGGCGGTGACCTCTGATGCCGTCGAAACCATCCCGCCTGGCCAGCATCGGGTGACGGTACGTGACCCGCACGACGTCGCCAAGCGGCTTTCCACGCAGACCCTTGGCGAGTTGAACGCCCGACTCGAACGGCTCGGAAGCAGCGCAGATGGCCAACTCCTGACGATTGATCGGTCCTTTGGCCGAAAGGGCACCGTCGAAATCACCGACGCCGCGCGCAAGACCTTCCAAGACGCCTATCAGAAGCGATTGGAACACATCCGTGGGCTTGAACGGGCGGTGGGGAGGGCGTCGCTGCCTGAGATTCAGCGAGCCGTGACCCGCCTTGAGACAGGCGAACGGACGTTCTCCTTAGGCGGGCGGGACTTCTTCGGTACTGAACTGGTGCGAGCCCAGTTGAAGTCCTTGGGCGAAGCGCGCTTGACCAACAGGCTTATCGAGCTCGGCAACCAGCATGGTGTGCACCTGCTGATTGATGCGCTCAATCGGGCTGGGAAGGACAGCCCGGTGGTGAAGCTCGAGCCACTCCGCCTGGAAGTGAGTCGGTCGGTCGTGAGCAATGCTATCCGCGAGCTGGCCCAGCCCCATGTGGGACGGATGACGCGATCAGAGTTGAGAGCGATCGGAAAACTTGCTGATCAGATTGATCAGGTGAACAAGACCCTTGGTGAAAAGCTCAATCTCCTGAAGACCAACGAGAAACTTCGTATTCCTTCAGACCATCCCGCGATGAAAGGGCTGTCAGGGGATATCGTAGCCTTACACCACCAGCTCCATTCATTGCAGTCACAGTTTCGATCGCAGATGGAAACCGCTCTGCGCAAATCCGGTGCTGATCCAACGACATGGGCAAACCGCCCTGAGATGCTCGCGTTGGCCAGAGAGAAAGGGACGCAGCTTCAAGAGATCAGGACTGAATACGCAAAGGCTATTCAAACGCTCCGCACGAAGTATCGAGAGGAAATAGATCCGACGGATCCCTTGAAACAGACCCCGAAACAGACCTCCCTGGCTCGGAGGATCGACATCCTGCGCTTGGAGGCCGCTCTTGAGACCCAACAGTTTGGCCGAACAGAGGTGCCGCAACTCAAGCAAGCCGTCCAGGCGCTTCGACACGCGTGGCGTGAGCTCGAAATCGCTGATCGGCAGCTTCTCGGCCACAAGATCCAAGAGATCAGAGACCAAGCCCAGAAAGATATCAATCGGTATAGTTTCGTTCTCAAGAAGATCAGCGAGTTAGAGATTCCTGAGGGCAAGCGCCCCAGACTTCGCGACCTTCGGCAATGGGCACAGGAACATAGCGTCACGCTTCATGATCTCAGAGCAGTAGGTCTCAAATGGAGTGACCTGAGGACGCCCGAGGGCTTGGCCAAGATCAAGGGGAACCGTCAGACAATTTTGGCCAATGCGCCGCGGCTGGTGAAGGCCATCGAGAAAGCCGAGATCGCCGAAGCGAAGTTATGGGCCAAAGGATTCCCGTCTGAGCGTGCGTGGAGGCGAGTCGAGAAATTGCAGCAGCAAGCTGATTTGAGAGCCGCCATGTGGAGAGAAGGCGTGTCGACCCGCTGGCCCTTGGAGACCTACTTGAATAAAAGGATCAGAGCACTCAAGGTCGATCTCAAGACTGAAGGAGCGGCGCCGCAACGTCAACTGAATGAGTTTATGAGCCAACTCTCTGCGCTCAAGTTAGGCGACGTCGTTGACGTTGTTGAACTAAAGCCCGGGGCGCACCACCGCTTAGATTGGAAACCGGGCGTTCAATCTCGCACGATCACCGTGGCTGGCGCAGCCGTTGATCCCGTCAAAATGGGGAACGAGATTCTTACTCGATACGAGCAGGTCCGTCGGGAAATTGACAAACCAGGCTTCGAATTGGATAAGCCGCAGGTAAAGGCGTTCTGGACCATGCTCACGAGCAAGCGAACGGGGTTCGAGTTCCCAACAGGGTTTGGAAAAACCGATATCATGACGGCACTAGCCCTCTACGCTCGCGGGAAACTGTTTGGGGATCGTTTTCAGGTGCGGTTAGCGGTCTTTCCACTGCCCTCAAAAGCGACGAGCGCCTATCACCAAACCCTTGAGATCTTTCGAAAGCTTGGGGAGGAGCCAGTGCTCCTACTCGAACAGCACCTCCACGATCCTCGGACGATTGAGCAGATCAGGGGGAAGCTCGTCTTTACTGATCACGCGACGCTTGGGTTTGCGAAGCACGGTGAGTTCGGGACGAACTTTGCTGGCCGGTTGTTGTATCGAATGTTGACGAACAAAGCCTACCTGGTGGCGGATGAATTTCAAACAACCGTCTTGCAGGTGACCCCCTACATTCGCGGGATCGGAAACCGTGGATTGGCAGAAATCGTCAAGCAGTCGGCTCGTGAGTTCGACACCTATCTCACGAAGATTCTGGACCAAGAATTTGGTCATTACACGGATAGGATCCAGGCTATCGAGGCGTTTAAACAGAAATACCTGATTCAGGAAACCTCTTCCTTCTCAGAGGAACTGCTAGGAAAAGTTGCCGAGCGGCTGAGTCAAGCGCGTGGTATCTACTATAAAGCCGAGGACCTCATCAATGTCAACGTGGCGCCGGAACTCAACTCCCTTCGTGCCCAACTGAATGCCCGCGCCAAAGCCATGGACATGGTCGAAGGGGTCGATTACTACTTCAAGCCTGGTGCTTACAAGAACCGCGTTGTGCCCATGCGCTCTGGACCTGCACCGGAAATGCACTTTTCTGATCCCCATCTTGCGGCGGCGCTGGAAATGCAGGTCAAGGGCTGGCAATGGTATGGGAAAGAAGGGGTCAAGCCCACTCTTGACGCTATCACCATTAGCCCCAACTCACTGCAGGCGACATGGCCAGGGGTGGTGCGCGATATCCTGAACCGCGGAGGCGATATCCATGGGTTGACCGGCACGTTGACTGGGGTGAAAGAGGCGCTGGCTCTTGGCTTACGATTTGAGTCAGTGCCGGAACCACTGGATGGGAAATATTTTGCGTCCTGGAGAGACAGTCACCCCTATCAAGGTCAATCAAATTTTCTTGCAGCCAGCGAGATCGGCATATCCAAAACGCTTGAGGGTGCCTTTGGAGAAGTTGCCCAGCGGCAGGGGAAGAAGAACCTTATCCTGACGACAGGAGGTCGTTGGGGAGAGTCAGAATTTGTGCGGGTACTGGAGGAGAAATTAAGCCCTTCTCACCTCATCATTCGACAAGGCCTCGATGAACAGTTCTCGCTCAACGGCCGTCCAGTGAGCGAACAGGCTGTCCGGCATCTGTTCATCAAGGACGCCGACCTCACGACGATGGGACTGAAGCCAGAAGTCATCAGCGAGATGCAGGTCATTCGTCAAGAAGCGCAAAAAGCGGGCAAGAACCTGGCAATCTACCTGAACCGAGCCGGGAGCTACGGGACAGACCCCAAGGTCTCCCGCGGTGAAGCCGAATTTGTGCACTTCCTGGACCCCTCAACGACAAAGACCACCGCCCTCCAGATGTTTGGTCGAGACCGTGCTGACTATGTGAATGGGCAACTCCTCCGTGATCCTCAGGCGACCTTTCATGGCAAGCGAGTGGTGGTCATTGATAAGACGGGCGACTTTGCCAAAGCGGTCGCACGTGAAGGACACGTTAAGGCGCTCTACGAGCTGCTTCAGCACAATGAGGGGATTCAAAACCGCAAACTGAACTTCCAAATTGCCTCCGAGGCTGCGGATCGAGTGGTGGTGAACCTGTTGGACCGCATGCGAGCGCAGGCTCGATTCCCTTGGGAACGATCACGGGTCAGCGATCTGCAGTTCAAGTGGCAGAATCAACGGGGGGAAGATCTGCGCCTTGGGGAGAGACCCGTGATGCCTGAAGAGGCCATCCAATACGCCATGAATCGTGCACAACGGTTTATCAACGAGGAGATCAACTCAAAGCGGTGGATGCTCTCGCCAAACAACCGGCTGTTATTGAAAGACGTTGTCAGTGACCGCCGTTTGCGCGAAGTTCGCGTTCAACTTCGTGATACCAAGCCGTCAGAGGCGCCCGTCACGGGGTTATACGACGCATCAAGTATCAAGGAACTCGCGCGGCTCATCAAGCAACGACTGTCGAAGCAAGATCTTCCTGAAGTAGTGAGCCGAGGAGGGCTTGACGCAGCAACCGTCGCAAAGCAGATGGTGAGCCAGTCGGTTCATCAAGCTGCTCGTGGCGAGCGCCTGCGTATAGGCGATCTTATCAGGGCTCGCGAAGGAGCGCGTGAGCTTGTTCGATCAACCCTTACGCCAGTTCTGGGGAAAGATGTCGCATTGTTTGGCATCACGTCGCTCCCAATGGCAAAGACGGTCGCACAGCGAGTCGGCATTACCTATGCAGACGATGAAGAGCTGAAGCGTCGAATGGAAGACGTGCAGACAATGGTCCATGCGTTTGCGCCGACCCTTGGGTTGACCCCTGCGATTGTGAACCTGGCTGCAACCTCCAATCTTGCGGCTACGCGACATGTGATCACGCAAGAAGCCCAGTGGATGACGACGCTTGGCGGGCGGCGGCTGGTGGTGCCAGTGCAGGCGATTGTGAGCGGGGTCGAGCCAGAACAGCGAACCCAGGCCCTTAAGGTCCTTGAGGGCGTGCATCAACAGTTCATGCAGCGAGGGCTGCCACTACCGACGTTCCTTCAACAGGTCAGCTTCACGAAGCCGGTGAGTCAACTGTCTGTCGCAGAACAGGACGACTTGGCACAGAAGTTGACGCAGAGCGTGCAGCAGGAAGCGGCGCGCATCGACCGGGGCTTTGTGGTCAGCCTCAAGACGCTGGCCGATCGATCGGCTGATCGGCACACGAGTCAGTCGGCTCGGGACCACTTGATGACGCTGGCGCAAGATGCGGCGATGTTGAGGGCGCTCTCCAGGCCACCGCTGAAGGCAGGCAAGAGGATCGACACTGCCATGGTGAAGGTGCTCCCCAAACCATCGCCCATTGTCAACTTCTTGGACGAGGTGATCAAGCAGCCGCACGGGGTTGAGACGCTCGCCTCGAATCTGTCGAAACCACGGATTCAGGCCCGGGTGATCCGCGTTGCCGAAGGGCTTGGCATCAGGCAGCAAGCCAACGTCTTCGAAGCGATCGCGGCACGGGAGTGGGCTCAGGACGAGCAAGCCCGACTGGTTGATGCCTTCCGCGTCGCCCTCAAGCCCACGCCCCTCCAACAAGCTCGATACGTCATCACCGATACCTTCTCCAGCACGAGAGATGCCACGCTGAGGTTGGCGCAATCCACTTCCGATGCGCTTCGCGAGTGGCGGCTGGCACAAAGCCAGCAGCCGGTGCGCTGGGTGGCGAATACCTTGACGAGGCCGTTCGCTGTGTACTGGCAACAATTGAGCCCGACCGCACGGGAGCATGTGAAGCTGGCCGCCTTTGGGGTGGGCACGGCGGTGGGGACGTTGGCGACGTTTGGGGCAGCGCCAGCGATTGCGGCCCTAGGACTTTCCTCATCGCTCATCGGCTGGCGGCTAGCCAGACGGACTGAAGTACCTTCCATGGCTGAGGTTCCTGTGGCCACAGGAATTGAGACTCGCTCTCGAGGCATTCCAACACCACAGGGGGTGCCAGATGCGGCGGTTTCGGTTTCAGGTGTCGAAGCGGGAAAAGGTGTTGGTGCCGGTGAGACTCCTGCCCAAACCACGGTCCATGAGATTCCGCCGGTATACCCGACGAGCCAGGTAGCTCTGCCAACAGCTGGAGCAGCCACCTCAATCGCTGCACCTGCTCACTTCCCCTGGGCCTCAACGACCACGTCAGGAGGTCCAGAGGTCGCAGGGGCGTTCGTCCCTGTTCCCGAACCGATTCAGCCTCGCGCCGGTGGTGCCGCCAAGACACTTGCGATGACGGTGCCTATCGAGGGGCCGACGACGTCGGTGACCCCGATTCCGCGCTTCGAGACACCGGCCTTTGAGAAACCCGCACCGATTCAACCCGGTAAGCCAGCGATCGAGCGACCAATCATCTCAGTCCCCATTGCTCCGGTCAAAGGTGAGGAGCACTTACAGATTCCGACACCAGATTATCCGGGTGGGACACGTGGTCAGCCAGGGCCACAGGTTGTCCAACTGGACGAACAGACTCGGCAATTGTTGCGGGAGGTCCGTGGGTTGAACGGTTTGATCATTGCGAAGTGGGACAAGAAGACGGCGTTTGAGACGTTTCTGAACAAGCTGTTTGACACAAACGCCCGGCCATTCGTGACGGAACGAGTGCTCAACAAGGCGGCTAAGGCGTTTGAGCAACAGGCCCTGGGCCGAGCGATCCGCGATGAGGGCGGTCGAGTGACCAAGTTGATCGATACCACAGGACAGGAGTATCCCATCGTCCGCTTGACCAACATGAGAGAGTTCACGAATCCCGAAACGCTCACGAAGATCAGCGCCAATGAGCGAGCCATCGCGGTGATGA
The DNA here is from genome assembly GCA_964373175.1 of uncultured Planctomycetales bacterium. Taxonomy (GTDB): domain Bacteria; phylum Omnitrophota; class Gorgyraeia; order Aquiviventales; family Aquiviventaceae; genus CAYJTP01. The sequence continues at coordinate 10,996 of CAYJTP010000002.1, forward strand.
GCGAACGCCACCACAGAAGCTTAGAGCGGCTTACCCGGAAGCTTACAGAAGCGTCTGATACCTCTGAGGATCTTCGCACGCACCATCTGCCGCTGTATCTCTGGAAGCCTCTGAAAGAAGAGCTGACTCAGACGTTTGGTCAGGATCATCCCGTCTATCAGCGAGTGGTTGAGCAAGGACTGGGCATCGCGCGCCTAGAGGGCGGCAAGATCAGGATCGAAGACGACGTTGTGCCCATCCTCCAGAAAGTCTTCCAGGATCGGTTGAGCAGGGCGCCTCCGAAAGAACAGATTGAAACCTACCTCACCATCCATGAGACCCTGCACCAGCAACTCCAGACGAACTCCAAACTTGTTGATGACCTCCTGACCGAGCTCAAGACCACCGCCACGCTTTATGATGCGACTTCTCCCATCACGAACTTCGAGACGCTCAAGCGCACCTTTGCGAACAACTACGGCAAGGAGTTCCTCGATGATCGGAGATTCGCCGAGGAGCTCTTGGTCGTCCACCAGACCGAACAGCGCCTCCTGAACCAACCCGTCCGGCTCTTACCAGACACGAATGCCCCGGATCTCAAGACCGCCCGTGTGGACCTCCCCCAGCCCATTGACACGCTGTTGGACCGGCTGGCTCAGACTACTACCCAGATCAAAGCCCCAGCCATCCAGTCTGCTCCTGCTGGAAAAATAGAACCGTCCCAGCTTTCCCTTGGGGAAGAACCATTTGATCCTTCTAGTGTTCAACTGTCTTCCATCCAACGCACGATTGAGAGTGCCCATGAGAGGATTCGTGATTTAGGCATCAGCACATTAGAACCTTTTGCGTTAAGAACCGTTTCCCAGCAGTTCTATAAGAAGGATCCCGATAATCTCTTTGGTGCTAACCTTCAGTATAAAGGCCAGTTGTTTATGATCGGCATCAACCCAGGACGTTTTCTAGAAGACAAAGCGTTATTGGAAAAATCTAAACTCCCAAATGAGCTTGATCAAAATGAAAAAACAAAGCTTACCGATGAATTCCTCCAGCGTTTATATCATACGTTTACAGGATTACGTTTCGGAATGGATGATATAAAAGGTGCCGGAGATATTACAAAATCTCCGGTGTTTATTGTATTCCGAGGGATACCTCTACCTAACGAAAATCAGGAGCGTGAAGGGACGGTATTCGAGACGGTTGACTTCTCCTCACCCGCCAGTGCTTTGTCAGAACAGGCTAATCCAAACTCTAAGGGCTGGTATTCCCAGTCAGCGAACCACCTCAGTGAAGTTAGCGCGGGCAATGAGGCATTTTCCGCAAAATTAACGAAGGAAGAGTTAGATGGCATCATGTCCGTTGTGGACCAATATGTGGATGGGGAAGTCAAGGGTTATATCCAAAAAAGCAACCTCATGTGGAACAACGAGGTCAGAGAAACTTATAGAAAGCGATTATTGCCCAGGTATGTGTCCTATTATCTATACGGAAAATTTGTCGATTGGTTGGCTGAGGATGCGGCGAAGAAGACCGGCGAACGCACGACACGAGGACCTCAATCCCCTGCCGCTACGATGTCGGCAGGACACGAAAACGGCGAAGGGAGGATTCCTCCCCTCGCCGTCGTCGGTGCGACCGACAAGAATCTACTTCTTAATGAGGCTTATGGTGGCGCACGCGGTATTGCTCAATCCCCACCCACAGCCCCAGCAGAACAGCCGCAACTGCCAACAGCACTGCCACCGGCATTTTATTCCTCCTTTGGAAGCACCGCTAATCCTATGACAGCCACTGTCAATAACGCCACCACAGAAATCAGCTTGAAGACTCCCGTTAACTTGAGGAAGACATCTCCCACCAACACAGCGATCGCCCCACCTTTAAAGATGTCTATGAGCGCCGAACCTAATGCTTTTCGCCGAGAATCCGTAAAGAATCCCTTTGACATCACTCTAAATCTATCACCTTCCTTCACCTCTGTCAACGGTCACGGCGCCATCGGGCTGGGGAAGGTGACGGAGCTCGTGATCCCGCCGATGGGTCTTGGGGCAGGCGCCCTCATCCAGGGAACCTTTGAACCACTGGGCAAAGCCGCCCAACCGTTCGCGCTGTCAATTATCGACGCGCCCCCGAAGCAAGAGTTGATGGAACGGAAACTCACCGCCCTCCTCGACCACTTGCCCGCCAACTCGCCCTACCGGCCGCTCTTAACCCAGGCCTTCGACTGGTTCACCAAGGACTTCCAGGGTCAGTTAGCTGTCTTCAAGCAGGATGTCAATGTCCCTGAGCTCAAGGGCATCGGCCGGACCGACTTCATTGGGATTTCCGCTGACCTCCAGGACCAGCCGGTGGCGTGGGTCCATGAGATCTTGGAAGGCGCCGTCCATGCAGGAGTGATCCAACCCGAGGCGCTGCTCGGGACGCTGAAGGACCGGACCTGGTACACCGCGCATCTTGCCAAACCAGCTCGCGAAGCGATTCCAAATCACTACGCCATCCGCGCCATCACCCGCGAGGCGTTCGGCGAGCTCGATCGGCAACTGACCGACCGGATTAAAGCCTCAACCATCATCAAAGGCACCCTGGATGATTCGGGCCAACTCAATCTGGGCGGTGAAATGCTGGCACAGTTTTCCTCTTTCCCCAACGCCTCAGTTGAAGCCTCTTTCGAGCAGGGCGAGCTCGCTTGGGTCAAGCTGATCGAGTATCCGGATGGCCGTCCGATTAATTCCCGAACTGGCCTGGGGTTTGGCCAGGCGCGACGTCCACTCTTCCCAAAGGAAGTCGCCTTTCGCGACCGCTTGGCGAGCGGCTTCCAGGCGGCCGGGCTCCTTGAGGGCAAGGCGCTCAAGATGGCGGATACACTGGTACGCCTGAAAAACGGCTCACTGCTGCTGCTTGAACAGGAGGGGCTCCTGACGACGGACGAACGCACCGCGATCAAGGACCTTGCTATCGACCGACTCGACTTCAACGCCCTTGGTAGGAACCTCGCTTTCAAGTTCCCGGCAATAGTAGCATCCCTGGGGACAGACGGCACCATCGGGCAAAAACGGCTGATCCGGTTGCTGGGGACGATGATGAATGAGACGGTGATCAGATCACACTTCGACCCAGTTCGCTGGCCACAATTCCGAGCCTTGCATGATCAGCTCCTTGATGTCCTCCAAGATTCACGCATTCAGGATACGGATAAGGGGCAGGCGTTCTTTGACGTCTTCCGGCACCACCGCTGGTCCGAGGCGCGCATCGGCGGGCTGATGGGCGGCAGGGAAGCCAAGCTAGCCGCCGCGCCGGGAGTCCCGCTGGCGGCGGGCAGGCCAACTAAGCTCGAGAAGGCCGAACCGTCACAGATCTCAGCAGATGAGTTTCGTCTCAGAGTCGAACGGGCCTTCACCGTTCAACAGGAGATCTTGGAGTCCATTCCGCCTGTCAAGGCATTCGAGTCTGTCCTGCCGGGGACTGTCGTAGAGAATGAAGTGCCCTACTACACCGTTACCCTTGTTACCCTTGGCCCGTATGATCGCTTCGATATTGAGGCGATTGCGCAGGACAAGCGCATCAACAAACCCCCCTGGGAGGTGTGGTTGGATCTGTCAAGCCCGACGCTGCCCACCGACCTTGATCAATACGTTGAACGGCCGGCGCATTCACTGGTGCAGCGCATCTTAGAAGTAGGGGGCATACCGTTCGCATCGAATGCCTTTGGGCCTGGACCCAAAGGTGTGTGGTGGAAGAAAGACGACATCCGATACTTTACTCCACTCACCCCGGCTGACTACGACCAGTTGGCGCGCGAATCCCTCCGTGTCACCGCGCCGGGAGTCCCGCTGGCTGCGGCAGGACTCCCCCAGGGTCAGACCCTCATTTCCGGAAACATAGCACCGTCCCAAATTTCCCAGTTGAACACGTGGGTTGAGTTGGCGTTTCAGAAAGTGCAGCCGCTTGTGGAGCAGACGAGTGATCCGCAGAAGCTGGATGAGGTCTTGAGGGACTTCGGGAAGAATCTTGCTGAAGGCTTGCGGATGAACCTGTTTACGGCTCGTGACGTGAGACCTGTGCTGCGCGCACTGAATGCGACCCTCATTCCTCGCGGATACCTCCTTGAATACCACATCCAAGAGCAAGCACCCCAACTCTTGCTCTATCGACTCGATCCTCACAAGACCACGTTTGTTGAGACTGATCAAGGCTATGTTCCCGCATTTTCGATCGACCACCAAGTGACTCTTGGGAAGGTCCGCGAAGATCATGGGTGGAGCCCACTCTTTGATAACTATATCGTCGTCAACAGGCCAGTTATTGTGGAGTGGGTTGCAAAGATCGTTGAGCCCACCCTCGCCGATCCCCTGCAGAAGGTCCTGGTGCCCCAGCGCGGGATCGACCAAGCGATCCAGCAGCAGGTTCGCCAGATGGATTCGCTCTTTAAGCAATTCCTGACCAAGGGCCTTGGTACAGAGCAGCAACGCATTGATGTCGTAGAAGGCAGCGTTCGCTCCCATGAGGTGGAACATAAGCGCCGGCGGCGGATGCTGAACCCGAAGTCTATGGACAAAAGCCACATCGCGCGCGAGGAGGCCCTTGCCGAGCTACGGTCCATGGTCGATGAAGAGCCATTCCACGTGCTGGCGCGGCTAGTGTTTATGGCGGTTCCGAAGGATCAGGTGGGTCGCGCGTTTGGCGCTCGTCTCCATCCCACTGACATCGTGGATGACGGCTACCTCTCCACCATGTCTTGGTCGGTCTTAGGGCGGTTGGTCGAGTCTTATCCAGGCGAGTCGGCTTCTTTGAAGCCAAGAGAAATCGTGCAGCGGCTAGAGGAGCTTGCAAGGGAATCTCCCGCGCAGGTGAAAGCCCGAGCCGAGCGCGCCTACCAGCAGGTCGAAAAGGAGTGGATCCGGGCGAACTGGCAAGTCCTTCAACAGAAACCTCAATCGATTCCGAAGACTGAACCAAGACCCTTCAGCCTCAGGGAGCATGCGGTGGGCTTTGGGGTGAGCGCGTTGGTGAGCGCGGCCGTGGCCGTTATGCCGGTGATCTTGCGGCTCGTGGGCGTCGACATCGACGTGCAGCCGGAGTGGTTTGCGGGGGCCGGTGGGCTGATGGCGCTTGCCTGGGGCGGGTCAATCGGGTTGACTGGGGCGCTCGGTGGACTGGCTCGGCGCTTCGCGCCTCAAGAGTTCACACCGAATCAGACCATCAAAGACAGACTTGATGCGTGGGCGTTCTTCCACGGCGCAGAGATGGATTGGCAGGGCCGTCCTCAAGAGAACCGTGTGGCGGAGACGCAGGGTCGCGTGGTGCGCGTCGCGCCGTGGCTGGTCGCCGAGTCCAATTCACGGCTGTTTAACACGCTGCGCAAGCTGTTGCTTCCGCTTGCGCTTTCCCACGAGGGCGCACGACTCCAGGGCCGCTCGAGTTCCACGATCTTCCTCGCCAAACCCCTGACTGTCCCGCTTGCCTTCGTTGATCATGTCCTCCATGGCCGCATCGCCTCACCCGTGACCATCAAGTTGATTCAGTACACCTCCGCCTCCATATTGGGCAGGATGGCGATGCCGATTGGCTTCCGCCCAACCATGCAGACGCGCGTGCCAGTCCAGGAACGACTCGGCGAGCAGGTCTTCGACACGACAATTTCGCTTGAAGGCCTTGCGAAAGCCACCGGTGGCTATCGAAACTTGGCGCAGAAACTGCTGGAAGGCGTTCCCTTTGAAGTGTCGCGCAACGGCAAGCTGCTCGTCGTGTACGCTGATGAGGTGCGCAAGACGCTGGGTGATGCCTACCGGACCCTCCTGTCGAGGCCGTATCGCAGTCAGGTGGACCGCTTGGCTGCTGCAGAAGCCAGCGTGGAGCGTGCTCCCGATGAGACGGCCAAAGCCGCCGCACGAGCGAACGCCGAGCAAGCCCTGGTGAGCCTTGAGCAGCTCCTGCGCGAGAAGCGCTCCTTTGCCGACCACTGGATGCTCTGGCAGGCGGTGAAGCTCGATGGCCATGTCTTCCGCAGCGTGGCTGTGGAGCAGCGCATCATCGGCGCGCTGTTGTCCACGGCCAATGGGCGCACGGCATTCCTGCGGAATATCATGCTGAAGGAACTTGATGCGGCGATCAAGTCTAAAGCCCCGAAGGATCTTGAGCGCTTAAGGCGGCTGTACGAGACTGTCAGCACTTTTCAGCCTTCTGCGGGATTGCAGCCGAGGGAAGGACTTAGCGGTGGGCGTGCGTCAGGGCTTGCGCTGGGCGTGGCGAAGCCGATCTTGGCGCCACACCAGCAACCCAATCAACAGGACAAACGCAAGGATTCCTCCCAAGAGGATATCGACACCGGTCATGGGGTTTACGCCTCCCTATTGAGATTCGTTGCGATGAGGTACGCCCCGATGAACAAGATGAGCCCCAAGAGAAACGAACTAACCCGAAACCGCGCAGCCGTCACAAACTGGCCGATGACGAGCGCTGCGGCCACGATGTTCCCGAGATTGTACAACGCGCTCGCCAATCCCTTGCGCTGGTTTTCGTCTAAGACGAATCTCACAACTCCTAGTGTACATGGTCATCCTCACCCTGTCAACCAACGCCCGACGAGGAGGCTGATGCTCACGGCTGCTGGTGTTGGAGTCCTGGGGATCGCCCAGGCGCTGGGCTGGCTGCCGGATGTGGGGGGGATGGCCCACCAGGGGTGGCAGGCGGCGGGCGTTGGTGGACAGGCGACCGGTTGGCTGCTCCTGGGTGGCGCGGCCCTTGGCGTCTTTGGACAGCGGTTGCGCGAACTCTTGAAAGGCCACAAAGCGCGAGCGCCTGTTGCGAAACCATCAGTCCACAAGCTTGAGTTGGCGAAGCCCGTTGACCGCCGGTTCCGCCTCGGGCCGAGCCTCGCCGCGATGGTGCCAGCCTTTCTCCTCAGTCTGCTTCTCACGATCCGTGGAGGACAGGTGCAGCCGTCTGGAGCACGACCGTGGACACGCGAACGAATCGAGCGCGTCGAGCAGGCCCTGAAAGTCGCGCAGACCGACCACGAGTTCCCGGCTGCGAAAGAAACCGCAGCCCTGGATGTCTTGAAAGCGACGGCGCGGCGTCATGTCTATTATCAGTATCAGCAGAATCCTGATCATCCGATTAGCGTGTTGCTGAATCTCTATCTTGACCTCCACGAACAAGAAGCGGAAGACACGCTCGATCAAACGGTCAACACATTCAAGGAGAAGATCAAGGACCGCTGGCTTGAGGAGAGCGTGGGCAATTATTGGGAGCCTCTCGTCCATCCGTCGGTGCTCCGTGAACTCGCCACGACCCTTGAATCGGCTGGTCAGGCGCACCCGACGACCATTCGGGCGCTGAAGCAGTTAGAAGCGTCGCTCTACATCAAGTATCTGCTGTGGTCCTTTAGCTCCAAAGTCTCCTACAGCTCGATTCAAGAAGGGCAGGCGTGGTTTGATCGCTTGACTCAGCTCGTGATCGAGTCGTTCAACGATGACGAGCTGGCGGACGTCCCGTTTGGGGAGCTTGCTGCGCACAACTACTACTATGATGAAGTCAACAACGCGGCGTACCGCTTTGCGTGGAACGTGGTTCGGGCTAAAGGTCGATCTGCCGCTGAAGGGCTTGCGACCCAAGGCATCCCCTACCTGATCAAGGAACTGGGGAATCTGACGCGGGGACAGGAGGACAAGATCCTTACGCTTGGGAAGGCGCTGTTGGCGAGTGACCCCTCGGTGTTATCAGCTTCTACCCGCCTGGGCTTGCAGCGGACGATCGCCCAGTTGGACGTGCGCGTGCGCGATCAAGACGCGTATCAGCAGCAAGAAGCGCAAGCAAAGGGCATGACGAAGGAGACGGTCCTCGCGCGCATCCAGGACGCCCTCCCGAAGCCGGTGCTTGAGGCGATCGGGGAGGTGTCCATCACCGACCTGAACGGCTGGCGAACCCTCCCGGTTGAGGTTCCTGATTTCTCAGGTGACTCGCTGTCGTGGAAGACGGTTAAGATCCAGCAAGCCGAACCGTACACCGATGCGCAGCGACTGGCCATCGCCATTGGCGTGAAGCTCTATGAGCAGTTCATCCGAGGGACCCCGCGCGAGCAGGAATGGCTGCGGCTGGTGACCCCAGGATTCCAAGACCATAAGCCCGAGCATGCCGTGTACTTTTTCGGCGAAGACTTCATGAATGTGCTCGTGATGCATCAGCTGGCTAGGACGCATTGGTGGTTGATAGACGATAACATGCCTGACCGCGGGATGGGCGGCTACAACGTGGCCCACCACAACACCGAAGGTCGCTTACGCTTCATGGAAGGCTTCATGAAGCAGCTCCAGCAGCTTCCAGCCGTTCCGAACGTCCATCCTCCGGTTCCGCACCAACCGGAGCGCGGGGAGCGTGGAGCCTTTGAGCGGGTGACGCCGCCAGCGCAGGTCAGCCCGGGTCAGACCCTGAGCACGAGGACACAGGCCCCCAACCAAGCGGCCGCCTTACTAGGTCTCAAGTACTTGCAGGAGCGATTCCCTGAGATTCACTTCTTGGATTCCAATAACGTACTCAATGATACGCTCACTGCGGAGCTTGAGCAGACCTTACGCCGAGTGCCGCCCGAGCACCTGAAGCACGTCCGAGAAATCGCAATCGATGATTCGGCCTTCGCGAGTGAAGCAGACTCGAGCCGGATCATCCTCGCGCTTGGTCAGTACTTCAGACTGAACGACTCAACCACCCTCGGCCAGATCTCTCGACAACAGTTGGCCAAACGCGGCCTGAGGTGGGAAGAACGGCTTGCCTATGAGGTATTCCACGAAATCGGTCACCGAGTCCATCTCGATACTGTACAAAAGCGGCCTGACGTCTGGAGTCAGTGGATCGGGTTGGCGAACGAATCTGAGTTGGAAGGTCCTCATGAGATTGGAGAGCTGTTCGCGACGGACTATGCCCTGATGCTGATGCGAGGCACTGTCTCTCCTTCTGTCACAGTCAGCTCTCGTCTTCCGATCCTCGGTATCGATGTCAGCAAGAATGCCAAGGCGCGCGAAGCCTTCTTCCGGCAGTATGTCTTTCCAGGTCTTGAGCTCAAGGTGTCTACACCCCAGGTGCGTGACACGACAACAACGACACAGCTCCATCTCGGGAGGTTGTTCTCAACCGTCAATCAGACTCTCGGCGGGCTCCTCCAGCAGGACGGGCAGCGTCTCTTCATCGCCACTTCCGATCTGCAACAGCTGGAGAAGCAGTTCAAGCCAAAGAACGCGTTCGAGCCAGACATCTCAAGCCTCCTAGCGGAAGGCAAGTTGATTAGTAGTCTTGTGGCGGGACTCAGCAAAGAATTAAGTCGTGTGGAACCCCGTGCGTGGCAGGTCGTTATCGGCAGTGGACTTGCTGACCGATGGGACGATCGCTTACAGGAGTCTCTCAAGGCGGCCTTTGCCACACCGACGCCAGACGGACGGTACGATTTGACGGCGGTCTTCCAGGAAGCCTTGAACCTCGGCCCTCAGGCGCTTGCCGAGTATCCGGCGTTTGTCCAACAAGCCATGTCGACCCCGAATGCCAAAATCTTGAATGAACGGTTCCCGACAATTCAATTCCTGGATCCTGGCAACGAACTCGGGGATACGAACGTGGTTCGTTTCGAACAGACCCTGCGCCGAGTCCCGCCCGCGCATCTCCACCACATTCAACAGGTCTTCATCATCCCCAGCGACACGTGGGGGCCCATCGATGAAGGATTCTTTGCGTTTGCGTCAACGTCTTCTGACATTGTCTTCAGCACGTCGGCGCTGGATGATCGCCACGCTTACACCAAAGAGCATTATGAGAAGTACATCGCTCCCATGGGAATTGCCCCTGAGGATCGGTTCCTTTTCATCTTCCTGCATGAAATTGGGCATCGGTTTGATTATGACGCGCTCGCGGACACGGCTCGGCAGGAGTGGCTAGCCTTGTCGAACGCGGCAGGGATCAAAGACATTCGACTTGCCCGGGAGCTTTTTGCGACCGACTATGCGCTGATACTCATGGGAGGAGGGGCCGCTCACACCTTTACTCATCAATGGGCACAAGACACCCGGTACGACGTGAACAAAGACGCGGCGCAGCGCGAAGCCTTCTTCCGGCAGTATGTCTTCCCGAATCTGCCGGAGATCCCAGGTCCTAAGATCCAGAAGGACGAGGGACTGCTCCAACCTCAGGGCAGTGATTCACTGCTCTTGAAAGTCAACCAACTCATCCAGAATCCCAAGGGTGAAATTAAGGTGACCTTAAGAGAGATCCGCGATTATTACTACGGGAAAGAACAGGCGCAAGAATATCTTGTCGCCTCTCCAGGTATTGACCCGGCTACATTAGACCGGAAGATTAGGGTGCAGTTTAATAAAGGCATCAGCCATTCCGCCTCCACCTTCTACGATGGCGGCAAGCTCATCAGCCCCGATACCCGCCTCGCCATCATTCACTTAAACCCCCAGCTGCTGGAATATCAAAAAGCTCTTTCCCCTCAGGAATTTTCCCAGCTGCTTATCGAAGTCATCTCCCATGAATGGCAACATCTTGTCTTTCAAGATCACATCATGAAGAAAATCACCCAAGGCAAGGATTCCTTGGCAGTAAAGGGAGTCGAGATGGCTTTTGAGAACTTCTGGAAGAAAGGTCAAGCCGTGGCAGAGGTTCCCGATGTCGAAGGCTCTGAGGCGATCCTGGCTGAGTATTACCGGAATACCGATAGCAGCAGTATCTTCTTTAAAGGCGTGGAACTGAAAGGCGACAGTGGCAAGTCCATTCCGGAATTATACAAAGAACGGTTAGCCGAGGCATTCCTTGACATGCAAGAGAAACAGGATCAGGCCACCAGAAAAGCGGTTCACGATGAGGTGACTCGTATTTTCGATTATTGGCTTTCACCCGATGAAGTCGCCGCCTATACCATCGCCGCCATGCGGGCATATGGCAAGAAGCCGACCGGTCTCGATGAATTTAATCGGATGGTCAATGATTGGATTCAGGCAGCCTCGAAGTATGGCATCAGCAGCGAGAAATACGGCTATCAGGCCAATGATTTTGTCAGGAATTTCCTCATCGCCATTGAGCCATTACAAGACGATCCGTTTTGGCAGCCGATTGCCAAACGGTTCGAGCAAAATATTCTCAGGTTTATGTTTGAAATCACTCAAGACTTCTCACATCTAGAGCTGATCAAGGAACCAGAAGATGTTAGGAGACCAATTCCTGGACAATCAACCAATGTCGCCGGCACTCTGCGCCTTGATCAAGGCGAGTTGAAAGGCGGGTTGTTCCAACAGAGCCTGCCGAATAATCGGGTCGAACGACCACAGCGTATTAGCCGAGCGATGCCATGGCTGGCGCGGGCAGGGTTGGGGATCTTGGTGGTTGGATTGGGGATCGCCCAGGCGCTGGGGCTTGGGATGCCGGAGGTGAGTCACAACCTCCAGGCGGCAGACTTGGGCGGACTCGGGAGCTGGCCGCTGCTGGCTGGCGCAGGCTTGAGCATGTTCTGGCAGAGCTTCTTCGGGATGCCTGCGTGGCTCCAGCGTCTCTTGGAAAAAATCACCCCGGCTCACGCACCGCCCGCCGCCAAGCCATCCACTGGAATCACTGTGCCACGTTTAGCCCCGTCTGTCGGTGCTATCGTGAACCCTCTCCCCAACGGATCGGCCGTCCGCTGGATCGTCGATCCAACGCGAAAGCCCCGCGATATCTCCCAGACTGCGAAATCGGCAGCCGTCCTCTGGTGGCTCTTGGCCACACAGTTTGATTTTGTCCGGAGGGCGGTTGCGCGCATTCATTCAACCGACCTGCAACCCGAGAAGATCGCTGAGGTCGACTTTGTCTATCACGCCTCAGGGAGCCAGAAGGATGTGTATCAGGTGGTCATCCGGACAACGGGCGGCCAGTCACTTGTGACCCAGTTGTCTATGGCCTTTAAACAACCCTATCAAGGTCGGACGTTTGGAGCAGGAGAGCTCGAGGCGCTCAAGCAACTGCATGGATCAGGACTCACCCCGAACTATGGGGACAGCATGACTGCCTACTTCATCGGGGGAACGAAGGGAACCCCTGATCAGATTCTGAGTGAGGCGGACATGGCCCGACTGGGATCGCAGAGTCAAGCCCCCGCACCTGCTGAGGAAATTTCGTTCTTCCTCGAAGAGTTCATCGATGGTCCAACCGCTGAGGAACTCCGCGTCGCTGGTCAGTTGAGCGAGGCCCATCGTCGAGCCATTGCCAAGACGCTGCTGGAGATCCGACAACGGTTAGGAGGAACCATCCCGGTCGATCTCAATCGCAGGAACTTCATGTTCTTTCAGGGAACCACACAAGCGGTTTGTGTTGATATGGGCTATGTCCAGTTCGAGTCACCAGGGTACATCGTCGACAAGCTGCTATCCTTCTATGGCTACCGAGGCGAAGAGCTCAACGGGCATTCAAACCGATTCCTGTTCGAGACGATTATCGAAGTTCTCGGACGGCATCACGGGCTAGACTTTCTGCGAGCGGCCCTGCCAGATCTTGGGCGAACGCAACAGAGCCTGCGCAGACAACTGACACAAGTGCCGCCTCAGGAGCAAGCAAGGTCTGCCGCGCTCAAACGGCTCCTTGCGGACTATGACGCGTTCTACAAGGAGTTGCGTGAGTATGTGACGGCTCTTCTGCAAGAGTCAGCCGCCAAGCCGTCTGCTGGCGGCCTCGACCGACTGCATGAACTTGGAACGTTTATCCTGCTCGTGTTTGGGGCAGCAGCGATCCACCCGTTACTTGGCCTTGGGATCCTCATGGGAGGAGGTGTAGCCATTGTTGCCAAGGGGGGGATGCGCTCCTCAGCCAAGGTGGCGGCACGATCGGCGGATGCGCTCTGGCAGACCATCCGGCTTGACCTGACCATGAATGGCTACGCTGATCGCAAGTTGCTGGCGTCCCTCGATGCGCTGTATGCGTTCTTGAAAAAGTCACATCAGCGTGACGGCCTGCTGAATGTTGGCTATCACCGATTCAGCCACAGCTTGGAGGTGGCGCATTTGGCCTTCATCATTGCGATTCGCCTGGGCTATACCGAAAGCGAAGCCTTGGAGATGTTCGTGGCCGGGCTTTTGCATGACTACGATCCGCGCAAGCCCTACCAGGCTCCGAAGGTCGCCAAGACGCTCACCCACGTGCGGGAGACCCCGCAGATTCAGCAGGCGGTGGCGGGCTTGGGAGTGGACCTGGAGCGGCTCACGTTGTTGATCCGCGGTACGGATTTCCCCATGACGCGGGAGCAGCAAGACACGATTGATGGGTTGATCCACGCCATTCCCAGCGCGGCAATCCAAGCGCGGACGAGCGACCAAGTGAAATACTTAGCCTTAGCTGACAAGGCGGCCACCTATATCCATCCGCGGTTGTCGCTTGAGGATTCTGAAGAGCGCGTTCGGGAGCTGGCCAAGGAAATCGGACTGGCTGAAGATGTCATGGTGGGCGGGACTCCCAAGTTCTTCCAGCAGTTCCTGGAAACAGACATGGCTGTCCTGGTCGGCAGACGTGATGAAAAAGGCAACATCTTGATCAGTGAACGTGACAAGGAAGGAAACGTCAAACCACCAATCCTCCCTGACTACTACGACCACTGGAACTTCGTGAAGCAACACTTCGAGAACGTTGCGCGCGAGACTCAGAGCAAAACCGAACCTCGCAAGGGTGGGCTAGCGACGACCACAGGTAAGGTTATCACCGTGATCCTCCTGACCGTTATGACGCCACTTCTCTTGCAGGCTTCACCGGTGGGTGGGAAGGTTGTGGAGGCGGCGCGGTTTGGCCTGCTAGAGATCGGTTTAGCTGCCCTCACCCTCGCAGGGCTTGGGTTGATGTGGAAGCTTGCCGCGAACGCCTGGCGACGGGTGCAGATGCGCGAGCGTTACGGCGTGTCCTTTGATGCAAGCCGACGGCGCGCGTTGCGGCTGGGCTTATTGGGGCTTGGCGCGGCAATGACCGCCGGCGGTGGCTATGGTCTCTTGAGCCGCTTGCTGGGGGGTGAGCAGGCGACCGCTATCCCGCCAACCCCAGCGGGCGGGAAGGCCTTGCCACCGTTGGATGTCAAACAAGCCAAGAAAGCATTTGGTGAGCAACTCAAAGACCTGCGACGGCTCCTGAGCGTCAAGAGTTCACCCGCCATTCTCAGCGATTCCGTGTTTACGCCTGAACTCATCGCCCTCATGGAGGAGGCGGGGAACGATCCCCAAATCCACATCGATCCCTGGCTCATTCGAGCCTACATGCAGGAAGAGCAAGAGTATCTGCGCACACTCTCTGGGGCGCGAAATCTCGCAGAGGCTCTCAACGTGGGGAACACGGTCGGGAAGGGTCAGGTCACTGCGAGTATCCTCTATCGCCGCAGCTTCCTCGAGCTGCTATCTCGCCATCGCGAGGCGATTCTCAAGCAGTTGACCGATCCAGACCAGCGCAATCTCTTTGACGCGTGGCTCAAGGGCTATGACTCGGTGAAGGATTTCTCAGGGGTGGCCTTCGACGCGTGGCTTCAGAGCACGTATAAAGAGGACGGTATCAGCGCCCAAGCGGTTGTCGCACTCGATCCTGTGAATGTGTTTGCCGTGGCCTCTACCATTCGGCAACATGCCCAGGCCCTCTACCGCAGGCGACACGATGAGTTTCCCAGCGACACCGCAGCGATCAAGGAGGCGCTGCCGAATGAATCGCGGCAGTGGCTCTTGGGAACATTTCAGTGGCTTGCCCCGGTTGAGCAACAGCCAAGCAAGCGAATTCAGAGGTACCAGAAGGTCTATGGCTGGCCGTACCTGCCGCCAGAGACCTTCCTGGTGGATGTGGCCAATCGCTACACCGGTGCGGTGACCGATACCACAGGATTGCAACGGGGCTTACGGAAGATTGAGATCTATCAGCAGCTCCTGCGTGAGGCGGCTGCCCCAACAAAGCCAACGCCGCCATCACCTCGTCAGGGTAGAAAGCCGCAAGGCTCGCTGGCTCCGCTGGGGGCGCTGGCGCTCGGTGGCACGAAGGTGGGTCTGGATAGCGTGAAGAAGGTCCTGGAGCAGAGTGCCAAGCTTGGGATCATTGCTCACGATCGCATTCCAGGACGACTGGAGGAGATGCGTGGGCTTGTTTTCCAGTCCCAGAAACTTCCGATCGGAAGTTTCCACAACCTCAAATCTGCATCCACCCGCCAACTCCACGCGGCTGAGGCGGAGCGGTTGGCTGAGAGCAAGCAATCGCTGCCATACGTGGTCGTGCTCGTGCGCAATGCGATCAATGCGAAGGGTGAGCCCACGGCCGAATTGCACCTGGAGTGGTACAGCGTCTCTGTGGCGCTGGCACAGGAGCAACTCGGCAAACAGACGATTGACGCCTATATGGCATTCGAGCGGCAACCGCAACTAGACAAGGCGCTGAATGGATTCATGCCTGCGCTTGAGGAGCGCCTGCCTGCCTCAGAGCCTTATCCGACCTCCCCGGAGGCCTCGCTCTTGACCATCTCCTTGAAGGGTCTGAGGATCTTGCCCGTTCTCAAGGCCGTGTTTCACGCTGAGCCGCCGAACGACCTGGAGCTTAACTATCTGATTGACCGAGCAAACGCGACATGGGCTCAGCTCAACGATGTGCGCCGGTTGGCCGTGGAGGGTGAGAAGGTGCGCGTGGAGTATCTCAAGACCATCCAGGAGGTCGCTGGTCAATTGGCCGCCTCGCTCAAGCCGCACCTGACCGTCCTCAAGGAAAAGGGGTTATCCCATGTGGAGGCGAGCTCACGCGCGGTCCAGGCGATCGATGACTTGCTCAATGAGTTACACATCCACGGCGAGCGGTTGCATGATCCGCACCGGCTGACGTTGGCCATGACCCTCGTACTGGGGCAAGATGTGAAATTCTACGATCTCCGCAACGTCCTGGGGGCGCTCACCCTGGCCATTGGCCTCATGGAGCGTGGGCGGTCGTCAAGTGCGCTTGCCAATTCCGTCGAGCCTTATCTTACGCGCATCGAACGGGTGATCGAGACGCTTGAGCGGCTCTCGAGATCTGAACAACCTCCCCAGCTCATGACTCGGCAGACGCATGCTGGTGAAAAAACGATTGTGGCGTTGGAGGACTGGTCACAGGAGCCTCCTCGCACCGAGGAGGAAGTGCGCGCCATGCTATTTACGGATCCCACCACGCCACAGGACCAGATCGAGCCTATTGTCGAACAGTGGAAGGAGGCCGCGGACGACATCAAGGCTGGCACCCTGCAAATCTTCACCCCCGGTGTCAAGCGGCAAGCTCAGGCTGCGCACCACCGCATGACCGAATTCAAGGATCGTCTGGCGAACTTGCTGGAACGCAAACCGCCTACCTTCCTGCAAGAAGTCAGGGCCATGTATGACATGTATGAACAGATAGACAGCACGATGGAACAGGACGCGCAATCAATTCCCTTGCGCAGCATGCTGTTGGATCAGCTGCTCCAGCCTGTTGTTGGGCTCATGTTGGTGGATCCCAAACTGACCGATCCCACCGATCTTGAAACCGCTAGCCGTGCCATCAACCAGCTCTCGCAGCGACTGGATGCCCTGGCCGCCTGGGCCAACGCTCCTGTGGGGGCCTTAGTGCGCGTACGGCCTGACCTCGAGCAGTTTGAACTAGCCGAAAAACCCTTGGCAAGGTTTGCAGTGGCGGAGGCGAGGCACGCGCAGCCCCTAACACAGGGCGCCGGGGTTGTCAAACCACCCACGCCGCCCGCCGCGCCGGGCGAGGAAGAAGGGCGAGGGACGGAGCCGAAACACTTCCAGGCTGAGGTGAAGAAAGACTCCGCGCATTATGATCGGAAGGGCGGAGTGAGTCGCAATGGCAAGCGGGATAACAAGGCGATCATCGCGGATATCCACACAAACCACGCGACCGTCTTCGTTCGCCACTACCCCTATCAGGTGGCGCTGCACGCGGACCGCGACCTCATCAAACAATTCAGCGAGGATGCACTCGGCGCGCTCCTTCAGCAAGCCCTCTCGCACTTGGATGCGCGCGATGCCGAATCGCTCCTGAAGGCCCTGCACGGCAAGACCCTCACCCTCGCTGTGCTGGATTCCTCCACCCACCTCTTTGAGAACCACCTCGCGGATGGGTTCATCGGCATCAACCGCGAGGTACTCAGCCTCACTCACCAACACCTCAAGACCGCCTTGCAGGTGGGGATCATCCATGAACTGCGCCACGAAGCGCTCGGTCAAGGCGCAGGTCACCGAGTCCACCAAGCGGCCGAATCGAAATTTGGCAAGCTCGATGTGGCACTCACCCAAGCGCTCTTGAAGGACACCCATGCGCTTGTGACCTATGTGGATGCCGTCGGTCGCCTCACCGAGACCTCTGACTACCTGGATCGGCTACGTCCCTTGACAGAGGTCTACAAGTCGTTAAAGGTCGAGGCCGAGGATCGGCCTGGCTTGTTGGCTGAGATCACCGCCGTGCTCACAAGACATCAGGCCAACATTACGAACATGGTCGCCAATACCCGAGATGGAAAAGCCATGCTCTCCTTTGCGTTCCGGGTGAGGACCGACGTGGATGATGCCCAGCTCCTCCGCGCGCTCAGGGCGATTAAGGGCCTGGCGCCGACCTTACAAACAGGGTCTCTAGAGGAAGTGGGACGACGTCTTGGCATCGGGCCAGCGTCTTCAGCAAGACCGGGGGTGCGGGTGCCTGTGATCGAACTTGAGGAGGGCATGACGCAAGAGGAGCAGGCCCACCTCAAGGATGTGCTGGCGAATGAGTCGTTTCTCTCAACGACCTTACTGAATGTCCACAACGTGGTCCGTAGTTTCAAAGATATCCGCAAGATCATCGTGCACCTCCCTGAGCATGGCAGTCAAAAATTCGTCTACCGCGTGGAGGTTCTCACAGACGGGGACGTATTCACGTTTGCGCTCAAGAAAGCCAAGCAGCCTGGCAAGAGCTTCCGGCCAAACGAAGTGGAAAACCTGCGCGTGCTCAGCGGAAAGGCCCCGAGTGCGAAGTTCGGGACGTACCTGAACGCGGGAGACTATGAGGTCTACAGCGAAGAGTTTATCCATGGGGTGACGACAGCTCATAAGTTGGTTGAGCAAACCGCTGATCGGGTGCGAGAGATGACACAGTCCTGGATGAAAGTCGCCCTGGTGCTCACCCCGGAGGAGAAGCGACAGAAGGGCCGGTATATGGCCGTGTCGGATATGGCGCCTGCCAATCTGATGTACTGGATGGTGGAGAATGCCCTCCGAGGGCCGCCGATCGTCATTGACGTTGGCAAAGTCGAATCGCACACGCCCTACGGCATCCTCTGGGAGCTCTATCGGCATTATGGAAAAGACTCTGGGCAGATCGAGGCCATCCTGGATGGCATCTCTGACGTGCTCGGCAAGCAGGAAGGCGATGCGTTTCTCGCGAGCGTCCGGAGTCACCTCGCCAAGCCGAGCCGCATGCCTCGCGACGGAGACGAAGCGATCTCTGCCGCCGTCACGAAGCGCTTGCCGCTTTCTGAGTCAACAACAGTCAACCCGAGCTCTCTCGTCGCAATCGGTGTCCTCCTCCTTTTCCTCCCAGCCCTGGTGCTGGCGGGGCAGGGCACGGTCGTCGCTGGGAGTGTGGGCTTGAGCGCACTGGTCATCGTGGGTGTGGCCTGGCGGCTCATGCCGAAGGACTTACGCGCGACAATCCGAGCCTGGCTCACCCGCGCCCGCGGCATCCGGGCGCCGACACAACCCCAAGCTGTCCCCTCGGAACCGAACGTCGGGATCGTCGAATTGACGGATCCGCCGCCGGCCGACAACTCGCCTTCCCTCAAGGATACGGCAACGCGACTCCTCATCATCGGCGCGTTGCTGCTCATCCCCCAGGCGCTGATAGCTGGACCGCTCGATGGCTTCGTTGATGTGGTGACGAACATCGAGACGCTGATCTCAGGAGGGATCTTAGCAGGACTGTTGGCGCTCGTGTGGTGGCTGCGCCGTCGGACAACGACTCGGAAACCACCTATACATTTCGAGGACCAGCTACCTGTTGTTGAGAAGCAAAAAGGCGCTGGTGTTTCGCCATCGAAAGGGGAGATGGGCTTGCCTGGAACAGCCCCAGGTTGGCTGATGCCTCATACGAATCTTCCTCCGGAGATTAGTCAACTCATTCTGAATTGGAACCTCCAACACCTAAAACCGATTGATTGGAAGGCTGTTCTCATTCCAAAGCCAGCCGTGGCCAAGCCGCTCGTCGTTGCGGCGCAGCCACCGAAACCCAAACACCTCACGATCATCGACCTGCTCAGTCCGTTCCGCATCCGGTGGGTTGCCACACTGGGAGTGGTCGCGGTGATGGCCTTAAGCGCGGTCTTCCCGTCAGTCTCACCGCTTTTGCACAACGTCTGGCAGACAAATCCTGATGCCGTGTGGGCGAGCATCCTGCAGGTGCCTATCGCCTTGGTCCTTGCCCATGCGCTTGCGCCATACCTCGAGGTGAAGATCCACGAACTGGCCCACGCCAAAGTCGCCGGTAAAGAGGCCCGGACCGTGGTGGCTCGTGGTGGGGGCAGAACCATCTATCCACCCACTGGAAACCACCTCCATGAGGCCCTGGTAACTGTGGCTGGGGTTGCCGGGGAGCTCGTCCTGTTGATGGCAGGGGTGCTGTTCCTTCAGTCACCCGGCGGCCTGCCGCTTGGCATGGTCGATGGCAACGAAGTGACGTTAGAGGTCTTCCGTCCTATGGCGATCCTTTCAACGGCTGTTGCCATCTTCGTGGGCTTTGAAGTCATCACCAGAGGGGTGTGGGAGAACCTCATTCAGCCGTTGTTCAGTAAGCAGCAGGGGGTTGTGCGTACTGAGAAGCGACCCAAAGATGACGATCAGGTGCAATTGGATGGAGCCCAGCTTAAAGCCCAGTGGTCAGGCATGTCGATCGGGCAACGGGTCGCATTTGTGGCCATCAGCGCAGCGTTCCTCGCAGCGCTTGTCGCAATTCCCGGCGTGATCTTGACGGTTCCAGTGCTGAGGGAAGTGGCCGCCATCCTCGCCACTGCGGGCTTGATCGTCTTGACGACGTTCGTGAGTGCTGTGATCTTAGCGATCATGGTGGTCAAGCTCGTTAATGTCATCGATGATGGGATTGGTCGAGTACGCAGCCGCCTGGCAACTCCTCAGCTCGAGGTTCTAAAGCGTGTGGCGAAATGGGTCGGGCTCACACTCGTCCTGATCATCGGGGTCCCGGCGTTCCTGCAGGCGGCGACTATCGTCCAGTCACCCACTGGTCTGGGGTCAGATGCAGGCGGGTTCTTCGCGGGCCTTGTGCTGGGTGGGCTTGGCTTGACCGCACTTGGCGGGGCGCTGCTGATCCGGAAGTGGTTTGCCAAGGCGAAGGGAGCACATGCGCCACCCGCCGCCGAGGCGGATCAGGAAGGAAAGGGCGCGCCGCTAGGTGTGACGGTGTTTGGTCTGCCTGCCAACTTCCCCCAGATGTTCAAGCTCATGTTCACCCAGCCGGGCGGGTTCGCGTATGAAGCGGCCCAGGTCATCCGGCGCTGGCTTGCCAAAGCCCACGGCGCGCGTGCGCCAACTCAACAAGCCATCAGCACCGTGGCGCCCACCATCGGCCCGCAGGCTCAGCGGTTCAATTGGAAGCGGATTGGTCTTACAGTTCTTGGCATACTCCTCACCCTGCCTGGCATCTCGCTCGCCCAGCAGTTCTTCACGAAAGGCACAAGCCTCCTCACTCGTGCTGAGACCTGGACCATCACGAATCCCTCGCAGAACACCCTGTGGGGGATTGCCAAAGACGTGTTGCAGGCCAACGGCATCCATGAACCCAGCGCCACCCAGATTGCCAAGACCGTCCAAGAGATTGCCAGCGCCAATCCCAGCCTCACCGATCCCAACCTGATCCAAGTGGGGCAGCACCTCACCGTTCCGCAGCAGTACGCAACGCCCGAAGCGATCCATCAACTCACCGGCCAGCCGCTTGAGGCCATCACCCAGCACGCCACCCAGGCGGTGGCAAGTCCTGAGGCCGTCTCGCACGTCACGCAGCAAGCACCACCAGTCCAGCACGCCCCGACGCTCTGGGATACACTCACGCAATGGGTTGGACAACATCAGCTTGAAACCGTCCTCATCGCCGCCGGTGTAGGGCTGGTCGCGTATCTTGCCCACCGCTACCGCACCCAGATCAAGACCGCATTGGCCAAGCTGGTTGGTCGATCGGTTCGTTCGCCGTCAACCGCGCAAGCTCCGGCTGCTGTGACGGAGCACCTTGCCACAGCGACATCACAGCAGCCAGCGAGTCCGCCAACCCTCGACATCCTCAGCGTCGCTCGCTCTGTGGTACGCCGCCTGAGCCCACGGTCGCTTGCAGTGTTACTGGACGAAGAGCGCTATGCAGACGTCACATTCCGCGGCAAAGCGATCGAGCGGCTCGTTCAACGTATCATCAAGAAGGAATTACAGGCAAGCGGCCGGTCCCTAGAGTCCTTGACGCAGGATGAGTACGATGCACTCTATGAGGCGATCGTTGACGCTGTCTCCAAGCGGATGGAAGAACTGGCGCTCCAGGCCAGCGTCCAGGTGGCGATCCAGCAGGAAGCAGCCGCTCGAGCCGCTTCCGCGCCAGCGTTCGCGTTCCTCGCACCACCTGCCGTTAAACCCGCGCGACCATCCCCGGTTAAAGACGCGCTCATGTGGGTGACGGTGGGCATGTTGTCTCCGCTGACCATTGTGGCGAGCGTCCTTGGAAAGCTCGCCACGAGGTTGGTGCAGTCCCACTCGCGCGGCGCGACGTTCGTGCGTCGAGCGGCAATGGTGGTGTCTGTGATGACCGCGCTGGTGATCCCCTCGCTGTTTGTCGAGGTGTCGATGCCTCAGCGCGCGCAAGCCACCACCATGCAGCCCGGCGAGCAGCAGCGCCAAGCCCAAGCGACGTATCTGGTGCCGTTTTGGCAAGTGGCTGAGTTCACGCAGTCGATGGCAGGTTCACAGGTCGGTGACGATGGCTCGGTGACTTACTACAAGGACGGGCTCCCGGATGAAATCTGGAGCGCCAAGAAAGGCGAGCAAGACAAAGATGGGAAGGACGCATGGAAGAAGGCGAGCTACGCCTTTGAGAACGACGAACAGGGAAAGCCCATCGCCTACACCATGACCTTCTACGATCAGACCGGCAAGGCCACTGGAACGGCCCGTTACGAGAAAGACGCAGTGCAGGAGCTCTTCGTCTTGAAGCAAACGATTGAGGGTCAGGAGACGATTGACTGGCAGCCTGTTGAGTTTGGTCGCACCCACGACGACAAGCCCTATGTCGCTTCGTCCAGGGCTGTCAAGACGATCACGGCCATTGATCCTCAAACCGGACAGTCCACGACCACGACCGAGTGGACGCGAACCTACCCGTTCAACGAACTCGGTCGCCCGACCGCTTTCATCGACCAGGCGACAGGCAACATCACCACCTTAGACGCGAAGGAGCGGCCGGTCCTCCTGCAAGATGCGAAGGGGCGTCCACTGGAGTCATGGACCTATTCTGCTGAGACCACGCCTGATGGTCGCGCGCTGAGCTACACCCACGCCACATGGGTCGAAGAGAAAGACATGACGGTCAAAGTGACCACGACGTTCGAATGGGATGTGGCTCATGCCATCTACAAACCCGTGAGCTTGGAAGATGCGGAAGGAGTGATCACCTTTACCACGCATGAGTTCGCTGTGAATCAAGAGGGTCAGTCTTACGTGTCCTCCTATCTCGCCACCAAGACGAAGCAAGAAGTGACGAAGACGGGCACGAAGCCGTTGACGGCTCGCACGGTCACCCTCTGGACGCGCACCTACACCGTGGCTGAGGATGGTACCCCTGTTCGCTACACCCAACACAGTGAGCAAGATGGCCAGACCGTCACCATCACCTATGAGCGGCAGGCTGATGGAAACCTCTTTATTCCTGTCACAGCGGTTGATGCTGAGGGAACGACCTTGTATTCCAAGCATACGTTTGACGAGCGCAACCGGCTGCGTGGCTATGTGGCAAGCCGGATCGGGATCGTGGCAGGGTCTGAGACGCCCATGTGGACCAGAACCTATGAGCTCGATGAGCAGAGCGCACCAATCGCCTACATCGATCAGACGGCCCAGCAGCGCACCGAGCTCGACGCTACGGGTCGCCCAACCCGCCTGCTGGATGCTGAGGGCAAGGAACTGGCGTCTTGGATCTACAGCGATGAGACGACGGCTGACGGCCATGCTGCACAGTACAGCTACACGGCTCTGAAAGACGGCGAGCGGACTTCGACGGTGTTTGCATGGGACCTCGCGCATCAGCTCTACATCCCACTGCGGGAAAACGCCAAGACGCCTGAGGCACCGGCGCTCACCTACAGCCAACATGTGTTTGCGCAGGATTCCGCGACAGGGAAGTTCTCCCTGTCTGGTTATGAAGCGACGCAGACCCGGCAGCTCACCAAGGAGATCGACGGTAAACCCACACCTGTTGCCGAAATCGTCTGGACCCGCACGTATGAGTTTGATCAGGCAGGCGCCGCGATCCGCTACGTCCACAGCCAAGCGGATTCCTCCGGCCGCATGGTCCACACGACCTTTGAGCGCGATGGGGCACATGAGGTCTTCATCCCGACCAAGGCGGTGCTGGCTGACGGTAGCCTTGTGACCTATGAGGAGCATCAGTTCGATGGGAACAAGTTGGTGGGTTACAAGGTCCGCCAGGGCGATCTCGTCACGGTCCGGATCGCGGATGACTACTCGGTCAATCGCTACGTCGATGACCAAAGCCAAGCGCGCTTCTACCTCACTCAAAAGGTGGATGGCGTGGCCAAATCTTACGAGGTCCCGAGTCTGGATGCGGCCCTAGCGGACGTGGCTGGCCAAGAGCCGATGCAGGTTGAGGGCGATGGCTACAAGGTCGTGAAGCAGGATGGCAAAGTCCTGTTGGTGATCGAAGGACGCTCGACTGACGGCGGGACGATGAGTCAGGTCTATCACGTTGGAGATATGAACGCCACGAAGGCGGATGCGACCGAAGACAACCTCGTCTCTGTCGTGTGGAAAGATGCCTCAGGAGATATCCTGAAGTCACGCTCGGTGAGCCAGCGCGAGGTGGCGATGCAAGTCGGCCACGAAGGCTTCATCACCACACAGCCGGCGTCTGAATGGAGCTACTCCAGCTACTACCAGGATGGTACGTTGCGCAAGGGAAGTGCAGTGACGGGTGAGGCACCGAAGTTCGCCTTTGGTCGCATCGTTGAAGTCTGGAGCGCCGAGAAGGGCGCGGCTGACGCGAAGTTGCTTGAGCGCACCGACATCGAACTCGATGCCAAAGGCCATCAGCAGACGATCACCAAGACCGACTATCGCGGGAAGGATCCCACCACAACGGTCCAGCATCTCGTGTGGGACGAGGCGCGTCAAGAGTCTATCCCGGTTGCGGTGAAGACGATCACCGCAGCGGGGGCGATCAGCCAGCATGCGGACGTCATCACGGATGATCAGGGTCATGTCCGGCAGGCCTACGATCGAGCGAGCAATCAGATTCTGGTATTCGATGCCTCAGGCCATCTTAAGACGCGGCATCAGCTTGATCCACACCGAGTGGTGGTCAGCCACGACGGAACGCTGCTGTCGGTGGTCGATGGCCAACAGCGCACGCATCTGTTTACCTCTGACCAATCCGGCTTCGTCTGGAAGGTCATTGATCGAGATGGTAAAGAGACGACTGAGCGATTTGTGGTGGAGGGCGAGACGATTCAGCCGGCGGATGAAATGGTTCGCGCTACGTTATGGCTGAACCACAAGGAGAACTTCTTTAGCGACTATGGGCTGACGCTGACGGCTGAAGGTGGGAAGGTGCGATTAGCGGCCCTTGCGCTTGATGACAAGGGCACCTCGGCCGCGTACCAATTCGAGGTAGAGGTAACCGGCCGCTTGACGAGCTACACCAAGACCATCAAACCCGCGCAGCAGCCCGGCCAAAAGGCTCGCGAGCAGACCACGATCTACCAGGTCCAGGATGTCAGCGGCTTTGTGCGAAGCTTTGGCGAGGACACCGGGGTTGGGGTGCAAACCTACACCTACAGCGACTTCACCTACCACGTTGATCCGGCTACCGGCAAGCCAACAGAGCGCATCCGCAGCTACGTCGAAACCACACCGGATGGCGCGCGCACCCAGTACACCCTGGATGACACAGGCAAGCCGATTGAGAAACGCGACCTGGCATCCGGCAAGACCGTGCCGATCAAAGAATCGACAAAAGCCGAGCTCGCGAGACTTCACGCTCTCCTTGTCAAATTCCAAGATCGCGTGGGAGTGCAGCCGAGCTTCCGGATTGGAAGAGGAGGCGAAAAGGCTGTTCGTGTCTCCATCCCAGCGGGAAGTGTCGCGCTTGAAGAGCGGAAAGATCAGCAGGGCCGGAAAGAGACCACGGGAAAGATTGATCTAACCGGACACTTCTCAGACGTGACGCTTGGCGGAGCCGTGGAGAAGCGACCTGGGAGTCTCTCTGGAGAAGGCCGGATCCGCACCGAGGTCCAACTGGGTAAGCGTCTCACAGGGAGCGCCTTTCTTGTGCCGCGCTTCCGCAAGCCTGTTGACAACGGACGACTGTTCAAAGGGCCGACAAGCACCTTCTACCAGTCCCGCTTTGGCGCAGGCCTCACGTACGATCTTGGTGGCGAGTATGCAAGTGCCGTGAACTTTCAAGCGAGCACGCGCGAGGAAGCTAGCAGACCCTTCGCCTTGCCCTTAGATCAAAGCACGCTCGTGTGGCGGTTGAGTCAGCAGGGTCAATCTGACCTTGGCTTGTTAGGCTTGCTGGGTCTGCGAGGTGGTGGTGATGAGCGCGAGCTTGAGGTGACGCTGAAAGATGCCTGGACCTCGAAAGAAACCCCGACGTTGAGCCTGCGAGGAAGTTACGGTGGCACTGCGAAGGACTGGTTGTGGCTGCGGGCATTCGGCCGGTATGAAGGCCAGCGTGCGCCACGTGAACCAGCCAAGCAAGCGGGTGGTGAGGTCCGGATCACCCTGACCGATTGGTTGCGGCTCGTCCATGAAATGTCTTGGAACCGCAACTCACAGTTCGTCGCCCAGCCCAAAGACGCTTGGCGCTATGCAACGCGGATGGAGCTGACCGGAGACACTCAGCGGCTCACCCTGAGTGGAAGCGGCATCCTGGGGGACAGCTACACGCTTGGCGTGGATTGGCGCAATACGCTGGGGAGTCTGGCCGCGACGTATGGCCGGCTTCCGGTCTTATTCTTAGGAAGGGAAGGCGAGGAGATGTGGAGTGTTGCCCCAACCATCCGGTTGAGCGAGGATGAATTTCTCAAGGTCGGCATGAGCAATCTACGCCGCTCATTTGACGTCCGAAAGAGTCTTGGCGCACTGGATGTGGTGGCGGGCGTTGGGTATCAGCGAGAACTGGCCAATCCGTGGTCGCTTCGCACGGCCTTGATCTTTAGTGAGCATACCAAACTGGATGTGACGTCGAGCCTCACCGGCAAGCCATTCGATGATATCCGAGCTAGCCTGCAAGGGCCGCTCTTTGGTGTTCCGGTTGCGCTGCTGGTGAGTCAGACGCCCTACAAGAATCAACAGGGCATCCTCACGAAAGATTTCACCATCCAGCTCAATATCTGGTATGTGTTTGGCGGAGAGTCAAGCGAGGCGTTTCCATCGACCCAAGGCTACCTGAGTGGATGGACGCCGGGCATTGCAGGTCTGGCGCCATCTGAGACCGGTCCGCAAACTCCTCCGAGCCTCGCCAAAGCTCAAGCATCAACTGGAACCGCCACTAGTCCATCAACGGCTGTTGAAACGGCTGTTGAGACCGACCCGCTGGCTAAGACCGTTGCGCGTCCAGGAACCCGAGAGGTTGAGCCGGTTGAGCCTATCAAGACAGGACAACAGGCGGAAGATGCTCAGTTGATCGAAACAGCTAAGCAGATTGATGCTTACTCGCTCAGTCATGGTGATGTGACCTTCTGGCGGCTCAACGGCGGGCAGCCGTTTGGCACGCAACTGGATGAGCCGAAGCGTCAGGTCCTTCGCGGTCTTGTCAGTCTCCTGCAAGCGTTTGACAACAACCTCCAGGACGCTGCGGAATTTCTCAGGCAGTTGGACGAGCATCCGGAACTGTTGGCGATGGTGCGCAGTGACCACCAGGCCGCGCAGGCAGGGACTCACGGGGTGAATGTGCAAGAGACCTTCCGGTTGTTGGTCGGCGATGCGCAGGCGCTGGAGAACGCCGGCAAGATCTACCACTTCATCACGACGCGTCAAGTGGGCCTTGCGGAATTCGTCGAGCTGGCCACCACCGCCTACCAACTGAATCAGTCTCGCCTGGCGCTTGAGACGTTGGAACTTCCATCTGGTTTTGGTCTGGGACGGCTTGAGCTTGAGCGCGCCAGTAGTGATGAGTGGGACAGCCTGCGCCGCATCTCGGATCTGATCCACCAGCATTTTGGCAGCGTTGAAACCTACCTGGCGGCCGTCGGCATCGCCGCGGAAGAAAACCGCCGCCGCAAGACCCCTCTGTACAACTTGAATCTCCTCGCCCCCAACGCCGAGCAAAACGTTCAGTTCTATCTGCGTACGATCCATGAGGTGAGCCAGGTCACGATGACGGTGGCCGGGCCTGTGGAGGACCTCTTCAATTTCTTGACAGTGGTGGGCCACGAAAATGAACTGGCAGCGTTCAACGCCCTCTTCCAAGAAGGCCGCTATGCCAATCCGATCGTGACTGGTCAAACGCAACTGGAAACCGATCAACTCACGACTCTCTCGGCGATTGCATTTAGTCCTACGTACAACTTTGACATCTTTACGACTAACTTACTCCAAGCTCAAGAGCTGGCACAGTTCCTGATGGCAGTTGGGCATGAGGCTGAATTAGACGCCTTTAACGTGCTGACCGGTGCTGGATTCACAACGGGTCAGACAGCCTTTACGAATGACCAACTCAAGCGATTGTTCGACACCGTGATTCCATCAGCCTACAACTTTACGGCACTCACGGTGGCACTACCACTGGCTGGACCAATGTACACCGCGATCCAAGGAGACAACGATGCCCGCTTAGCGCTTGCCACGATTACTGGAGTAACCCTACCAGCCAACGGTCCCTTAACGACTCAGGCTGAATTCGATGCACTGATTTCTCTGATCTACAAGGCTGACGGAAGTCTCCAACCGGCCGCTAATAATCCCACCCTAACCCTGCAGGGCCTGACGCTCGCCGCCACCATGCTCCTCGCCTTCCAAGCCGATCCTGAGGCGCTCACCGCCCTGACGACGCTCACCGGGGTG
>CAYJTP010000002.1:39372-105675 GCA_964373175.1 uncultured Planctomycetales bacterium
ATGCGCTCTTCTCCCTCATCTATCGAGCCGATGGCAGCCTCCAGCCCAATGCCGCCGCTCCCGCAACGACGCTCACCGGCACGAAGCTGGCGGCCGCGATGCTCACCGCCTTCCAAGCCGATCCTGAGGCGCTCACCGCCCTGACGACGCTCACCGGGGTGGTGCTCCCCTCCAGCGGCCCGCTCATGACCCAAGGCCAAATCGATGCGCTCTTCTCCCTCATCTATCGAGCCGATGGCAGCCTCCAGCCCAATGCCGCAAACCCGGCAGCCACGATTAGAAACCTGATCAACGCTGCGGACCTTGTGAAGTATTTAACCGATCCAGCACATGCGTCGGATCTGGCCGACTTCAACTACATCTACAACACGAATATCCAGACGGGGCAGACGAGCTTCACCCAAGAGCAGATCCAGTTGTTCTTCGCGCTAGTGAACGCGCGAGATCAACATGACAATCCAATTCCGTTTGTGTTGGGGGATTTCATCGAGGATACGCGCAACATCGCCGATGTCCTTGAGCGCCTCGATCAAGGCCACGCGAATTATGACGCGGCCTTTCGTAGCGCGTTTTTTAGCGTCTACAACATCCAGGACACATTTGGCAGTCGGATCACGTTAGATCCCCGCACCACCGACCAGAACCTCAAGAAGCTTGGCTGGACCGTAGGCTATCTGGTGAATCCCAAGAAATATGTCGATGGGCAGTTGGTGGATGGCGTGTTCGAGGTGTCGAAGACCGTCACGACCGTGATTCGGGTTTCCGACATCCTTGGCGTTCTGAACACCGACAGCGACTTCCGCAGCGCCCTTCAACGCCTCTTCGATCTGACGCTGCCAACTGGGACGTTGACGCTGGATATCCTCCAGACCTACCAGGACTTCACCCGCTTCGGAGTGACGCTGGGTTACCTCGCCAACCCGAAGCAGTACGAACAGGGCCAACTCATCGACGGCGACTATGACTTGCAGAAGACCATCATGACCGTCAAGCGCCTGCCTGAGCTCCTGAGTGCGCTGGCGGGCGATGCGGAGTTCGGAACAGCATTTTTGAGCGTCTTCCGGTTCAGCGAGATTCGCGCCAACCTGAATCTCCAAACGAACTCGGCGTGGGCCGACTTTACTCGGTTTGGCATCACGCTCAGCCAACTGGCCAACCCGAGGAAGTACGAGTTGGGCGTGTTGGTGGATGATCCGGACTACCGCCTGGAGAATGTCAAGCGGACGGTGATTCGCGACCACCAGCTCCTGAGTGCGCTGAACGCTGACGCGACATTCCGAGGAGCCTTCTTTGACGTCTTCAGCCTGGCGGATCCTGGTGGGAGCCTGAGTCTCGATGTGGCCCAATCCTACGCGGATCTCGTGCGGTTCGGGATCAGTGTGAGCTACTTGGCGAACCCGAAGAAGCTCGATCGGGACTCAAGCCGAGAAATCGATGTTGAGTATGACTTCAATGAGACCCGAGACGGGATCATCCACGTCCAGCAGGTTCTCCAGGCGCTGCGAACGGATGCTCGGCTTCTGCAGGACTTCAACGCGGTGTATGGCTTGCGCTTGATCGTTTCGCAACTCAACCTGGATGTCAGTAGCCCCAGCCGCGATCAAAAGGCGCTCGGCTGGATTTTGGCTGGGATCGTCCACGCGAGGGATGAGTACGACCGGAAACTCCCGTTTGTGTTGGAGGCCTTCACGCATGCGTTGCCGATCGTGAAGCAGATCCTGGAATCCGACAAGGCCCGGGCGATGTTACAGCGGCTCTATGGGGTTGAGATTCCTCGCGTGTTGAACCCGTTTGATCCGTCACCTCAGGTTCGTTCGGTCCGGGAGACCGCGAGTCGCCTCCTCTTTGGCATCGCCTGGAACTGGATTGGCGATCAACGGATGCTGATTTATGTCAATGGGTGGCAAGAGCCCCACTACCGCTTCCCAACGGTTGAGCGATACCTGGAGGCGGTGGAGAAGATCGTCACGCTCATTGAGCTTTCGGATGAATACACTGAGATTCGGAACATCTTCAATCACGGCCTGCCATTGGAGCTGCGCCATGACCGCGATGCGCTGACCATTGAGCGTCTCTTCGACGCGGTGCGCCACATCGGCCTGAAGGGCGCCTCGAAAGAGCAGTGGTATCTGGATGTCCTGGAGTACGCCAAGACCTTGGTGAGCGCTGAGCGATTCAAGCGGTGGGTCGAGGCCAACAGCGATCTCGTGCTGGATCTTGGGCTGGCGGTGGATGAAGCCTTCATTACGCGCAATGCGAAGTCGCTCGCTGAGCCAATTCGCTCAGGGGTCACTGAGACGTACCAGTTCTACAACCGGCAGTTTGGCATGGACATCCCGGCCTTCAGCATCACGAAGATCGCGGGCACGAACCTAGTCATTGCGACGGCCAAGACGCTCAGCGCCAAGCTTGCAGTTGATTTGCAGACTCATGAGATCTTTGGCGGCGAGATCGAACAAGAACTGGTCACCATTCACCACCAGGGTCGAACAAGGCAAGCCACGAAGGCTTCGAAAGCTTCGGCACAAACGCCCACGACCACCGAACCCCGCACAGGCCCAGAACCTCAACGACTGTTGAGACCTTCCAGATTCCTTCCAGGATGGTCGCTTGCAGCCACACACTATGTTGACCCCACGGTTCGCTTTGGCGGAAGTGAGTGGTACCTCTACGACATTCTTAGTCTGAGTGCCGAGCACAAGCCGTCGCGTCTCCGATTCGAGGCGTTGATGGAAACCAGTCTGGTGGGCAAGCCCGATCGAGGCGTGTTCAAAGCCGTTGAGAGTCGGCTGATCGTACCACGGCTGAGCCTCCGGACGAATCTGTTGGAGGGGAAACGCGGTACCATCGACCTTGAGCTGAGCAAACCGTTCATTGGTGAAGCCTCTGGGCCATGGTTGGCTGGTCTCCTGACACAAGGCGGGGGAGAACGATGGTCGGCTGGGATGGAACTGAGGGGTTCGCTGTGGACCTTGGGCAAGACCACGCGAGGTGCAGGATTAGTCACGTTCCCGGTGTCCCTCCAGATTCCTGCTCTCCGAGGATCCTTGAACTTGACACCCGGCTTCTTCATTGAAGAGGGATTCTTCATAGTTGATGAGCAGCTAAGTGCTGGGGTTGGGATTGGCGATGTGACGCTCTTTGCAGAACACAACCTCACCCATCTGGACGTCGTTCCAGCGGGTTTCCTCACCCCCAACACCGGTGATCGCCTCGGCCTTGGTGTTGGGAATCAGACGATTGGTCCACTCTCATTGACTGGCACGCTCTACCTCTATTCGTTGAATCCGCTGTTTAACAAGTGGAGGATTGAGGGAGGTGGGCTCACACTCGGCATCACCGCGACGAGAGAACCCCAAGAGGCGGAACCGGAAGCTCCTGTCATGTCATCAGAGGAATCGATCAGTCAGGAACCGCAGGACGACCTCGCGACTGATCAGGCGCGCTTGGATACCGCTGCACTCAGCATAGATACTGTGATGGAAGGGGCAGTCAACCGTCTCATCGAGCGCAGAACCGTGGCGGTCGCCACCGGCCAGTTCACGCGCAAGGAGTTCGGCCGCTACGTCATTGATGAAACGACGCAGGAGCGGCTCTGGGTTTCGAGTGGCTATACGGTTGTGCGCATCGATGACAGGTACAGCCGCCTTGACTTCAACGGGACGCCCGTCCTCTACTACCGCGACACGGGTGAAGCCGGTCAGGACGTTCAGACGGAGCACCTTGGGACATTTAAGACGAAGCTCGTGGAAGTCATCGATGCCAAGACTGTTCCGGCGGACAAAGACGGCACCCTCCAGCTTGACAAAGGCACCGTCATCGAACGACAACACGTCGTGGTCGGCGATCCGCTTGGCCGAGCGGTGAGCCGGCACCATGTGGGTGGCCTGCTGAACGGCTATGTCGCGCTCATCGATGGTCTCGATCCGTACCTGCTGAACGGGTCCTTTACCGCCGAGCGCAGCCGGTTGGTGGACCCGAAGGGCAACACCGTTCGCTCCTATGAGGTAGTCAACCTCCATGAGAACCCTGAGGAGCTTGAGGTTGCTGTCCGCGATGCGAGTGGCTTACTGCTCTATCACGAGTTCATCCCCAACGGCGACATCCTCGGTGAATGGGTGAAGCGGGTGAAGACGCACGCCGACATGCAGGCCGTCACCACGCGCCACGCCGATCCCAAGGATCCCCGCAAGGACGCTGGCTATGACGTGGTCGTGACGAACAAGGGCGTTCCCATTGAGCACCGCGAAGTCTCAGATATCTGGGAAGAACCCGACACAGGTTTGATCCACGCCCACGAGCGCACGCAGGAAACCGGACAAGAAAAAGTCAGCATCTACGGCGCACTGGATGACCTCCGGGCTGAATTTACCGTCGGGCTGTCCAACAACACCGTGACGTTGGTGGAGTACGACGCCGACGCCAACGAGGCTGCTCGAACCACCTATCGCCTCACCGAAAACACGCAGGTGGATCCCAAGACGACCAGCCTAAAGGCTCTTCAGGACGTGGTCCAGCAGCCTCAGAGCGCCCAGGTCAGCAACGGCGCCGGGCAGCCCACGCGGAATGAAGATGGCACGGTCACAGTCCGAACCTGGGAAATCGTCTTCAGCGACCAAGGCCAGCCGCTCGGGAAGAAGACCGCTGTCGAAGTCCGCAACGGCTTGGGACGTCTCCTGAGTCGCACGACAGGCCACCAACGGGTCGAGCATGATCCAACCAAGCCCTTGGAACCGCCGCTTCGCAAAGTCGATACGTCCACCAACCAGCTCGTTCAGGACTACACCACGACTTTCGTCACCGAGGACCAGCGCATCACAGCCTTACAGGTGAAGACGACGGACCACCGTCATCACACCCAGTGGACCGACGTCTACAGCGTGAAGGAGGGCTTCGTTGAGCATCTCGTCGAGGGAACCGAGAACGGCCAGTCTGCTCAAGAGGTCACCGTGCCGGAGCGCGATGAATTCGGGATTATCCGGCATCAAGACACGTACTGGAACGATCGCGCAGGGACGAAGATGTACGAGGATCGGCTCACCGGATTTGACGAGTCAACCGGTGACGTCACTGTCACCCGCACCGATGTCAGGAAACGCGTTGAGGAAATTCGTACGTTCAACCAGGATGGTGACCTCATCACGATCAAAACCGAATCGCGCACCACCACCATTGATCCAGCGACCCAGACGAGCACGACCATCGACAACGCCACAGGCGAAGTCCTCGTTGAGTCGATTGAAGCGTTCGAGCACGGGAAGAGAACGCGGATAGACACCTACTGGTACGACAAACGGCTTGGCATTAAGGCCTATCAGGACACCTCAGCCCTGAATGTGTTTGGCAGAGCCGAGACGGTGGTCACGGAAGATGAAAGGGCTCGCGTCGCCTACCACGAGGGCTTGGAGGTCGGCAGGCAAGTCTGGTGGAAGGGTGAGCTGGCTCGCGTGTACCGTCACTACGGTTATGGCCATGGCATCACGACACGCGAGGTGGACAACCAGTTTACGCACGGCACGCACACGGAACGTCTGGACCAAAACGGTCGAGTCGTGAGCGAGCGCCACGGGAATGTGGAACTGAAGGTCATGTATGATGGCGCGACACTCCGGAGGACCAAGGCGTCCCTCCATCGGAAGATGAGCGATGGGAAGCTCAGCGCCAAACCCCTCATGACGTGGAAATACGAGTGGATCTTGGCATACAGCCACATCCCATGGCTGAAGGAGCTGTCACCAGAGGACCGGGCCGCGCTCGGCCTGAAGGACGCCACCCAGCTCCAAGCGATCACCACGACGACCGACTGGGGGGAAACCTCAACGGACTACGTCTTGGCTGGTGATCGGTATGGCCGAGCCCTCGTGACGAAGCTGCCGACGGGTGAGAAGCGCATCGTGGATGCATGGCTCAAGAATACCAACATGGCGCTGCAGAGCCGAATCCTGAGCCAAGACAATCAGCTGCTGAAGCGCTACGAGGCCACGCCCAAGCGATTGAGCGACGTGCTGGCCACGACGCAGCAGGGTCCCAACGGCCGCACGCTCCTGAACGACGAACTGGCCGGTGCGACGGTGGCCGAGATCAAGGAGTTTGACAATCAGGGGGTGTTGAATAAGTCGTGGGTCAGCTTCTTTCAGGTCGTCCCCGTGGCCAACCTCAAGGCTGGGGCACTCGATGTGATCCGCTATGATCCGACCAAGACCTGGGTGAAAGACGGCCAGGACACGTATGAGGTGATCGACCAGCAGATCGGCAAGAAAATCATTGAATCCTACCGTGATGGCGCATTCGATGTTACGGGGTTGCAAGAGTGGCTGAAGGCGGATGGCTACCCCGACGCTGCGAACGCGCTCGCCCAACACGAAACCTACGATATCTACGTGCTCGGGCTTGATGAGCACACGCGGATCAAGACCTGGAAGACCGTCTTGAAGGCCAACAGCGATGAAGAGGTCTTACAGTATAACGCCAACGCCAGGCGGCTCCGCCTCAATCTCTACGATCGCGCAGGGACGAAGATCGGTGGAGTCGATTTCGACTACGACGGGTCGATGCCGGCCAGTCAGAGCCTGGAATCCTTAGCAGTGTCGGTGCGGTTGTCGGATCCCCTCGTCAAGGCCTTGGGCTATCTCTCGGACGGTGAGGAGAAACAGTTCGAGAGCTTCCTCGTCCTGGACATCAAGAACAAGCTGGCATTTATCGAAGTACGGGACAAGCAAGATGGCGCCACGGACAGGGTGGTCGACGCCAGCCCGCAATCGCCTCTCACCGACCAGTTGATCGGCGACCTGCTCCAAAGCCTGAAAACCTCGAATCTGGCTGAGGCCAACGGCAAGCTGCCCCAACCGCAGCAGATCGAGAAATGGAAAATTGTCTCGAAGACCGTGTATCACTATCGTGCCTTTCAGGACTTCAGCGCGGTCCACCTGCGCAGGATGGGGATCGCTGGTCAGGCAGAGGGGTTCCTGTTTGATCCCAACACCAGGACGTACGCAGACCAGGCGGCGAGTGAATCGATCCTTGGCAATCTCGTGATTGGCCCTGAAGCCATCCGCTTCCCTGAGGCGATTCGCATTGAGATCTTCAGGGAGGATCGGCTGGAGCGACACGGCGCCCATGAGCTCAAGCACACCGTAGAAGTGAAGGATGGCCTCGGGAGGAACACCGAGACCCAGTTTGGCCCCGCGGCGTCCGGCGAAACCCTGGAGGAGAAATTCCGCAACTTCACAGCAGAGCGCAAACGCTACCAATTCTATTTCTTCGAAGGCGGGGAGGAGAATCTGGCCAAGTACGGCATCGCAGATAAGAGCTTGGTCACCGTCGTCCTCAATGGCCAGGAGTACCTCGCGGCGTTGTCCAACGCCACAGTCCCTCTTGCCAACGGCGATATCGACTACCGGACGCAAAAGGGTGTGAGCATCGAGCCCTTAGACATCCAGACCTTGGGCAGCACCGAATGGTATGCCCAGTTACGGGCCTGGCTGATGGAACGGAAACTGCAGTTGGACGGAGTCGTCTTGTCCTACGGGGAGGTAAAGACCAATCGCGGCCATCTCAAGCTCATCCTCACGGGATTCACTAAGAGCCAACTGGATCCGACGACCCACTTTGCGAAGAAAGGCGAACTACCCCGAGACGTGACCTTCCTGCGCTACAACGACGAGGCACTCTTGTTCTACCTGGGCATCCCAGAGGGCAGCGTGACCTACGCCTACGATCCAGAGAAGCAGTTTGACCGTGCCCAATACGGGGAGGCTGATGAGCTTGCCCGAGCCAACGGGTTCAGGATTCAAAACCACCTCATGGTGTATGACGTCCACTTCGCCAACAAATCAGAAAACGAGGGGAAGAAGCATCTTCGAGAAATGGGCGTCCGGTTGGACGGGAGTCTCGCCTATCAGGTCGGTCGCGATCGGTTCGATCTGTGGGGTTTGGATTTCGCACGGCCTGGCCGGGAGTACGACGCGATCGTCTCCTACGACATCCGAGAACTCGCTGAGGTCACGGAGCCGCTTCCGGAAGAGACGAACCGGATCACCGACTTAGCACACCTCCGTCTACCTGGCGCAACAGCGGGCCGGAAGATCCAGCACCTGAATATCGTGTTTAAGGATCATCCGGGCTATCTGATCACAACCAACACGGTGGCCCAAGAAGATCGCGATTACCTCGATGCTTTCTCGGACCTCATCAACGGTCGGGAAGCCCATTACGACAAGGCCCGTCATCTCCTTGTCCTGACAGGCGAAGAGCCTACGGTGGTGCTGAACGCCAAAGCAGGCCGGGACGCCAAGCTGTTCTTCCAAGGCGAGGAAGTCATGACGAAACAAGATCAGTTCACCACCCATGTCCTGCGAGATGATGAAGGAAAGAAACTGAACTTCGTGAAGCGACTCTATGAGGAAAATGTCAAGCGCAACAGCCTCTTCTCGAAGATCGTCAAAGCGCTTCCCGTCATCGGGGCACTCACGTTCTTGACATCGTTGCAGATGTATGCTGGCGAGCCCGCTGTGCCTGGAGTGGGGGCAAGCCAACCCAACCTGTGGCTCTATAGCCTTGGGGTGATTGCCGCTTATGTGTTTGTGATCTTGCCAACGTTGATCGCCGGGTTGTATTTCCTCTCGAAGGTCAACGCCTTGTTCTTGAGACTGGTCGTGAATGTGAACAAACTGATCCAGAAACCGACCAACAGACCACTGGCTCCTGGGGTGAACCCGGCTGACTATCGGACCCCTCGGTATCACGAGGTGAAGCGCAAGGTCGGAGCTGTGAGCATCATTCCAGAGCTGATCCTCTACCTGGTGAACAAGGGAGCTGCTGACACCGAGATTGAGCTTCAACGAGACTTCTGGAGGGCGGTGATCGATTACCAGATGAATCGCAAGCTCGGGGGGTATCGCTCCAAGAACTCGCTGCTCACCGCTCGTCCGTATGTCTTGGATATCCATGAGATCTCCAGCTTCTTGAAGCGTGCTCGTCAACAGGGGATCGATCCGATGACAGATGTCCCAGTGAACGGTCAAACACTCCAAACCGTGATCGAGTCACGGGCATGGGACGAGGCAGTGATCGACCAGGTGACCCAGGCGATTCGAGCCTTCTTGAGGGCTGGGCGACAGCAAGAGAACGCCGAACGGAAAGCCGCCAGGCTCCGCGGGAAGTTGCTTGAGGAAACCCCCTATCCGGTTGGGGCTTGGAAGTTTTCCTTCAAGATCCTCCCTCGGATGTTGAACGTCATGTTCCGGACACCCTTCCGAGGGGAAAGGACGCCGAACCTCTGGCAGGCCTCCAAGTTTTTTGGACTCATCATTGCCGAGACGATCCTGTCCGCAGTCGGGTTAAGTGCGCTGATGTTTGTCTATACCGCTCCTGAAATCTCTGCCTTTCTGCCGATGCTCTTTGGCCTCATCCCATTTACCGCGGTCGTGCTGCTCAATTTCTGGACTGTGCTGTACCTGAACTATGCAAGCCTGTTTCGGATCGTTCGGGGTCGGTTGCATCTGGATAACGTCTCCACGTGGAGCAGCGCCCAGCGCGTGTTTCGGCAGCTTCGACGCCAGTTGAAGCCTCAACTGAGAGGAATCTTTGATGTGTTCTACCGGCATGAAATTGACAACCTGCGGTTTGCGAATGATCAGCCAGGGAGAGGGCCGCTCGTCAGTGAAGACGAGCACACCGCGTTGCTCCATGCCCTTGAGGGAGGCCGGTTAATCAAGCCCCAGACCTTCGAAGCGACAGAAACCCTCAAGCGATTCCTCAACAAATGGGCAAAGGTCCAGGCAGACTTTAATGCACACCCTGAAGAAATTGAAGCGATCCTGCAAGGCGTCGAAGATAACCGGGAAGACTACCGGCTCAATGTGATGCACTCAGGCTATGGGGAACTGGTGTGGGTGCATTTCGAGCAGCTGGATGTCTTGGCTGAAGAGCCTGGAAAAAGAGAGGTGGTCACAAAGTTCCGGAAGCTCATGATGGTGCACCCCGAGGAGTGGACCCTGTTCATTCACGACCGCGTTGGCAATCAGCTGACCAGACAAGACGAACAATTCCTGTCACCTCGTCGCAGAAGCCTCACCGCTGAATCGGCCGCTGCGTATCTCGCCCAACGCTTAGGACAACCGCTCGATGATATCAAGGAGCAAATCGAGAAATGGGCCAACTGGCGGTTGGAGAACGCTGGGAAGACTATCATCGCCACGATCTTTAGCCATCTGGAAACCTATAAGGCATGGGCAGAGGTCCTAGGGATTCCTGAGACACAGAGGGAGGCGTGGGCACGAGCCAGGGTTAAGGTGGTGGTCAAATATGACGAGTATGGACAGAATCCAGGCCGAACCGCCGACTGGGATCATGTCAATCAACGCTTTGGCAACATCCTCACCACTGCAAACCAGACGTCCTATGAAGCCAGGGAGGCGGCCATATCGGCCTGGCATCACGATGATCAGCATGCGGCAATCCTTGTGGGAGCGCCACCTGCCGAGATGAGAGGACATGGAACTAAGGTCGGGGGGTGGGCGTTGGTCATTCCCTATTTGGATAGCGACCTTGTCTATTTCTTGGATATTGGCCATCGGTTGGCATTCGATAGTGTGATGTTCACGCCGTTCATTTCCCGACAATTTGAGACCAATCAGTCCCTGGCCATGGTGTCGCCGGTCTACTACGCGTATGAGGAAAACTACACGTCAACGAGCCGGAGCATGAGCATTGGCCATGAGGTGTGGGACCGGGATATCCGCTCTATCAAAGACGTCATCGATAGCGAAGACGACTGGGGCAAGAAGTATGCTCGTGTGAGCGCCTTCGAAGCCGTCAACGCGTTTCTGCCAGAGTACAACTCTGAGGATACCGCTGGCGGGGTGCGGATGCTCAAGCTTGGCTACGACATCCGCCACACGGAGCTTGTGGATGTTCCGCAGTCTGTGGAAAAAGTGCACTTCTTGGGACGCTCCTTTGTGCTGCGCTTTGGCTCAACGGTCCCAGAACTCCTGCTCGGCCGTCCAGTGTGGAAGTTTCTCGGGTCACCCTTTGTCCACTGGACCGCGAAGCTTGGCACATTCATCAGCTTTAGCCACTACCTGCGCATTGCCTTGACGGCGGTGACGATGGTGAGCTTTGTCGTGTTGAATATGTTCTTCCCCTGGTCCCTCTTTACGCTGCTCCCATTTGTTCCAGTGTTTCTGACGCTCAACTTCTTGGCGAACCAGGCGGTCAATGCTCAAACCGTGTATCGGTACGAGCAGCGCTATGGGCTCCTCAAGGGTCTGGTGATGTTCTACAAGGATTTCCCGAACCTCTTCATCGATTACGTGACCTACGAGGTCGGGAACTTCCGACAATTCCTTGAGGGCCTACGCGGGTTTGGAATGTTTACATTCAGTCCAAGGATTAGCAATCTCTACCGCCATACGTTCAAAGCCCTTTGGAATGAACCGACTGTACGGACAGGGGTCAAGCTGGCGGCATTCCTCACGCCATTTATCCTGCTCATGCCGCTGCATCCAGTGAAGCTCTTGCCCAACCTTGGCTTTGTCGTGGCGGTCGTCACGTGGTTGGTGGGGCCGTTTATTCGGAATGTCCGTACGCCGTTTTCCGTCAATCCCATTCAATGGGCTAGACAATTGGCGATGGATGTGTTGCTGGTGCCTTGGGCGTTGTTGCGTGTTTTTGTAGACATAGGAAAAGACCTGAAAGAGAAAGTAAAGAAATGGCACGCAGGCCAACAGCGGTTGAACGTCATGCTGAGCGTGGCTCCACTTCTTGCCTGGCCGATGCTTCACAGGGCTATGCAAACCTCAGGTGTGACGTGGGGCGATGTGGCGTATTACTCGTTAATGGGTATCACAGCTCTGGCAGTGCTGGGATCGATTGCCTCCGCAATTTATGAGATGAGGTACCGAACAATCTATTTTCAGCACTATGGAGAATACGAACTAGAATTGAAAGAGAGAGCGGACTCACATCCTCTAGTGAGAATCCTCGTGGGACTTGGTGTAGCTACAGCCGTTCCTCTTTTTATGGTTGCAGTTGATGGGGTTAACCTGTCGGTCGTCATGATGATCGGCATGATACTGGCTCTCATGTTTGGAATAAGGAACCTAGATACGTCACTGGGAGTGATCTGGCAAAGTCGTCCTCTCCAGGTTAAAGAGCTGTTCAAGACAACAATGCCATTTCTCTCCGCTGAGTTCAGCGATAAGTTGCTGGAACAGTTGTGGTATGTGACGCGACCGTATCGTGACAACAAGGCAGCTCTAGATGCGATTGCAGAAATCATTAGTTCTATGACGGAGCCTGGACGGAAACTCAAACCTGACTACTTTAAACGGGGTGGTAAGTACTACACGACTAAATGGTGGAGCCATGGATATGGGGCCTATGAAGAGTACGAGGAGGAAGTAAGTGAAGAGGAAGCCACTCTCCCTGAGGTAGTAACCATCCCTGATGTAGCTAAAATCACAGAACTACTTAGCCATCCTAATGAACTTAACCGATTAGTGGTGGAACGTCTCAAAACAGTACAACAGTTAACTTCCAATACAGATAGCTTGAGACATCGTGGTCGCGGTGAAGCGTCTCCTGGGGCGTCTGAGACCGGGAACACGAAGCACCCTGGGAAACGACACCAGCGATATCCTGGCAAGGTTGAGCGGGTTGGCTCTGAGGACAAGACCCAGGACGTCCATGTGACTGCGACGGTCAGTCCTGATCGGAACATCGCCTTTGAGTATCCGCCTGACGCCACGGTGCTAACCCGCTTGACGCCCGAGGAAGAACAGATGGTCCGCCAGAGTCTCCAGAACTGGCTGGCGACGCTCGAGCATGCGCCGCCCTTGCAGGCGAGGCAGATTCCGCTGTTGGTCACCGACAATCTCGATGAGGTGGCCAGACATCAGGCCGGCAGAATCGAGATCAACGCCGCCATCCTTCGTGGGCCACCTCCTGGTGGTCCCGAAACCCCCCAAGACCGCCAACTCTTCCTGCACGGTGTGATCTATCACGAAGGCTATCACTTCCTCTCCCCGCGCGACTCAGAAGCCCAAGTCCAGCGAGCCACCCTTGACTACTTTAAGACCAGACGAGACATCCTCGTCGCGACGCGCCGGGTTCTCGATGCGAACAATCCAAACCTCATCACCGGACAGGAGTGGCTTTCCCAGCTCGACGAGCTCGAGCGAACGCTCCAGCTTCAGGATGGTGTCTTGGTCTTCAGCTTGGAGGGAGTCCTGGTGCCCTACACCCCGCAGCGCAAAGCTCGACTGGTTGACAGTCCTGTCTATCCAGAATTCATGGCGCTCCTCCGCAACGGGTTCCGGATCGTGGTCAATGCGGGACACAGCCTTGAGAACGTGCTCCCTCAGATTCTGGATGGCCTGCCCGAGGCTGATAAACCGCTGCTGAGGAACCTGACCATCTATTTCAACCGCGGCACGGCGAAAGTGACGTTCAGGTCCTCTGGTGAACCAATCTTCGTTGAGTCCTATGCAAAGACGCTCTCGGATACCGACATCCCTAGGCTGCACAATATTCTCACAGAGCGCGTCAACGAGTATTGGAACTGGGTCCTGGAGGATCGTGATCGGTTCGAGCGGATGTTCCCGCGGTTCAGGCTCACCGATCCGCCGAGTCCGCCGAGGACTGAGTATCGTACATGGCAACCCTCTGCGTCGCAAGACCAAAACATGGGATTGTACAAAATGATGTTGTACCAATGGGGGTTGAAAGCAATGCCCTCTATTCCCCACGTGACACAAATCACGATTCTCCCATTCCCGTCCATAGAACTCGAAGGCGTTCCGGGAGCGACCGATTGGAGAAAAGCGTTCTTAACGCGTCTCCTCGAGGACCTCAAGGCTCAGGCTCCGGACTTATTGGAGCGTTACGATTTTATCCCTGGCGGGATCTATTCCATTGATATCGTCCGGAAAGGGGTGGGTAAAGATACACCGCTCAAAGAGGCCACGGCAGGTGTTGATCCTGGACATGTCCTGGTGGTCGCGAACACGGATCTGCATGGAGAAGGGGAAGGGGATTTGCCCTTGGGAACCCTTTCCTATCTCCAGCCCTACTCCGTGGGGGACATCAGCGATCTCCCGAAGGGATTCCGCACAGCTGGAATGGGGCTCTTTGCGACAAAACAGCTTATGCGCGAGGTCCTCAAAAACTATGACTATGCGAAGGCCCATCCGGAGCGTCCACCAACGAATGCGATCGGCACGGTGAAAGAATTCCTCCGCAAGCGACAACAGGCGATTTATGACATGTCGTGGTCCCCGACGATTGAAGGAGCG
The DNA here is from genome assembly GCA_964373175.1 of uncultured Planctomycetales bacterium. GTDB lineage: Bacteria > Omnitrophota > Gorgyraeia > Aquiviventales > Aquiviventaceae > CAYJTP01. The sequence goes on from CAYJTP010000002.1 coordinate 53,667, forward strand.
GTCCAGCAGTTCAACGCGTGGAGGAACCAACAGGCGACCCAAGGGAAGTCACCGAGCCGGGAGGACCAAGAAGACTATGTTCGGGGACTCTTTCAGACCTATCAACTCAATCGACTGAAGGGGTCGCCCTGGACGGACCTTTACGCACGAACACTTGCAGAACGCATGCACGCACAGACAGCCATCCGCACCCTCTTAAAAGAGCTCACCGCGGTCGATAAAGCGGAGCAATTCTATGCACTGGTCGACGCAATTGACCAGCGCATGGGACTACGGAACGAACTGAGCAGCCAAGATTTCTGGGAGTACTACAAAGCAGTCGATCCCCGTGTGATCCTAGCCCTCCGACGCCTCAAACAGATCACCGGATACGATGAGCATCGGCTTCGGGACGAGGTGATTCGCGAGGTCGCAGCATCTGAGAGGTCTCTGGGGCATGCGTTGAGTGTGCCACGGGTTTTGGTGAGCTACGCGGGTGATCGGATGGTCTTTCCGGCGATCAAAGCAAGCCCTCACAAGCCGCATGTATCTCCGAGCCAATACATGTATGTCGGTGGCGGGGGACCGGCGGCATCGTTCCTCATCCAAGGATGGATCCATCAAGCTCGCCAACGTGGAGAGCTGGCTCCAAACGAGCACGTGACAGATGTCACACTCGATCGCACCAAGCTGGGGCCTGCGGTCATGACGGTGGCCACGATCACGACCACCTTTGATGATGGGGGAGACTCGAGGAATTTCCTGCTTGGCTTTCTCGAAACCCCTCCCTATGAGACCTACTTCCTCCCGCCGGGAGACATCTCCGTCATGCTGGGCTTTGCGACGGATGATCCTGCGAAGCTCTGGTTTCTGCACTATGCCGACAAGAAAGAAGGACGGATCAGCGGTCGTGCAATTGCTCCGATCTGGCTCAAACGCCTCAAGATGATTCATGAAAAAATTGAGAATGGCCTATTGCCCCGTCCACCGGATTGGCTGGCCTTCGTCAACGCCGCGATGACGCTGGGTGATCTGTTGGATCGCGAGCTGGTGGAGCGGAACGTGGTGCATCCATCTCGATCGGAAGCGCCTCCAGCTCAAGCACGAGGGAGGGAGCTTCTGTTCAAAGACGGCAGCAGCCAGAATTTCTTCACGGAGGCTGCTGCGGGCTTAGACACCGGGGCGCTGATCCCTGGCGATGAACACCTGATCCGCGGGTTGTTCGATCCCTCGCGCTTGGATATCGACCATCTCAAGACTCTGCTGGGCATCCGCGATGCCCACGTCTACCCGGTGAGCCCCGATGAAGCTACGCTCGTGGCCCTTGATGAACAGGGCCACACGGTGGATCAAGACATGCACGTGACCCTTGGGGGCCGTATCTATCCAGTCCACCCTGCCGAGGAACAGACCGGCATTAGTGACAAGGCGCATGTTGGACGAATCCACCAGGTCATCTTTCGAAAGCGGGTACCTAAAAAAGAGGAGAAAACGAACGTCATTTCTTATTCCTATCGCCAATTGAGACCTGAAGAGATACCAAAAGCGACCAAGGAGGAACTAGAGGGTATTGCGCGAGTTCTACAGGTGATTGTCTCCGGGCTGGGGAGTTCCTTCACGAGCATTCTTCCTGACCTGATGGTCCAAGGGGTGGTGGAGGCGATCATGGAGCGGCAAGACATCCCCCGCATCTATGTCGCCAAGATCAAGAAAGACCTCGAGACCTCCCAGCTTGATGTAATCGGGAAGACCTTGCGGGCGATCCCGCTCCGTGAGCAAATCGCCGTGATGGAACGATCCCTCGAAGGCGCACTGGGCAAGCCGGTCCGGTTTGAGCGGCTCTTCAGCCATGTAGTCCTTCCCCGTCTTTCGCAGAAAACCATTGACCGGCTGGCTGAGCTGGACAAGCTCACGGACCTTGAGGTCGAAAAGCTGCTCGAAGGGGGACCCCAGATCAGCAAGTATGTTCGAGGAGCCCAACTCATCAGCCAGGAAGACCTCGAGTTCCTCCAATCCCGCGGGATTCAAATTGTCTGGGTTGACGAATCGGACATTGAACTGCTCGGTGAGAAGAGGCGAGATGCGTGGTATCTGGGACTCGCCTTGAAGGCGTTACAGACAAAGACACCTCTCGAAAATGAGGATCAGCTGCTCTCCGTAGCCGACAAGACGAAAATTGTCGTTGAACACTCGACAGGTCAGGTCTTCGTGGATGGGAAAGAAGTGACCAAGGCACTTGGGGACCGAAAGGTTACCGAAGCAGCTCAGGTGGTTTCTCGCCACCCGAAGGTCCGTCACTACGTCAATCAACACTTGTTGGCTGAGGGAACGCTCACGGAGATTGAAGCGTTGGTCGACCACATGGACCAGAAACCTCCCTACTATAAGACGCAGCCCCTCCTCAGGACGATCGATGAGATTGTCGCGTCGTACAGACCTTCCCAGCAGGCTGATATCATCACGATTGACGGCCCTGCGGGAACCGGCAAGAGCACGGTAGCGCGCAAACTCGCTAAGCGCTTGGGTTGGCGCTACCTCGATAGCGGGGCGCTGTATCGAGCGCTCACCCTCAAGGCGTTGGAGGAAAAGATTAAGTTGGATGATGAGATAGGGCTGTCCGACCTGGCCTGGGAAACCCAGATTGAACTCTCCGGAGATCAGGTCTTGTTGGATGGAAAGGACGTGACAAAGGCGATTCGGAGTCAACAGGTGACCAGGGCCGTCTCGCTGGTTGCGCAACATCCAGGGGTCCGGCAATACATCACCTGGCTGCAGCGCCGCCTGGCCAGGTCGGGAAAGACGATCTTAGAGGGCCGAGATACCGGAACCGTGGTGATGCCGGGAGCGATGCATAAGGTCTATCTCGATGCGCCGCTCAACGTACGTGCCGAGCGGCGTCAACAGGAACTCGCTTCCCGAAAGATCACGTCCAGGCTCGAGAAGGTCCGTCAGGGCATCGAGAAGCGCGATCAGCGTGATCAGGGACGCGCGATCGCGCCACTGCGTCCTGCGCCAGGGGCCCACCTCATTGACACGGATCAGATGACCAGTGACCAGGTGGTTGACCAGATTCTCGCTGGAAAAGGAGCCGCCTACGGAGCCCTCCTGATCGATGCTGATGTGACCCTGCTACGCTCGGCCGATAAGACAGAGACGTTGAGCACCAGCCCGGCCCGAGACGCCTTGCTCAAGGTGCTTCAGCAGGGGGTGCGCGTGGCGATCATGACAGGCAACAGTGCGACACAAGCCCTGGCCCGCCTGATCGAGACCCCCGCACAGGGAGAGCAGCCAGCTCTCGTCCACATCCCACCGGAACTTCGTCACCTGGTCACTGTATACGCCAACGGGGGCTTACAGAAATTCACCTTTGACCAGGCTGGCGTTCCGCACGAAGAGGAAGCGTACCGGTCGGGGAAAGAGATTCCAGCGACCGATCGACAACGGATCCTTAAATCCATCCAGCCGCTGCTAGACTGGTATCGCAACCGCGTTCAGAGTCTGGGTGGGCGGTTTATTAACGCACAACCCGACTTCCTCCTCCAAGGCAGAACCCTTAGGATTCCTGAGATCGTTCTCGAAGGAGAAACATCGGGTGAAGGGGTGCTGAAAATTGCCCTGATGTTCCTTTCCGCTCATCGGGCCATGGAGCTGAAAGACTCCAAAGCCCCTGAGACCTTTCCGGATCTCCGGCAGGAGTTCCTTGAGAAGCTGTTGGCCATGCTGCCAGATGACCTGAAGGGCCGCTACAGCTTTAGCGAAGGTGGTCTCAGCAGCATCGATATCAAGCGCAAGGGGCTGGATAAATTGGTGGATGTCCGAGACTACTTGACCTCAACCAACCTTGCGCCTGAAGATGCCATCTACTTCGGAGATGAAGTCTATCCGGGAGGAAACGACTACCCTGTGACGACGATTCCAGGGCTGTTGGTGATTGGAGTCAATCCCGATCAGTCGACCGTCGCAACTCCCGCCATCCCGGGTGGCGCAGGTGTCATGGGGACCACGTGGTGGTTAGAGAACCTTGATCAGTTGATTACCTTTCATCCCACGAGGAAGAAGTTGGTCAATCACCCGATCGCGCCCACGCCGATTCAACACCTACGTCTCCAAGCACAAGGACCGTGGCGGGAGCGAGAGACGTCGGCAGGCGTCGCCCGCGAACTCCTCACCTCTGTGGATGGGGGTCGTCTCATCGCCACGACCTATTCGCTCACTGAGCACTCAGCGCGCGATCAGGAGGCGCCTCAAGTCGCAAAAGGCCCCAACCAACTTGCGAGAAATGTGCTGGTGGATGGGGTCGTATTTCCCCTGGTCAATGACCAAGGCTGGACTCTTGATACCGCGTTAGCCCAGGACCTGACCTCAGAGCAGCAGCCGCTCCTCCATCCAGCTGAGGCGGCCAAGGGTGCTCCCGGGACACGCTTCATCCTCAATCTCCTTTACTACCTCACGGTGCGGCTGTATGAACGGTATAACCAACTCCGGAAAGATCGACCGGCCGAGCAGCTGACTCGCCAAAACTTCTATCTCGATCACTACAAACCCTTGCACGGTGAGGAACGGTTCCCCTTGTACAACAAGGGCTATGTTGGCATCGGTAAGGACGGTAAGCTCATCTTCGGCCAGCGAACGCTCCTTGGAGGCAAGCTCTGGTTCGGTTCGCGGGAGCTGTCCTGGACCGAGCGAGATATCAACCCCACTGCTTGGAGCTTAGCCGGTCATCCGGTCATCGTTTACACGCCGAGTTACGCCGATGCCGCTTCGTCTTTCACTTCGCAGGTCACCGGCAAGCCCGGTGATCCCAATTTCAGCGTCACTGTCGGGCGAGCACGGTACAACCTCCTCGTCATCGATAACCGCATCGAAGCGGTGATCCACGGGGAGGTATTCCTGCCCTATGTGGGGGTGGTGCTCTCGGTTGATCAAGCGACCTTCGATCGGGTGTTCCGTGATCAGGTGGAGCAGGTGGATGTTCAAGGGGAACGCCGCGAGGTCTACCGCCCACGCGTCAGCTATCGCTTCCAGCTCGATCCGCCGAAAGCGTTTGAAGGTGATTGGAGCCACGTGCAGTGGCTGATGGGAGGCGGGTACCTGTTGGTCGCGCACGGCGAGAACCTCGTGGCCACACCAGAAAAGACGCAGGAGAGCCTGAGAGCTCAGGGCTGGCTCAACCCACTGTCACGCCAGTCACTGGAAACGCCACTGGACGTGCGTGGTCCTGAGCAACGAGATCCTACCGTGGTGATCGGCCAGACGAAAGATGGGCAACTGTTCGTGGTCACCTTCAGCGGACGGACCATCCACAGCAGCGGCGTGACCTTCCCTGAGGCCGTGCGCATTCTTGAGGAAGAGTTTGGCGCTGGGAATCTCGAGTGGGTCTTGAATCTCGATAGCGGATCCTCAGTGTCCTTGGGTGCGGTGGATGAAGAGGGTCGCTACCATCTCCTGAATTATCCTGGACCAGGTCCTGATACCTTGGCGGGAGAGGTGAGGCCGGTCAATAGTCTCGGGTTCATCACGACCCGCCAAGTTCCCAGACGTCTTGGGCAACTTCAGACACTCGCCCATACCGCCGCGCCCTTCCAGCCCATTACGGAATGGAACCAGACATTTGAGAAGTTCAGGCCTGGCGATCCCGGGACCGACACAGTCACCGTCGGGCTTGATCTGGGTTCAGGGAGAGGCCGACACCTCTTCCAGATCACGGTGCCGAGAACCGACGATCCTCCCGTCCAAGCCGCGATCATCCGCTACCTGGCGATCCAGATCTATAACCGCTTGGGAACGTTTGGTCCTGAGCGGGTGTTGATCGATGCGCCTGAGGCGCTCTACAACCAACTTGTCGCCTTCTTAGCGCAAGGCGGCTCAGCGACCTCGTTTGGACGCATCCAGGCGTATCTAGCCCTAGTGAACCAGAAGCCGTTTACCATCCTGCCAGCCGATCGCACGACCATCGAGGCGCTCCCGGCTGAGCCTGTCGGTCTGGCTGTGCCGGATATCAATCCGCGCCGAGGCCAGGTCGTAGCGATTGACATCGGAGGGACCGATGTCAAAGTGGTCGCCATGCAGGACGGTGTAGTGGTCTATCAGCACACAGCAAACTGGGTTCCCGAGCAGTTCACCGACCCTGAGCAACACGTTGAACTCCTTGAGCGTTTGATCCGACAGGCCCAAGCAGAGGGCAAGCTCCCAGCATTGGATGCCATTGGCATCAGCTGGAACTCAGCTGTGCGCGACGGCCGCATTGCGGCTTCCACCAAGGCGACCAAGGGATTGACCGAGGAGCAGTTCCGCAACGTGATCAGTCCGATCCGCGAGCGCTTTGAACGCGACTTCAAGATTCCTGTGGCTATCGCGAATGACGGGGATGCTGGGGCGCTGTGGGCAGCGGTAGAGCTTGGCGTGAACAATGCGCTGGCCCTCAGCATGGGAACCAACCTCGCCTCTGGCTATGTGGACCCCCAGGGGGACCTTGCTCCCTACTTGACCGAGATGACCAACGTCATCATCGACCTTGGGACAGAAGCCGCTCCCCATTCCTTTACGAAGGTCCCAGGGGTCTCGCAGCAATACCTGTCTCAACAACCTGCGTTCCGCTTGGCGCGTCAAGCTGGCATCAGCCTCGATGCGATGGCGCATGACGCGGCTCGGTTAGAGTACGTGCAATCGCTCCTTGACCAGAACGACCCACAGGCCGTTTCGATTTTCAAACAGATCGGTCGATACTTAGCGACGCACATCGCAGAGACCCAGCAGTACCTTGGAATGACCAACGTCATCCTCTTTGGTCGTGTGGTGCGCGGTCGTGCTGGTAACCTGATTGTGGAGGAAGCCCAACGCGTCCTGCGGGACATGGACCCGGTCCTGGCTGATGCGGTGACCATCCGCCTTGCGACCGAGGTCCACTATGGGCAGGCGATCGGGGCAGGGTATCTGGCCAGTCGCCATTTCCAGCAGCTTAATTCCACTGATGAAGTCGAGATTGCCCGTCGGCGATTCGATGAACGGTGGGTAGCAGCTCAACAAAAACAGGCGCGTGGATTTACAGCCGAGGATGTGCACAACGCCTACTACGATGCGCAAAGCAAGCAGTGGAAGTCAATCTACGGAATCAGCCCCGTCGTCTGGATAGACCCAGGCCTTATGAAACAAGTCCAGAGCGCGTTGAAGGCTAAACTCTCACCAGCGCTTCAATCAAAGCTTGTCTGGTTCACTCCATCCACGAGCCACGTCACCATCGCTTACCTTGGGCTTTGGAGAACGACGCCCCTCGATAAGGAAACAGTTCAAACGTATCAAGCGCTGTCCGACCAAATCATTCCAAAACTCATTCGGAGACCCCTCAGCTTTTCAGCAGAAGGCGTTGGTATGATGCTAAACGGCGCCCTGTTTGTTCCCATGATTCCCACTGAGGGATCGCTCGCGATCCTCGACCAGGTGGACGCACGCTATCTTGAAGAGGTTCCTGGTCTCGAACATTTCCCGAGCGTCGTTCCCCATGTAACGCTTGCGTATCTTGTTAGCGAATTAACCCCAGAAGAGATGCAACAGCTACTCAAGGCCATCGAAGAGCTTCGGGGAATCCAATGGGGAGCCTATCGGGCTGACGAGATCGTGCTCTATGCTTACGATGACTTGTCGCTTGAACGTGGGCGCGTGTTGAACCGGTACGATCTGACGGCGCCCGCGAGCCAAGCCAAATCCCCAGCGCCGATGGCGATCCTGACGGGTCTCTTGGCTGGACTGTGGCTGGGCCTAACTCAGGGCGCTGGGACTGATCTTCCAGCCTGGGCCGACGTAGTCCTGGGTGGCGGTGCCGCGTTCTTCGGACTCTGGACCCTCATAGAGATCGGGAGATACATTCGCGGCAAGATCAAGGCTAGCAAGCTAACCGACGAGCAGCTTGAAGCCAACTTCAGGGCATTGGTGGAAACGACCCTCAGCGAAGACTGGGTCAAGGCGCTTTGCGATAACTGTCTGAAGTCTGCGACCGACCTTCCGGCTCGCCAGAAACTCAAGCCCCTCCAGTCCGCCAAACGGATTGGGACGAACGTCTATCTTGATCTGCGACTTGCGGCTTCACCAAAAGAATTCTCTCGGGTAGTCCGCCACGAGTTGACGCATCTCAAGAGCCATCCGGCTCACGCTCCCCCACGTCTCCTTGGGACCGTCTGGTACTACAGCGTTGGGTACCTCCTCCGAGAGCTCAAAGCCCACCTGGCCGAATTCCGCTGGCCCCATCCTGCCAAGCCTCCTCAATCAAATCCTCGTACTCTCAGAGCCACTGAGCAATATGCTCGCCTGCCCCAAGAAGATTTTATTAGCCCAAACGAGAAAGCGCTTCCTCACATCGCGGATGGCAATGCCCTTGAGCGGTTCGAGCAAGCCCTGAATGCGCCCGGGGCTTTTGAGCGTTTAGGAGTTCCACTTGGTCTCGCCTCGGCCATTGCTCACCGACTCCTCACCCGAAGCGAGCAACGCTTGCGCTGGCTATTGGGACAATGGGCGTCATTACCACCGGCCAGGATTTATGAAGTGTTCAAAGACGATCTGCTGCGGGGTGAGGAAGGGTTGCGGACGTGGATGGATGACCCGGATCCAACCACCGTGGTTGGGGTTGAACGAATCATCCAGAACGTTCTGGAAAGTCAGCCCGAGGTGATGCGGCGAGGTTTCTTCCTCAAATATAGCACGGCTGAGCGACTCATCCGGCAACACCCGCCAGTTCGGATGATTCAAGAGGTGCTGCAGGACCTTTCGCCTGAGGCACGGACTGTGGATGAGCTCCTGCGTCGAGTAGATTCCTTGACCGTCAGTAGCGCGGCGCGGTTTAGCGAAGAGCAAGCCTGGCGCGAGCGCTTTGCGACATTGCTGAACGAGCTGGCGCCTGACGATTTTGAGCACCGCGGTCTGCGGGTTGTCGTTCTTGATCCAAAGGTGTGGGGGAAGGTGGCCGACCATCTTCGAGAAGACAAAGCCTACATTCACTACGGCAAACTGGTGGGGATCCTCTTGGGCACTCCTCTGCAGGAGCGTCATCCGTATGCCATTCTTCGAGGTGTGTTGAAGGTGCTCAGCTACATCAAAGAGGTTGAGCTGTTCAACCGGATGTGGGAAGTCGCGAGCGAGCAGAGCCGCCACGCCCCTGGTTCATTTGGGCCTCGCATTCGGAAGGCGTTCGCCGGGTATCCGTTATCGGATCAGCCGACGCTCGGACTTGTACTGGAAGGCGCCACACAGCGCTACGTTCACCAGCAATTGTGGAAACTGGCGCAAGAGATTCCCGCCTTGACCGCCTTGGCCCAAACGTATGACACCTTGCATATGGCGAACCAGGAAGCCGTTAGCCTGAACGCCTGGACCCATGTCTCTCAAGCCGTCCGAGGACTGCAGCAACCGTTGCTGCGAGAAGCCCGGCAGATCGTCCTCTACAACTTTTTCGCGAAATTCTTAGGTTCTGATCACCAGCTCGATCAGTGGATTGTCGAGCACACGGGGGTTGATGAGACGCTGCCGACCACCACGACCGTGAAGGCAGTTCCCAACTACCCCTTGACCGCCTCGACTGTGAGCGGCTGGCAAATGCCTCTTGTTCACCCCTCGCGCCAGGGGGCGATGACCATTGATCTTGACCCTGATGTCCCGGTTCCTGATGCCGGAACGCAACTACTGATCCAAGCGGTTGATACGTGGCTGCGACGGCAGGGGCCGAAGGCCAAAGACGCCTCGCTGCTTGGGATCGCGGCCATGGCTGGGACGGTCCCCAAACTGTTTGCCGACGACGTCTCGCGAGTCGTCGTGATCGCACGCAACCCCTACGCCATGGCGCTGACCCGAAAGAACTCGGCTGACAAACCTAACGTGACCGTTCTGGTTGGAAACCTCTTTGAGGCGCTGAGAAGCGTTGACCCCGCGACTCGACAGGAGCGGCGAGAGCAGTTCGACTTGATCGTCGGGCAGGTCCCTACTGTTCCGACGCCTGTTGATATCCCCATCGATCCCAGCGATCCTGCAGTCCTGTCCTACGAAGGGGGAGGGAAAGGCCGGGAGGTGTTGGACCGGCTGATCCAGGAAGCCTCCCAGTATCTCAAGCCGGGTGGAACGCTCTTGCTTGTCCAGCCCGAGTACGTCGATGCGGGAAAAGGAGAACACGCTATCGAGTTGCTCAAGCAACAGGGTTTCTCCGCCCGCGTCATCCAGAGGGTAGGTACAGAGATTGTTGAGGGATCGTTGCTCTCCAGCCGCCTGGAATGGATTCAGCAAGAGTTGGCTTATACGTTTGAGCGAGTCCGACAACCATGGTGGCGAAACGTGCTGTCTCGCTTTCTAGGTGGCCCTCGACCTCACGCGCCGTACCTCAATCGCCTCATAGTGATTGAGGCCACCAAACCTTCCCAAGCTGGGTCTCTCACAGATAGGGCAGGGGGATTGCCCATCTTTATGCAATCTGGGTCATACCCACCGTTGCTCCTTGGTGCTGGAAGCATCGGGGGCATTGGGGCGTCAGGTTTCTTCCACGAACCTGTCCTTGCGCTCCTCGGTCTTGGCTTAGACCTGTTGGGTGGGTTGGTGGCGCTTTTCTGGCCGATCCTCTTTGCGATGACCCTACGAGACGAGAAGACTGAGCAGTTACCCGAGGCCGCGCGGGCGGCTTTTGCAGAAGCGCTGGACGCGATCGATGTCACGTCCGGCTTGGGCTTGGAGCGGCTGGCGTCGAAGATCCAGACCGAACCGCTGGATGAGATGCTGCGGCGCCACATCGAGCGGCTGATCGCGTTGGCTCCGCGAGACCGGGCGAACGTCCTGCGGCGGTACCAGCGCGTCATCGAGCTCAACCAACAGTCAAAGAAGATATCGCTGCGGGCTGGGAACGAGTTGCTGAAGCGCTTAGAGGCGATCACCTCGCGGACCGTCCGAGATGCCCTCATTGCAGAAGCGAAGGCCGCGAATGACCGGTCGAGTCGGCGTCCATCAGAAGCACTGTACCAGGATGGGGCGTTCGACGTGAAGCTCCTGGAACAACTCCTCCAGCAGGCTGCCCAACAGGCTGAAGGAGAACTTCGAACCGCCCACCAGGACAACACCATACATCTCGAGGCTAAGATCGGCGGCAGTACACGCTATCTCCACTCGGGCTCTCGAGGTGATATCGATGTCATGCTGCTCCATCAAGGATCCGTGACCCGTGAAGCGGCGACAGATGCCTTCCTCGCGGCATTCAAACCACTGGCGGAGGCGTTCAAGAATGTCTCGATTGATCGGCGTGGTCCAGCACGAAGCCCCGTCTTGATTGCCTCCTCTGCTGCTGGAACGCGTGAAGTCAACCTCGATCTCTACCCGATCACCTCGTGGGGGGAGGCGAGAGACTGGATCATCGAGTTCCTCCAGGAAGGCTTTAGCACCCTCGCCAGTCCCCACCGAGCGGTCGAGGATGCCGTGGCCGTGGCCTATTACCTTCGAGAAGATGCGTTGTACCGCAAGATGCTGGACCGGTTCCTGGCCATCCGCAGAGGGACCGCCTTCGAAGCCGAGGATCTCCACGCATTTCTGACTCAATTCGCCGATGACCTGAAACGCTTCGGCATGCTCGTCTACCAGAACCCCGCTGCCTTAGATATCCTCGGCCGTCTGAACGAGTCTGCGGCGTTGACGGAGTCCGAATTGGCTAAGGAGCAGCAAGCTAAAGCGACCACGTCCAAGAGTCAAAAGCCAAGGAAGGGAAGCCCGTCAGGCTCGCCCCTATCGTGGGTAGGGATCCTCCTCGGGCCGATTGGCCTGCTTGCGACTCTCGTCGTCTGGGGGGCGGCGCTCTTCCGCCCGCAGCTTCGGGCATCATGGCAAGCGTTGAAACGGCGGCGGCTGATTCACCGGACGTTTGGCGGGCTCATCGACACGATTGGCGTCATGCTCGATGAACTCGGAGAGGTGCCGACCGGGCATGAGGCACAGGCGGCCTTTATGCGCACGCTTCAACCAATCGTGGAGGCCTGGTATCAGGAGAACCGCAAGCGGATTGAGCAGTTGCAGCCGTTGTTGGTCCAACCGACCGGGCGCGAGGGGTACCACAGTAACCTGATCTACAAAGATCGCAAGGGGCGCTTCTTTATTCTGGGCCATCGCTTTGCCCCGAACGGTGGGGGAACCCCAATTCACTTCCGTGGCGATGCAGATCACGGCTACAAGTCGGGCATCCTGGTGACGCTCGATGAGGGAATTAAAGAGACGCGGTTTCGTGTTGAGTCCCGCAACGGCCCGTGGGTTCGCCTCACTCCTCTTGAGACTGCTACACTTCCTGCCGGCGGCATAAGCGTTTCGACCGAACAAATCGGTACCCCGCACATGGTGACGAATCGTAGAGACACGCCGGTCGGCGTCATTGGGCTCTACCTGGGCTTGTTCACTAAGGCTGAGCGGGCTACACCAAAAGCTGACGATCCGACCCTCTACTTTGTGCAAAAGGTGAATCCGAGCGAGCTGCGCTTTACCTGGAAAGACCTCGTCAAGGAGCAAGGCTGGGAAGCCCTGTATACCTTTGCGGCGCGCGAGGCCCTGAAGGACGCCAAAGAGAAGAGCCAGATCGTCTACCACATCGATGGGACCGTCATGAATCCAGATGAAGTCTTGAGCATCGAGCCATTTAACCTGTCATCCGAGTCGATCATCTACCACGATCAACAGACCGGCCGCTTGCTCTTTTCGCCTCGCTCGCCTCCACCGAGCAGCGACAACCTTGCGCCACTGCCCACACCGACCCGCGACCTCCAGCAATCGGCCGAGGCCCAGCCTGAGCCGACCTCTTTTGTTTCGCCTGCTGAGCAAGCGCTTCCTCAAGAACCCCTCGTTCAAGCTCAAGGTCAGACCCTGCCAAGTGCGTTTCCCTTGACCTTCAAGTTCGGCATCATCAGCGACCTTATGTCAGGTGATCCTGCTAGGGCCATTGCTGCTGCTCGAAAAGCCTCTGAGCTCGGCTATCGGTATGGAATGCTGGAAGCGATTCGTAGCTTACCAGGACCGGTGGAACAGATTGTGGCTTTTATGATTTACTTCTTCGACGGCAACATCCTCGATGAGCAGTTTCCATCCACGTTTGGCATTACTGATCCAGCACGAGTAGCCACGGCCATCCAGTACCTTCAAGGTGAAGGCATCATCACCTCCAATGGACTTCGGTGGCGTTTCCATCCGATGCAAGCCCCATTACCAAAGGGCGTCTTTAGGTCGCTGAATGCCAGGCAACAATTCATGTTGAACGACCAGCGCTATCTTACGCTGAACAAGGACCGATTATCTCCAGTCCAGCGTCAGCGGCTGACGGACCACATCCAGTTCCGCCAAGGCGTGCTTGATCAAGTTGTGGCTCAAAGCCCGTTTGGTCAGTTATGCCTTAGTTGCATCCGCGCCCGGCCAACCGCGTACAGTTTGTTCCACTTACAACACTTTCAAGCAATTTGGAACCAAGTAGGCCAACGCCTCAATCCTGATGGACAATCCCTGGACCTCGCTGCCCAACTCAACCTCCTTGCGCAAGATCCTACCGGGGAGGGGCAGCGGCTTGTGCGTGAAGCGATCTTCGAACCACGCCATGCCACGTATCCAAGACGACTCGTCATTGAGGACTCCCAACTTGAGCGCCTCATGCGCCTCAAAGGTGAGGATCCAACGCAGAGCGTGGTCTTGGATCAGGGAAGCAGCACCATGGTCACGTCACAGGAACTCCAACGTCGGCTTGGAGGGACTGTGATCGCGACGGACATTGCGAGCTTAGAGGAGATTCGATCCCGCCCAGGAGGTCTTTTGGTGCGCGTGGAGAATGAACCGCTTGATGAACAGGTGGTGCTAACCGACCGTTTGCAATTCCGCCAGGGGGACATGGCAAGGGACTTGTACACCGACCTAGCGGGTCGTGTGAACGTTATCCGGCATGCGAATGTATTGCATTATCTCAGCGAGGAGGCGTTCCAGCACACGATCGAAAACGTGTTTCGCTACGCTCAAGCTCGGCCCCAGGGACTGTTGTACCATGTCGGGAAAGCAGACATCAGTGATCCCGGCTTCCTTGATCAACTGATCTTTGATATCGGTGGGCAGTCGGCACGTGATTGGAGGTTAGTGTACGCTGGCTACCTCGGCTCAGGCTCAGCAAAGGAGCACAGCCCAGAATTTGCGCCAGAGCAGCTCATTGCCAAAGAGGAGGCCATTTCGAAACGGGTGCTCGCGATCCATCAAAAAGCCCTTGAACTTTCGGCGCATCTGCATGGTGGGCAACTTGACGAGGCACTCGATCGCTTTGGCCGACTGCGCCAAGAGGCGCAAGACCAGCTCATGCAGTTCCTGTTTTCAGCGCATCCCCGAACCATTTCTGAAGAGCTGACGCGTACAATCCTCCAGGACATCTTGCTGATCAGCCCATGGACACGGCATAGTGAATACACTGGCAGTTATTACCGTGATCAACGGGTCATGGTTCCACACGAGCTGGGGTGGCGGTTTGTGGAGTTACCACGAGACCTCAACGACCTCCTCGACGAACTTCTTCAGCTATTAACCACTCGTGCCTTTCAAACTCAGGGTCAGACCCCCGACAGTCACAGGACGGAACTGCAACACGCGCTCTTCAACGCCCTCACCGACATTGAGCTTAAGGCACAACCTGTCGAACCTCGCCAGGCTCCAGTCTATCGAGTGCCTGTTGGTAAGCTCAGCGTCCAACGGCTCCACGAAGCCGCAGCTTCGGTGCGCGCGCAGGTCACCGAAAAAGAACCGGTGGGGTTTGTTGAGCTACGGCCTGAGCACCTGGCCGACCTTGAGACAGCGCTGGCCAATTCTGACCTCACGCAGGCGCTTGAGGAACTTCGCGATGATCAACAGGTGAGGGTGCTGCTGGTTGCCAGCGCACAGGACCTTCACACTGACCCGCTTCACCGGTTGCACCGGCGCTTGGGTGAGCTGGGTATCCAGATTGCGCCCCCCATTGCTGACATCGAGCGGTTCGCGGATGACTGGCCGCCGGAGTGGACGCCGGAAGGACTTTCCCCTGAAGACTTGGCCGATGGCGAGGCGTACCACCGCGCGCTGTATCACGATGGGGATGTCAACCGACCAGTGAGCTGGCATGAGGAAGAAAGTCGCAAGCTCATCGAGCGGGCCTTCCGCTACATCAAGGATGGTGACGTCGTGGTGGACTACGGCACCGGAACTGGCGGCTCAGCCATCGAACTCCTCAAGGCGCTGGATGAGCGTGGGATCAGGGTTACGTTGGTCTGTGTGGATCCGCTGGCCTCGTGGTTTAGCAAGGCCTGGCAGTTACTCCACCATCGCGCCGATGTCCAGTTCTACTCCCTGTGGGATCCAACGACGCGCAAGATGCGTCCACTCACTGAAATCCTGGGTTCCCACAAAGCCAACGTGATCGTCTCGGGCAGTACCTTCCACCTCATCCCCCAGAAAGCCTTTGGCCGAGCAATGCAAGACCTTGCGGATTCGCTGGTGGATGGCGGCGCGCTCCTTTGGAACAGCGGAGACATCGCCCTTGAGGGGGGCAAGCGTCCAGAGGACGCGGTACTCCTTCACGATCCCTATCGATCCATGCGGAAGGTGGCGATAGAACGGGTGAACACCGAGGGGGAATTCGCGACGCTGCGAGCCTCGCTCACGGAGGATGAACGCAAGGCCGCTGAAACGCGTGCCAATCGGATCTTTCCTCCGCAACCTCTGACAATCGATCAGATCCGGCAAGCCTTGACCGCAGCCGGGTTTGTCGACGGACGAATCACCCATGAACGGATCGAGGTGCTGGATGAGGATTCGGTTCAGTTCATCTCAACGGTCCCTCGGCTCCTGGACTTCCTTAGCGAGGTCCAAGATCCCAGTGTTCGTCAGGGGGTTATCAAGCACGTCATGCGCGAACAGGTGCTGCCCGAATTTCACAAGCAGCCAGCCGGCACCATCGAGGGGATTCAGACATTCTGGACGTTCGGGGAGTTCATCAAGCCCGTTCTTGCGCCAACCAAACCTGAAACCGGTTCACCCGATCGGTTTGCCAAGGGGCAACCGGTACCAAGTACCGAGGGGTCAGGTTCCGCCGCGCCGCCAACTGAGACAGCCACCATCGACTGGACCAATTCTCCGGTGCTCACTCAGCAGGAGCTGGCTGACCGCCTGAATGAGCCGGTCCACAACGTCCTGAACCTGCCAGGCTTCGCAGGCACGTTCAGGGTGGGAGACTTGTTGGTTCGTTCCCCGCAGGAGCGGGAGGGTTTTGAGATTGTTCAGCTCGCCAGCGGCAAACTCGTGCTGCGCTACAACCAGACGATCGTCGGGGGCAAGGCGGCTGAGCCGTCCGACATCGACGCGTTGTGGGAGGCACTTCGGGCCAAGGATCATAAGCGGACGCAGGCACTCATCAAGCAGCTTCACAAGCAACCGGAGACCTGGGTGTGGAAGGTGCACAAGCGCACGGTGACCAAGATATCCGAGCGCATTGGCAAGCTGGGCCAGGAGCTTGGTCTTGACGAGCAGCACGCCGATGCGTTGGTTGTGACTGCTTCAGAGCTTATGAATAACATCGCGCGTCACGCTGAGAAAGGGGTCGTGGTACTGCGTAAGGTCACGGTTGACGGGAGGGTGGGTGTTGAGGTGTTGGCGCTCGACCGAGGCCGAGGATTGCCTGAAGCGAGGAAGTTGGAAATTCTCAAAGGGAGGTTGCCGCTTGATTGGCAACGTCAAACAGGTCGAGGGTACGCGATCATCACGAATTACAAGAACGTCCAGCACCTCATCGACGACTTGCAGGTCGACTCTCGGCCAGGCGAAGGTGTGAAGGTCACTCTCCGAACCCGGCTGCCTGTTGACACCACAAGCAGGGCAGAACAGCAGTTCTCCGAATATCCACTGCAGGGAGGCGCCACCCTGCGGACGCGTCTTGCCGTGGAAGAGGTGAAACGCTTGCGCACCGGGCACGTGGTGGTCGCCGATGCCGCGAATCAGTTGAGGCTGGTGATTGAGTTGCCTAGCCTGCTTGGGAGCGTGGGGACATCCCTCGCACTCGCCAATGAGCTCCTTGGGACAGATCTTGTTCAAGAGATCGCTGACCGAGCAGCCAGGGATCCCAATCGAATCGTGACGGTTGTGGACTGGGGTTGTGGCAATGGGAGTACGTTGAGGGAGCTTGCCACAGCCCTGCACCAACGCGGGATCACCAACGTCAGGCTGGTGGGATTTGCCAATATGTACTTTGATGAGTGGCAGGAGGCCCCCTCGAACGTCACATTCGTGCTCGATACGGCTGATCATCTTCTCAACTATTTCTCAGAGGGAGAAGTCGATCTGATCTACAGTCTCAGTGGACTGAAATACTTAGCCTGGCGAGCCTATCTCAAGCATCTGAAACAGCTTCGCTCCAGCCTCCAGCCAGACGGTGTCATCCTCGATGCTCCTAGGAGGCTCATGCTCTTCTATCAATTCGGCCTTCCCATGTTCAAGGTGAGTAAGGTTGGTGTTGGTCGTCTTGGTGCTCGACTGACTCCAAAACCCACCTCTGTCTTCAAGGAAGGCGTGTTCAGTGATGGCCCACTGTCAAATCCTCCGCTGCGGAGATCTTTTGAGGGCACCTATTCCAGACCGGATCAGCCGCTGACCTTCGGCGCAGACTTCGGGTTTGGCCAGTTTGTTGAGCGCCTCAGGGACTTGTGGCGGCGGCTCATGCCGCGGCTGGCCAGGCGAACGACCCCAACCCAGCTGACGTGGCAGGCCCTGCAGCCGTTTGAGCGGATCTTGCTGGTCGATGATCGAGCGATGGTCTTGGCTTCGCTGTTGGCGTTCCTCAGAGCGCGCATGCCGACTGCCTCGTTTGACGTGGCCCGCGACCGGATGGAAGCGATCGCAACACTCACCGCTTCTCAACAAGCTGGCACACCCTTCGACCTGGTGGTCACGGACTTGAAGATGGGAGACGATCTGCTCACGATGCCTGTTGAACAGAAGCAGGGCGGCAAGCTCATCGCAGACATCCGGAGGAGCGCGTCGCTCGGTCGTCAGCCACGCATCGTCGTCTTGGCGGCTGGTGCGGCGAGCGAGGCGACGACGTTGCAACGCCTTGGAGCCGATGCGGTCGTGGATAAGCTTAGCGATGGATTCCTGGATCAGCTGTGGGAAACGATCACCCACCTGCCCGATGAGGCCCTGGCGCGGGACACGGAGGAATGGCTGCGTCAGCATGCGACGGACAAACGCATCGACCCAGAACTCATCCGGCTGCAACGGGAGTTCCTGGAGCGCCTTCGCATCTTGCGAGAAATCAACAAGGAGAGGCAGCAGCCTGGAAGCGGCAACATCCACAAGATCGCCCTCGTGAGCAAATTGCAAGGCCAGGCGAAGAAAGGGGCTGCGCTGTTGAGAATGGCCCAGCACGAGGGGATCGACTTCATGTACGCGCTTGGCGATGTGATTGGTCGTGGCGAGAAAGCCCACCTGCTGTTACGGACGATCCGGGCCTGGATGCAGCAACACAGGCCTCCTCACCTCGAGCTCCTCATCGGGGCGAATGAAGCGAAATTCATGGCAGCGATGATGGGCCATCCGAAGTTTTCATCCCGCTTCCTCGACCCCATCGGGGGCGGACGAGCCCTGCTTAAAGAGGTGGGGGCCACGGAAGAGACCTTCCGGTTCAATCGACAGCTCGTGGAGGATCTTCGCTTCATCCAAGACCATTTCCTGCTCTTTGACTATGACCTCGTGCATGGGGTGGGCATGGGATTTAGCTATCCGATCAATGACGACGGTCAACTGGCCGTGAACTTCTTCGGAGAAACAGGACCGCAAGCCCTGGCGAAGATCGAGGCGAGTATCCGGGCTTCGAGCAGTCTCAAAGGGTCTGTCCTGAACCACCTGCTGGCACTCCTGTTTGCCTTGGAAGAGAAACAGGCCGCTTCGCTGCCGGTGAAAGCCAAGGAACTGATCGACGGGAAGCACACGACGATCGACGAGCTGCTTGAACACTTCAAAGTGCTCGGTCAAGGACATGAGCTGCTGCGATTTGTCCTGACAGAACCGAAAGAAGGAACACATCTTGCGCTCTTTGGGGATCGGGTCATCGGCATCATGGATGGAGCAGCTCATGAAGCGGACAGCGTCTTAGTGCTGGGGGGCGAAGGGATCCGTTGGTGGACGTGGAACGCCAAGCACGGGCGGTACGACCCGGGCAACGAGGTGCTTGAGGGCGCGACCTACCTCAACCAATTGGAAGGCCTGCACAAGGGCTGGATTGAGACCCATCGAACAGAAATCGCGTGGCGAAAGGAAGCCGCTGAGCTAGCTCAGAGCTCGGGGTGGGTCGATGAGCTGATCCGAAGGGTCAGGGACTTCCTCTCAGACCGCCTGCGCGCCTTCCGCTATGACCGGCGCAGCGACTACTATGTGAGCCGATTCATGAACCGGATGTATCAGGAAGGCTGGTACATCGGGCGGGATGGCATCCTGCAACAAGGCATATCCAAGCATGAGCCGTCTGAGGCGTACCGGCAGCTCTTCAAAGCCGCGGAAATCCAAGCCCTTCATGGGAATATCATCCTGAATCGCAAGACGGGTGAGGCCGCCTTCCTCTTTGCGGATGAGAAAACAAATCCAGGACAACCGGATCTGTCCTATGTGACCTATCTGCTCCTGAAGAAGAACCCCGACCTCGTCTTGGTGGCTGATGACATCGCCCGGGCGTTTACACTGGGAGGGAAACTCTACGGAGGAACGCTGCCCTTAGTGCATATCGGACAGGACCTGGTGGCGCTCGACTACAAGGATGACACAGGATTGCTGGTCGAACCGATGCTGGATGGCAAGCCGATTGTCCCGCAAGAAGGATTTGTCCCGATGACGAAAGTCATTTGGCTGAACTATGGCCGTGAGCCAGCCATGTCTCGCCAAGACATCATCCGGCGCATCTTGCGATCCCAAAAAGACCGGCACCATGTGTTAAGTCGTCGCTTCCTCAGAGGAGCCGTGGGACTGGAGGTTGAAGAGGTTCGGGTACCGCAATACAAGGTGTTTGAAAATGCCGCGAAAATCGTGGCTAGAGATCTCCAAGGACTCTTTGATGAACACCACCCCCACCCGTTCTTGGGTCTTCGGCGGTGGGCGAAGATCGTAGCGCGGATCTTCAACCAGCCCCAGCCGTACCAGAAGTGGGAAGCCAAGGTCCTGAGGGAGAAGACCGCAACGCACATCCCGTTGATCCAGTTCCTTCGATCCTGGCTGAAAGTCGTCTTGTGGGTCGGCGTGGGCCCCTTTGCGAGTGTCACGCTCGCTATGCTCACCGGGATGGGAGGACGGGATGCAAAGCAGCCAGAGCCGCCGACCCAGCCGAGACGCCTCCTTGTGGTTGATGACAATGCCGCTGTGTTGGAGAAGGTCAAAGCCGCGCTGACGGCCCAAGGCTACGAGGTGGAGACGGCGCAAGGGGGCGATGATGCACTTGCGCTCTACCAAGAGGCTCGAGACGCCGGCTGGCCGTTTGCCGCGGTCGTGACGGATCTGGCGATGCCGCCGCAGATGGATGGGATTCAGTTGCTCTCGGCGCTTCGACGACTCGATCCGACGTTGCCCATTGTGTTGCAGACATCAGAGACGACTGACGTCATTTTCCAGAAGCTCAAAGTGACAGATGGGGCGGACAGCGCAGACCAAACCAAGGGCCTCATCATTATGAAGAAGGCGGATGAGCATCTTGACAAGCTCGTGGGATTGCTGGCTCAGCTCCTCGGACCGACGACACTCCAAAATCCGCAGCCTTCCGCTGGCCAGGTATCTAGGTCTGTAGTTGATCAGTATTTGTCAGCAGAGGAACTTCAGCGATTCCAGGCGATCCGGGAGCTTCGGGAACGCAACCGAGGTGCGCTGTTCCACAAGGTCTTTGGACAACCCGATGCGCCGCCTGTGGCGTGGGGCGATCTCTCGCCAGAAGACGAGGTGCGCTTTGCGATCTGGGACTCAAGGATCTTGGATTCCCACAAACGGATGCATCGCGAAGAGCGCCAAGCCCTCATCGACATCTTGGCGAAGCGCGGGAACCTTTCTGACCATCTGCTGACCCTGTTGGACTCACAGTCCCGGCAAGTGAGCCGGCGTGCTCTCTTGGCGTTGATGGATCCCACCTTGCCAGTCAGCCGTAAGCGAAGGCTGATCCAGGCGCTGGAGCGCTTGTTCCATCGCTATGAGTCCTCTCCGCTTGAGCCGTTCTTCATCATCAAGGCGATGGAAGGTCAGGGGGCGGTGGGAGCGCTCAAGCGGATTGTCAAGGAGAGTCCTTCATGGCGAGCGGATGCGCAAGCGGCCCTCGAGCACATTCGCGCCTGGGAACAACCCCGTCGATTGGATGGCCGATTTGACAAGAAGCCGGGCGGAGACTGGCAACATGTGCTCACCGCCATGCTGTGGCACCCCGATCTGCTGGTGTCGGCTGAGACGGGCAAGCTGACGATTGCGAAATACCGAGCAGTGGACAGCACCGTGGAGGAATCCACAACCCGGAGAGATTTTGCCGACCTGGTACGGCTTGGCTACCTCATCCCCGATGCTTCGACCAAGCCCTACACCTATCGCCTGGATTTTGTGCGGCTCCAAGACTATGACCCTGAAGCCCGGCAACGAGCCCAGACCATTCAGCTTGAGAAAGACATAGTCTCAATGCTGGTTGACGCGCTGACTGACCAGCTTGAGCAGCCCCTCGGCAATCTGGAGGGTCGCGTGCTCCTCGTTGGATCCCGGTACAGTCATGCCCAGCTTGCCGAACTCGCCCGGACGTTCCACAACGCCACTGTGGTTGGGATCGGGCAGCATCAGGGGCGGCTGGACATGATCAAGAAAATCCTCAAGGCGTGGTATCCAGACCTCTGGCCTCGGATTGACCTGCGGCACGCCCCTGCCCACGATCTCCACGGCGTGATTCCGGATCGGTCGATGAAGCTGGTGATCGTGCCGACGGCGCGTGAACTCTTCGACGAGGCTGGCAACCCGCCAAGGCTGCGGCGCCTGCTGTCCGAGGCGGTCCGGGTGCTTGAGCCAAACGGGGTTCTCCTGGCCGGATTGGGGCACCTGAGTCTCTCGCGGCAGATCCTGACAGACGAACTGGGGATGGAGGACCTTGATTCGGCCCGGCACCATCCCCTGGTGCTGCTCTTCAGGAAACCCGCTGCGAACACAACCACATCAGGTGCGCACACAGGATTTGTCCGCCGCGTGATTCTGCTTGTTGTGGTGGCCCTCATGGTCCTCGTCGGCGCGCCAAAGGCCTTCACGCAGACTCTGGTCCTGGATCGGACAGAGCAGATCGCCCAGGGTCAGACCCCTAGGGCAATCACCAAATTGCAAGTTCCAAATAAGTTCCAAGCTCCAATCACCAATCACCAAACGCGGGACACGGTTTCAGAGACCACCACGCCCGCGGCTCAAGACACCGCGATCGTCAACGAACTGGTACGGCGCGGGTTCACCGAAGATGAAGCGAAGATGGTGATTGAGGAGCAGCGGCTTCTTGTGCAACGCGTAGCCCCGCATCTGTCTGAGGAAGAACTCCAACAACTCCATTGGCACACCTATCCGAAGAGCGCGGGGACGCTGCTTCAGCGGTCACTCAGGACAGTGATTGAGTTGGGTGTCCTGGCTGGGCTGTGGGTCTGGTATCTTGTCTGGTCGTGGAGATCCATCAAGCGAGACCGAGGGAAGTCGCTACCCCCAGGGCTCATTTTTGGAATCGGCCTGTTGATGCTCACCTCAACAATGATAGATCCAGTGACCAAGCCAGGTGGGTTTTCCGACACCTTGAACAAGCGCATCTTTGTCACAAGCGGTTGGGCTTCTTCGAAGCTCTTCCGGGCCTTAGCGACTCATGAGACAGCCCACCAGCTCTATCCTGTGGTCCTCACTGGGATCAACCACGATGTCATCTTCGCATTGGGGAACCTGCGGCTCTTTGAACTTGGCGCACGGGAGCTCGCAGGCTCACCCTTCTTGCCGACGAAAGGTGCGTCCGCTACGAGAGCCTGGGAACTGGGTCAGCAGACGAACAATCCTGGCAACGCCTGGCTCTACCTGCGCCTGATCGCGGAAGGCAAGACGCCTGAGGAGGCCGAGGCGATCGTGCGCTCAGGTCGGCCGTCTTCGCAGGGTATTCAGGGTTCGGCAGCGCAAGCTCAGGGTCAGACCCCCAGCACAAAATTTGGCGATTTTCCCGCACAGGGTCTGACCCCAAGCCTCCCTCAAGCGAAGCCGAGGAAGCTGACGGAGGCCGATAGTTTGTTCATCGATGCGGAGGCGTGGGTGAATGGCATCCACACGTTCAAGGTCGCGGGTGCTTACCTGCAGGCGGCAGCGCGTGCATCCCTGCGCGGCTTTCTCCTCAATATCAGAGAAGCTGTGGCAGATCAAATGGCCATTGACACGAGCTTGAGCCAAGTCTATTCCGACGTGGCCAAGGACGTTGAAGAAGCCCTCGACACAACTGAGCAGTGGGTCAATGCCCCACGAACCGTTCGAGCCATCCGTGCGTGGGTGAAGGAACTCCGTACGCTTGCTGACCAACCTGACATGGCAGGACCTGTTCCGGATAGCCTCAAAGTCCAGTTGCTTGAACAACTTCAGGGGCAGCTCCGCAGACTTGCAGATCAGGTTCCGATTCGGCCGTTGCCGAAAGCGCTGCGACCCCTCCGGCCTGAACGACCTAATCCAGACCCGTGGTGGCTTGATGCGCCAGAGCTGAAGCAACCAGAGCGCCCCGAGGAATTCAAACATCGCCAACCGCAGCCGGATTCAAGCCGCCAGGTTGAGCCGAATCGCAAAGACTCTGGCCGTGATCTCCTCCTGCCGTTGTTCCTGGGTCTTGGCCTTATGTGGATGGGAGTAAGAGGAAAACACTCATACCCAGGCGACGAAGTGATCAAAGAGTGGATCACGCGATATCAGGCCAACGCCTCTGCGATCGCTAAGGGTGAGAAGAAACATCGGACCACAATCAGGCGCTGGATCAAGCGTTTTATCCAGAGCGACCCAGCGCAACGTGAGCAACGTCAACAATGGGTTGACGCACTTCGAGAACAAAGGGATGATCCAAGGGATAAGTACCCTGGTGATGTTCAGATGAAGGAACTGATCCAGACGTACCAGGCTAACACCTATGCTCTTGCCAAAGCCAAGCACGTCAGTCAGTCCACTGCGTCTGAGTGGATCAACCGTTATATTCGGGGAGAGCCTAGCCAAAGCGGCAAGCGTCTTGCTTGGGTCAATACGCTTCGGAGACAAAGAGGCGCCCTATACGACCTGTACCCAGGCGATCGTAAGATGGAAAACTTACTCCGCACATACCGGGCGAACAGCCGCTTTCTCGCTGAGGTTCTGAATGTCAGTCCCACCACTGTTTGGAGATGGATCAGGCGGTATGTTCAGGCCGATCCTCGCCAACGCGACAAGCGTTCTACCTGGGTCGAGGCGCTTCGAAGACAAAGGCGTCACGAGCAGAGGGATGAGTACCCTGGCAATCGTGAGATGGAAACATTGATCCGCACACACCAGGCTAATAGCGCTGCGATTGCTAGGGCTGTGCACGTCCATCGCACCACTGTTTGGAGATGGATCAAGCGTTTTATCCAGAGCGACCCAGCCCGACAGGAAGAACGTCAGCAGTGGGTCGAGACACTTCGAAGACAAGTGAGTTACCCAGGTGACTCGAAGTTTGAGCGGTGGGTTTACGAATACGAGGCAAACGGGTTGGCTATTGCCAAAGCCACCAGGGCTCATCCTGCAACCATTCACGGTTGGCTCAAGCGGTATATCCAAAGCGACCCGGAACATCGCGCAGCGCTGGTGGACCGTGTCAGAGCTCTTCGGCCAATCCTTCGCAGATGGAGGCGGTGGTTTACACGCAACTATCAAGGGCTCGGAGAGGAAGCCTACTACCAGCGCACGATCCCCGCGCTGATCCAACATTGGGGAGAAGACGCTAAACGGCTAGACCAAGCGTTAGGAGTCATTCTCACGAAGGGCCTTGAGGCTCCCCACAACCAGATCGATGGCTACTTTGCTGAACCCATCCCCGCGCTTCTTGAGGCTCACGCAAAGCAAGACCTCTCAACATTCGAGCGCGGTGTGGATGACGCTGTTGCTAAGCTGCGCGCAAACCGGACCACAATAAAACGCACGGCACATCTTCAACCAGTCACCCGTCGCGGATCCGGCACCCTCTTTTTTGAGGCGGGCAGCGCGGTGCTGGTGGGCTCGACGGCGATCGCACTGCTTGCGCTGGTGGTGCCGAATTGGGTTGTCCTTGCTCTTCTTGGCGTGTTCGGGGTGGCGGCTGCGCTCTATACAAAGTGGGTGATCTGGTTGGCGAAACAAGGGTTCGGACTCTTCACCAACGAGCAGCGTCTTGGCCGTGTGGATTATCCAAGGATTGTGGGCGCTGCTGCTGTCATCACGATGGTGACGGCTGGGACACTCAGCATGCCGACGGCTGTGGCGGTTGTGTGGATGGTGCTGCTCTTGAGTGTGCTGTCAGCCCTTTCAGCACATACACTCCGCAATCTAGTAGAGACAGTCCTGGAAGACCATCTCCCCACCGTTGAGTGGGAATCGCTATCACGGAAGTGGAAACACGACGAGCAGACTATTGATACCATTTCCTACGCTGGAAGTTTGATTGGACTGTTCGGCGGGGCTTATCTTTACTCCTCCTTCTTCTTCTTGTGGCTTTTCTATATGATGAGTGGCTTCTATGCAGCCAAGGCAGTCTCCAGTGTTATCCTCACGCGGTCCTTCCTTCGTGAGGCGGCGCAACGGTATGGCATGCCTCAGGGTGTCTTCTGGAAATCGATGTTGACATTCAGCCGCAACAAGGAGGTCGGTCTTCCGACTCTGCAGAAACCGGCTTCGCAAAAACTTCTGCCCCCCCACAATGACGGATCCGGCACCCTCTTTTTTGAGGCGGGCAGCGCGGTGCTGGTCGGTGGGGCTGCGATCGCGGTGCTGATGCTGTCATTGGGGCAACTGTTTGGCCTGACGGTGTTGGCCGGCTTGATGGCGTTAGTCGCTTATCTTAGCAGTCTCACGGTGCATCAACGATACTTCGAGGGCCAATCCGAAGATCATCATCACCTGTGGCAGAACTTCTTGGTCAACCGACGTTGGTTTGCGGGTGGGATGAGCCTCGTCTCAGCTAATCTGCCTGTGTTTGTGCTCCGGCAATTTGATGCGCCAGTGGAGTGGCTCAATATGTTGCCCTATGGGCTCGCGGGGATCTTCGTTGGCTACATGCTGTTTAGTCTGCTCCTGATCCCGCTTGTCCAAAGAGCCAAGCAGCTTGGGTTGACCGAGCGGTTTGCGGTGACGCTGCAAGATAAGCGCGGGATGCATGTCTTTCCGAACATCAAGATCTCTCAGCTTGTTAATCGCATGCTTCAAGAAACCCCATCCCTTGAGCGCATCGAGGTCGGCTTTGTGGGGTATCAAAAGACGCTTCGTGTTACGCGAGATGCCCCGTTGAAAGAAAATGACCTGACCATCTTGGCAAGCGAACTCCCCCAGGATACCCCGCAGAATGTCGTGCGATTCACCGTGGTGGGACACAGTCGTCGTAATCTTGAGCGTGTGAAGCGCCTTATCAAAGGTGGCTTCCAGCACATCAACGAGCTGAGCCAGCCAAAGCCCTCTCCTGAAGTCCTCGATCCTGAGCGAACCTGGCAGCAACTCGTGGCGCAAGTGGAACACCTCACCCCAGCGCAGCGGCCTCAATTCATCGACACGCTCTACCAGGAGCTCATCCTGAATCGGCCCAGACACGCTGTGTCGTCCAAGACCCTTGCACTGGCGCGTCGCAACGATACGCTCTTGAAGCGACTGCGAGAGACCGACAACCCTGCGCTTTGGACCGTGTACCAAGGCCTCGAGGACCGTTACGTCGAGCGCGTGAGGGCGTTTTTCACGCAACGGGTGCGGCCGCTGTCAGCGCAGCTTGATGCGTGGCGCGATTGGCCATCTGGGCCTGTGGCACGGCCGATGAAGGACTCGACCGATCCTGAGGTTCAAGAGATGTATGGGCGGTTGGTTGAGCTCTTCAAGGGTATTCACGAGACGAGCGTCATCCCACTTGACTTGCATCTGGAGCTGGCCAGGCAGGGACTCCTCGGCCCTCAATATCCGCAGGAGTTTGGAGGACTGGGATTGTCAGAGCATGCCTGGGTGCGGCTGGCCGCCGAGAGCGCCAGACACAGCTCCGGGGTGACGGTCTCGCAGATCAACGTGAACACCGGGATTGTGCTTGACATTCTGAAGGATCAACCCGAGGAGATCAAGCGACAGCGGATGCCTCGCATCTTGAGAGGGAAAGTCTTCGGGGCGTTCCTCCTGAGTGAGAAAGACGCCGGCTCTCACAACGCCAATCTCAAGAGCCACGCCGAAGACGGCAAGGCGACTGGCGACAACGTCTTCATCACCAACGGCATTGTGCTGCCGCCGAATTTCAAAGAGCTCTTGGAACTTGAGGAGGAGATTCTCCGCAAGGAACGAGAGGTCTGGCGTGGTGAGAAACCGGAGCTTGCCGAGTTGAAGGCGTACCTCGGACAAGTCCGCCGGACGTTTGGGGTCTATCGGGCCATGGAACATCTCGGGATCAAAGCGGCTTGGACGGTGCCGCGTGGGACGCAGCCTGCAGACGAAGGCATTTCTGCCCTGCTCATCATCCTGAAGGAGCCAGGCACGGTTCCCATCCGCCCAGGTGGAGGGGGCGACCACCTGCAGCTTGCAGAAGGCGTATTGGTGAAGGGTGAGGATACCGTTGGGCAGAAGGGCTCAGGGACAGCCAGCATGTTCTTCAAGGACGTTCCGGTCCGAACCGTGATCGGACGATTGGGTGAGTTCCTGAAGGCTCTCCAGAGCGGCCGAGGGACCGTGGGCGCCCACGCGCTTGGGCTCTCCGAAGATGTGGAGGGTCTGCTCCGAGAAGCGATAGAGGCTGTCCGCACAGGCAAGCAGCAGGGCGTTGAACCGGATGTCCTGGCACAAGCCGAAGCGTTGTTGGACGAGCTGCATTGGCAAAACCGTCTGATGCGGCGCTTCATTGAGGAGACGGCCCTGGCGAAGGACCACGGGGAGAATGTTGTGGTTCGGGCGGCATTGGCCAAGCTGTTTGCCTCGGAGATGGCTACACGGGCCGCAAGCGAGGCCTACCAGATGGCGCACAGTCTGAACGCCGATTCAGCGCTCATCAACCGACTGGACATGCGCTTTCGCGATGCGAAGGTGATGGAGATCTACGAGGGCACGAATGAGATTCAACGGCTCTTCGTCATCACGCCATCGCTCTTGGAGAACACAGACCAGCAATATCAACACATCCTGGCCATGCTGCGGGAAGACCAGAAGCCAATCACATTCTTCCCGAAGGCACTCAAGGGACTCATCCATCTGCGCAACCAACTCCTCGACGCCTTTCGCCAAGATCTCCAGCATATCCTTCCTACCTGGGTCATGGCGCGCAGCCCTGAGGACACCGCCCCGACAGTGACGGTGAAGCAACTTGCGCCCTTTGTGTTGCCCGATGTCGAGATGCGCCTCCTGACACTCGTTGAGGCGTACCATGCCTACCGGGCTGCTACGAAAGACGAGGTTCCGCTCTGGGAACGTCACCTCCGCTACCTCATCGAAGAGTTTCTCGGTTTCTTCGGAACAACATTCGCGAACCTTCCGCATGACGCGCAAACGCAACTTGAGGACAAGCTCCAAGCGGTGAAAGACACCATCCGGACTTGGCATGTCCAAGAGATCGCCCGATTGATCACGGCGTTCGATGAACCCAAGCGGCCGATGGTGCTGGTGATCGGTGGAGACGAGCTGTTGACCAGCCGATCAATCGCTGAGCACAAGCCACTGGTGATGCACCAACCAGTCCTTCAGCAGGTCATCCAACGGATGAAGAAAGGCGATACCATCCTGGTGGGCGGCTACGCGGCCAGCGGCTTCCAGACGGCGCTCGATCTTGGTACGCCGCAGTCCGATGAGTCGGTGGACGAATTCCTGGTGCGCAAAGAGCGCGAGCTTGCCCCTGGGTTTACTACAAGCGACCTCGGCAAGCTCAACCAGGCTCAATTTGAAGAGGCGAAGGTCGCCTATCGGTTGCTTGATCTCGCCCGGCAGCGAGGGGTCGAGGTACGGGTGGCGCAGATCAGCTACACCGAACCAGGGACAGGGCGCTTCAAGTATCATCCGGACCTGCTGGTGGACGATCAAGAGCGCTTCATTCACAAGCTCCGGCATGCAAAGACCATCCTCTGGATCGGCCAAGCATTGGGTCTCACAGAGACCGCGACCACGACTGAGATCAAGCGCATCGCAATGGAACAGGTTGAGAAACGACAGACCGCCATCTACGTCAACGAGAATCCTGACCACCTCGAGGCGGCCCTGCACTTCCTGAACAGCGGCGGGTCGTTGCCTGAACGCTACCAGGCCCTTGAGCCAGAGGTGCTCAAACTCCTCCGCGGAGAGCCTGCTCAAACCAGAGAAGCGCCTGACACTTCAAAGATAGCTCAACTGGCGGTGCTTGGACAGGTTCCAGCCGTTGATCATGCCAGTCGGGATACCTCACAACTAGCGGAATGGGTGCGCAAACATCGAGTTGGCCGTGTGACCATCAACCCGAACTGGGTTCGAGACGCCATTGTCAGTGGGTCCTACGACGACCTGATCCAGGATGGTCTTGCCAAGGACTATTCGGCACAACAGATCTACCGGGAAATCGTGGCTAATCTCGTGACTCGTACAGCTAATGTCCTCAGAGAACAGCATAAGGAAAGTCAGGGCCGGGATGGCATGGTGAGCATCCAGGTGAGCCCTGAAGCCTATCGTTCGGCTGAAGAGATCCTTGAAGAAGCACGGTGGATTTATGAACACACGCCAGAAAATGTGGACATCAAAATCCCTGCGACCCCCGAAGGCCTCAAGGCCATTGAGCAGGCTGTGGCTGAAGGCATTCGGGTGAATGTGACAAATCTGTTTCCAGATGTGACCTATGACACTGACCGTGATAAATTCCACGCCGAACAGTATGAGGCTGTGGTTGAAGCGTACCTGAAAGGGTTGGAGCGGTACGTTGAGCGCGTCCGGAGCCAGATGGCTCCTAAGCAGTTGCAAAGGCATCTTAGCCGGTTAGGTTCAGTCATCAGTATTTGGCTTCGCATGATTGACGACCTTGCGGATTCTCATCTTCCCGTCGAGTGGCGTGGAAAATTGAGCATCGCACAGGCGAAGGTGCTCTATGAACTTCATGAACGGCTCTTTCAGTCGGAGCGATTTCAACGCCTGGCGGTCCTCGGCGCAAGACCACCCCGTCTCTTATGGGCCAATACCCGTGTCAAACCCGAGGTTCATTTTGTCCGATGGCACGGCCAAACTGGCTTTGATGAAACCCGAGAGTACTTCCACTACATCGAACCACTCATCGGTCCAGACACGTTATCGACCATGCTTCCTGACACCCTTGAGCGCTACGCTCTCAACGGAGATCCGCAACCGCGGCTACGGCTTGGGGTAAATGAGGCAAAGCGCGCTGTCAAGGCCATTGCGCAACTCCTAGAGCGTGCAGGGACGAGTGCGCGAGAGATCCATGAGCGTGCAGTGCAAGAGAGCTTGGTAGCCTTTGGACATGCCGCGCAGCAATCTGTTGAGTATATTCAGCTCTATGAGTTAAGGCCAGCCATCAAAGATGTGATACTCGCGATTGATCATCGGCTCAGTGACCAGGGTGGATTGGTGGCGATTGATGGGCCGTCTGCGGGCAGGAAAAACACGTTGGCGAAAGGGGTAGAAGGTCAGTATGAGAAAACCCATCCTGGCCGCAGGATCGTTGTGCTAGACCTCGATGAATTGTATGTGTCGCGAGAGCGAAGACAAGCCATTATCAAACGGCTCATAGGAGACCAACTGACAGAAGCGGAGGAACAGCTGCTCACGGAGCACGACCGTGCGACGATGGAGCCAGGCAAAGACTACCTGCACGAAGAAGAGGTCGTTTGGAAGAACGATACGATCCTCGAGGTGTTGCAGCGGATTCACGCCTTTCTCAAGGCGGGCCATCCAGAAAACGCGGAGCTTTCTTTCAACATTGATGCGTACGATCACAGCATTCGACAAACTCACCCGAAGCCTTACACGATCAAACGCGGGGACATCGTGTTGGTCATAGGGAAGTTCGCCAGCCGCGAGCCGCTTGCCCAGTTGTATGATCTCAAGGTTCGAGTGCTTGATCATCTCAAGAGCGCCAGGCAGCGCTATGAAGCTCGAGAACGGCAACGGAGAACGTCCGAGGAAGCCGATCGCCTGATGAAGTTTTACGACTCAGCCCTTGTGCCGAGCTGGGAAGCCTACGACACACGGACCCGGAACCTCATTGACCTCGTTGTTGATCTCGGTAACGCCACAACCGCCTGGAAAGGCCCGACCAGTCCTCGAGCGCCTCCTGGAGCCCAGTCTTTCGCGAGCCTCTTGAGTGTCCTCGCAAACCCGCTCGTCTTTCTCACCACCTCACTGGCGCTGGTCGTGGCGGCATGCACAAAGCCGACGGTGAAAGACTCCCTGGCGAGCCGAGCGCCTCTGGTCCTGACGGCTAGCGACTCTGCTCGCATCGCGCAGTTGATTGGGCAGTCCCGCGCCACCTATCTGTCTAGAGATTTCAAGGCCGCCTTGAAATTGTTCGAGCAATTGCAATTGCTCGCGCCGAATTTTGACATGTACTACAACACGGGCCTGACCAGATTTCTGCTCGGCCAGCTTGAGCAGGACTCAGGTCGAGCCAAGCCCGCCCACGAGTACTACGAACGCTCCATCGCGGATTTTGACACCTCGATTGCCCTCAAGCCAACCTTGGAAGCGTATTACCATCGGGGCCTGGCGTTCTACAACGTGCAGCAGGAAGAGAACGCCATTGAGGATTTCAAGCAGGCCCTGGCCTTTGAGGAGGCCTCCAGGCTTCCTCCGGGATCGCAGGCAGAGCTCCTGCGTGCCTTAAGCGCCGCGTACGTGGCTCATCGCGACTACCAGGCGGCCCTCCTCTACAGCCACCAGTCGCTTGCCCTCAAGCCAACGTTGGAGGGTTATTACTACCGAGGGCTGGCGTTCTACGGTCTTGGCCAAGAAAGCGATGCACGGGCTGACGAGGCTGTCGATTCGGTTGAGCAAGACGCGGCGTTGCAGGAGGCCTATCAGTCTTATCTGGATGCTGCCGTGGATCTTGAGGAGGCGCTGGCCTCGGAGGAATTCTCGTTGTTAAGCCCGCGCACGCAAGCTGAGCTGCATCGAGCCCTTGGCGCGACCTCTTTTGCGCTTGCCGAGTATGGTGAGGCGATCAAGCAGTATGACGAAGCGCTTCGTCTTGATCCTGACAACGCTGAGCTGTACATCAGACGTGCTGAGAGTTATGCCCTTTCCGGATCGACGTGGTTTGCCATCCAGGATTTCAAGGAAGCGATTAAGCGAGGCGCAGAGCAAGCGGTCAAGGCCTCCCTCGCTAAACTCCGCAGGCTCGGGATCGAGATTATCATCCCGATGATCCTCGCGCCGGTGGTCGGCCTCCTCGCCTGGGCGGCGCACCTGTTTGGGCTTGGTGGCGCGGAGCAGACGGCAGGGTTTGTGCTCAGCATGGCGATACCGATGAGCGTGCCAATCGCGAACGCGATTCGCGCAAGGTGGATCGATGTGCTTCCCGATCATGTGCGTTTTGGCAAGGGACCGATTATTGACCAAGCCATTCGCGCGGCGTTCGCTCATGCGATCCAAAATCCTGAGCAAGATGCCGAAGGCGCCATTGTTGACACTGCACAAGCGCTCGCGGAGGACTTATTACCACCAGGCGCACAGGACAGCTACACCGCGCTCATCCAGCGCGCGCAACACCTGACAAGCGATCCAAGGAAGCTCGTGGTTCTCCTGCGACAGCCGCTTCTTGAGGCACAAGAGCTTAAGCTCCAGTTCACAAATGGCCGCGATCAGTCCATGCGCTTTTTTTATCGCTTTGATCTCAAAGAGCTAATTGGACAGCGGAGGAATGGAGATCGGCATCCCCAGAAGAAGCCGATGGGACCAGCAGCCACGGCCAAAGCGGAGCAAATCGCCGTCGCGCTCTGGGAACTTCGCGATGAGGTCAAAGCTGGTTTGCTGGATTTTCCACGGTTTAGAAAGTACTTGGTCGTGCATGAACTGCGCAAACGCAAAGGCCAGCAGTTTCTCTCTCCTTGGACATTAAGTGTTTATCCCCGGCACTCCCAAGCCGTCCAAGAGGCCTTACGAGAGCTGAAGCGTGCGATCGAGGAGCGCCAGGAGCAAAAACGCCAAGCGGGGCAACTCGTCTACGACTACGTCCACGCGGAGCGGGCTGCCAAAGTGATTGATGAACAGCTCACGCAACTTGAGCAACAACTCGATCGTGGAGAAAAGCCACGCTACAAAGTCTCAGAGGAAACATTCTCCGGACACATCGATCTCTCCCGCCAAACGCTGGCCAAGCACCTCACGTGGAATCCGGTGTTTCGTACAAGGTTTGAGTCTTTGCAAGAGAAGACAAAGGATTTCCGCGATTACCTCTCGAAGGTCCTTCAGCGTCTCGCTTCGGAATATCCCGGCCGCTGGTGGACAGTCAAGAAAATCCGCCAACACGCCCAGATGACTGAGGTCGCTCACGATAAGACGTATCATGATTTGGAGCAGCTTGCCAAAGATCCGTCCTCAGGTGTGAAAAAGGAACCCAGAGCGAGCCGCAGTCCCTATAAACCCAATCGCTATCGCTTCGTCTCTCAAGGCACAGTCGTCCTTGCGATCCTCCTGCCGCTCCTCGGCGGCCTGGCCTATCCTCTGCACCTGATTGCGGGGGCAGGCGATGCGTTGCTCAGTGCGGTGTTGCTTGGTGGATTTGCTGGTTTTCTCGGTGTGACTGTCTCACTCAAGCAACTGTCGGCGATTTTGCGAGACACCCTGAGAGAAGGATCAGACAAGCTCGTCACCCTCTACTGGTTAGCGAAAACTGAACTGGCCCTGGGCCATCTCGAGGAAGCCTATACCCGGTCCGCCTCCGGATTGGCCCAGGCCGTTGTCGCCCAGCAAACACTCAAGCTCACTGGTCGGGAACGCGAGGGTGAGCTGGCAGAGCTGGACAGACAGATCGCTGATCTGGTCGATCTCCACGCCAAGGTCCTCTTGAAACGAAGACACCACGACGATGTGGATCGCGCGATCGCCATCTTATCCCAGGCGGTGAAGGACCACCCCGAGGCCTTCTTCCTCCGGATCACCCTCGCGAAGGCCTACGAAACCAAGACCAACACCCCAGGTCTCCACGAGAGCGACCGCCGCTTTGCCTTGAAGCAAGCGGAGGCGACAATCCGCAAGGCCGTTAAGGACCTCTCGACGTCCCCACAGTATTCCAGGATCGCTGAATCTTACGCGAACCTCCCCGCCTGGCAGGACCGAATTGATGAGGCGATTCACGTGCTGAGTGCCGGTGGGCGCCATGTGAAACGGCAGTTTCGAGGAAATCGGTTGATCCAGCAATTGTTCTCTCACCTCGTCAGGCTTCGGGATGGCACACGGCGTTCGGGTAAGGCCGAGACAATCCTCAAGCTTGCCGTCGGATTCCTCAGCCTCAGACTCCTTGATTTGACCGTGCAAGCCCTCAGCCACGGTGCCTCTAAGAACATGGTATCTGATACCATTTCCCAGGCGACTCTCTTCAGGCTTGACACCCCTGACATCAACCTGACGCTTCTTGGGCTTCTCCTCACCGGGGCCGTGGTCCTCTGGTCGCTCTATCATTGGCTTGCCACGCGCTTCCATGCGCCGCCAGAAGCCGCTCCATTGAGTCGCTGGAGCGTCCCCGCCTCTGATCGATTTGCCCTCCTTAGTGGTGTGGTCAGCTTGCCGATGATGGCCACATTGCTGCCCTCCAAAGATCCTGACAGCAAGTTGGCTCGGGATGCAGAGGATTTACGTGAACAAGGCTGGACGGCTGAGCTCGTTCGGAGCGATCTGACCACGCAGCAGCTTCAGCACACCATGGACGCCATCTTGGATGGATTAGTGTTTTCCCCACATGATCGGCCGCTCGGCCTTCCGGCCTGGCTTGGTGAACAAGGGATCGCCGACTCCTCGAGCCGCTTACCTCGAGCATGGGTCGAGATGGTCATTGGCGAGTTGCTCTGGAATTGGCAGAGGCAGCCTGCCAGTAGTCCGTCCTCAGGCGTCGCCAGACCTCTCTTGGTCGCCTACCGACGAGGCCACATCGTGAGCGAAGAGACCATCGAGCTCATCGCGCGAAACCTTGTGGAGGAGATCCCGAACATCCGCGAGGCGGTGAGGCCTACTGAGGCTCAGCCTGTGACGGAACGCGGCCAATGGCTTCAGCGCATGATCGCCATCGTGGTGGGGATGTTGGATGGGGAGGTGGTCATTCGATCGCATGGCAAAAAGTCTCACTTCTTCCTGCCGCAAGGAGGCGTGGGCAGTTACACCCAGCTGCTCGAGGCGAGCACGTCCTTTGACTCCTATGTGACCAAGGGCACCTCCATCTCCATCAGAATCCCGACCGCCGCGTGGTCGGCAGATGCATCGGGGCGAGCGCTCAGACAGGGCAAGCGGCTCATGAGGAAGCGACGGTTTGCCGAGGCTGCCGCGGTCTTTGCCAACGTCCTGAACCGAACGCCAACGCACCTGGGTGCACTCCACTGGTTGGCGAAAGCCGAACTCATGCAAGGGCATCTTATAGCGGCTTTGGCGCGGCCGCTGTACGGAATCGCCCAGGCCATGATGAGCCGCTCGACCCTGCACACAGAAGATCATGTGCACGAGCTTGCGAAGCTGGATGCCCAGACTGCTGATCTGGTGGATACCTACGCTCGTGTGCTCATGGCGCGACGGCATCCTGGCGAGGTGGATCGCGCTATCGCCGTCTTAACGGCGGCGGTCCAGGAGCAGCCGCACGCGTTCTTCCTGCGGATTACCCTGGCCAAGGCCTACGAAGCCAAAGCCGTCATCCCCGACCTCCATGAAAACGAGCGACGCTTTGCCTTGAAGCAAGCCGTCGCCATCACCCAGCAAGCGCTTGCGGACTTCTCCGCGCATCCGAAAGTCCGCCTGATCGCAGCGTACGACGCCGGGCTGTTGTCCCGCCAGGGCCGCATCGAGGAGGCCATCCGCGTGCTCAGCGATGATGAGGGACGCCACGTGAAGCGGGAGTTCCACGAGGATCAAGTCATCCGTCGGCTCTTGGACAAACTGGCGGCAAGCCGCTTGGCTGTTGGGGTGACACCGTGGGCGCTCTCGCAAGCCCCGGCGGAGCTCTTCTGGTCGGTGGTAGCACTCGGGGCGATCGGGCGCGTGGTGTTCTCGCTGCGGCGGTGGCTCGCGGAACGCTTCCACCGCGCACCGCAACCCGATACCGAGGCGCAGAAGTTGCTTGAGGAGGCGCGATCACGACATCAGAAGAGAGACTTTGCCGGCGCCGCCCACGGGTATCGGGAGTTTGGTCATCACCTCAAAGTGCGGGACGGTCTGGCGAAGACGGAACTTGAACGCGGTCATGACTTGGATGCGATCGCGCTCGCCAGAGAGACCCTCGCGTTGGAGCAGCGACTTCTCGAGACGGAGCACTATCTCGAGCGGGTGTTAGCGGCTGAGCAGATGCCGTTCACCCTGGAGGTCTTGATCGATGCGCTCATCGCGCAGAGGAACCATGCCGAAGCGCTCACGGTCGCTTCCAACGGCATTCGCGATTTTCCGGACAACCCGCGTCTTCGCGTGAAGCAGGTGAAGGTGTACTACAGTGCCAACGACTACGAGCTGGGAATCGCCATCGCGCGCGAGGCCCTTCAAGACCCCACGTTCGAGGAGAATCCGCATCTTCACGAAGTGCTCGCGGCTGGGCTGCGGCACCTCAAGCGGGCGAAGGAAGCCAAGCACGTCATGAGTTTTGATGGCCGCACCCTCAAACCGTGGCTGCGTGGCCATAAATCCGTCTATCCCACCTTTGCTGCCATCCTGGGCGCCGATGGCCACCCGTGGGAGGGGATTGACCAGTTGATGATCAATCGGCAGGTCATCAAGCGCGAGCTTCGCGACCACCCGGCTGTCTACCCGACCCTGGCAACCCTGTGGGGTCGCGTGGGTCAGTTTGACACGGGGATTGCGCTGCTGAGCCCGGATGGTGGCCGCACAGTCCAACCAAAACTCAGCGACCATCCGGCTTCGTGGACCGCACTCGTGGAGTTACTGGAGCATAGCGGGCGGCACGCTGACGCCCTGACCCTTGCGCGCGAAGCCAAGAAGAAGTTTCCAAGAAATCCCGTTGTCCGTCGCACGCTGCAGCACATCGAGGCCTCCTTTTACCGCCCGGGTGGTCGGGGAAGACCAGACCTCCCGATCATCAGCGCCTGGCTGGTTGTCCTAGGGCTTGGATGGTTCCTGGACCGATTCCTGGATGTGGGGACCTCATTCTCAGAAGCTGCGGTGTTTGGAGATCTCTTCTGGCCAGCGCTGGTTCTCCTCGGGGTAGTCGCAGCGGCGTACCAGCATCGAGCGCTCAGTCCTCGAACCGCTCGTCGGCTCCGTGAGGCCATCGCCTATTTCAATCAGCAAATCAGAAACAAAGTCTTACGACTAAGACAACTCACCGAAGCGGATGTTGCCGGAAAGGCCGATGTGAGCCATACGACCATCTATTGGGCCCTCAAGATCACTGACCCGTCGCAACAAGACATCAAGCGAGGGCTCATCCGACTGTTGAAGTCGGAACGCGCGACCATACCTCCATCCTGGCCGGGATCCCCTGAGACCCGCAGGGAGCAACTGGTCGGGCAGATCCTGAGCGCCATCCAGGATCTCACGCGACTTGCCGGTGAAGGAAAGATTCAGCGTTACTCGACGGCTGAACTCGTGGCAGCTCATGTCAGGAAGATGACCGGTGATCAGACAATTTCCGACCATGAAGTCCGGCAATTGATCGCGCATCGCAAGAACCTCCAAGATGCCATGGGGGTCTTGCGGAAGAGCACGGAGTCCTTCCACTTCCAGCCAAAGCCGCGTCCGAAGAAGACACCCGGATCGAATCCGCTCAGGGTATTCGCCGCCCCGCTGCTCGTGGCCATCGGCCTGTGGGTCGGTGGGCTCGAAGGGCACTTGCTGGCCGGGCTGGGCGTTGTGCTCAGCGTGATCGGGTTTGGCGGGCTGCTGCTGGCAATGCGACCGGTCAGACAAGAAACAGAATCAGAACTCAAGCCAGGCGAGATTGCGGGAGGCGTCCAGCAGGAGCTTGGCGCGGTCCAAGCATCCAGCCCATCCAAGAATCAAGGGGACCTGGTCAGTCTTGACCAACATCGCCCACAGCGGCAGGGGTGGCGAGGTATGCTTGGCATCCAGCAGTTTTCCAGTCACCTTCGCCAAGACCGCGTCAATCTCGGCGTCTTTCCCTGGGACGAGGCCACGCAGCGGCAGTTCGCCCAGTCGTTCAGCACGCAACGCGGGCCACAACGAGATGGGGATCACCGAGTAGGGAGCGCCCGTATCGATGATGGCCAGATGGTCATCACTCCACCCAACAGACTGTCTGAACTGGACTCGACCCAAGAGTCGAGACAGGAAGAGTCGACGACGACGGCGGCTGGCCTCGAGGTCCCGCACGCGCTGGACCTCAAGGGCGACGCGCATATACGTGGATTCCGGCCTCGAGGAACAAATGCGGGATATGCGGCCAGTCAAGCTGCTGGCGAGCTTTCGCGAGCACCCGGATTAGATGCGGACCAACAGCCAACACTCGCCGGTGCGCAAAGGCGACCCATTGATTCGGGTAGCGTGTGGCCAATTCGGCATAGTGCGCAAAGGCCCAATCGTACTCCCGCTGAAGAGCCTCTGGAAAGAGCGCTGTTTGAACCGACATCAGTTTCACCGACCTCCACCTCGACTATAACCGACGATGAAGAGGCTGTCAAGCCAGACCGCTTCTCCGACCTTATCGGTGGGCTCGAAGGGCACTTGCTGGCAGGGCTGGGGTTTGTGCTGAGCCTCGTCGGGTTTGGCGGACTGCTGGCGATGCGGAAGATTGGCGGAAAGGAACAGCTAACAGGCAAGGCAAGAAGCGCGAATAGGCAGAAGACAAGCCGTCAAGGAATGCCGAGTTTTTCTTCCACAACTTTCAAGCGGGCGTCGAAAGTCTTCATCTCGGATCTGATCGCACGGATTTCAACAAGGATCAGGTCGGCGTCTTTCCGAAGGTTGCCGACGTCTTTCGACAAATTATCCACCTTTGTGCGAAGGTCAACGAGCCCTTCAGCGACGAGGCGGATCTCATGGCGAAGCGACTCGATGAGCGCGCCGACTTCGGTCACCGTGAAGGCGTCTTTGGAAGGCCGTTTGGATGGAGGCATGAACGCCATTCTACGCAGGACAGGAGCACCAGTCAAGGAACATCGGGATGACTCGGTTGCGCCAGGTGGCCTCCTGACCCCGATGGGGGGATTCGTGCTCATAGGGATCGGGCTCCTGGCCAAGCATCTGATGGGGCTTGCGCTCTTCGGGACGGTGGCGGAAGTGGTGGGCGTTGGGCTGACCGCGCTGTGGGCAGGTTGGAATACGACTCTTCATTCAGCGTCTCAGGTACTGTCGTGGAGGGTGAGAGCGCTACCGAAAGATCTCATAGCCATCACTGCGCAGCACGAGGACTTTTCCACGCAACCACCGCTCAGGTCTGATCTTCAACAAGTTCCTGACAGCCTGGGTGATCGTTTCAGCCATGGGTGGGTGGATGCGGATCACGACAATTCCGGACAGCTTCGAGGGCAGGAAATTCAGGAAGTCCCGGTCACGCGTGAACAGGATCGCGCCTTCCCGTTCGGCAAGCGCAGCGATGGTCGCGTCGGTCGCACGGGGGGACGGACGGATGACGTGATGCCCCACCCGGCGCAGGAAGGCTTCCGTCTGTCCAGGGATATGTTCGTCAAGCAGCACACGCACAGCGAGCTACGCCTTGAAGGCCACGAATTCCCGGTGCTTGAATTGCTCAGCGGCGTACTGCAGGGCGGCGCGAATGTGCTGCGGGGTCAGCTGGGGAAAATATTTCTTGGACGTGATCTCGGTGCTCGAAACCCCGGCTCCAAGCAGCTCAAGGACATCCGAAACCAGGATGCGAGTCCGCCCAAAGCAGGGTTGGCCATGACAGATGGCTGGGTCCACGTCGATCAGCTTCTCAAGGGAGTTTTTCATCGCCACCTTCACACTCCTCCTAAGAAGGATAGCATCCTCGCTCCTCGTCGTCAAGGCACGTCTTCTGGAGTACTCAACGTGGGGTTCAGCGCAGAGACCCTTGCCGGGCGGTGGCCGGAGGGTTCGCCCATCTGGATCGCGCCGGTGGTGGGGCTGCTCGGGTGGGAGTTCCTCGTGGCGGGGTTGAAGATGGGCGGCCTAGAGGGGGTGGCGCTCGCGGGCTTTGGATTGGCACTTGGCCTCTTCGGGTTTGGCGGGCTGCTGCTGGCGACGCAACGCGGTGGGAGAGTAAAGGGGAGGGAAGCACGGCTTAGAAGCTACCGGGTTCCCAAAGAGGTGGCCGAGCGTTATGTCACTCCGGAGATCCTGACACTCTTCGAAGTGGCTGAACAACTTGGACTCAAGATCAAAGCAACCGGCGGGACCGCGCGGGATTTTGCCGTGTCTGTCATGACACAACACCCGCTTCGACTCCCTCGCATCACCAATTTTGATGTGGCGATCCCACTGGCTCCCCATCAGAAGCCCTCAGAATTGTTCAACGAATCAGCCTACCAGAGGTTTGCGCAAGCCTTCGAACAGGCCCTTCGAGCCCGTGGCGTGCTCAAGCCAAACCAAAAGATGCCTGAGGTGGATTTCATGCCAGGCGTGTATGTGGAAGGAGCCGGCTACATTTACCAGATTAACATGAACATCCGACCCACAAAGGAGCGGCCTGAGATTGGCGAGGCATTTTCGATCAGCAAACTGGCGGTCAAGAAAGAAGGCGACGGGTTTGTGATTGAAGATCACGTGGGCGCTATGGCCGACATCAAGGCTAAGCGCCTTCGGATTATCGCCACACCCGGACGGTTACTCACCGAAGGGATGCTGGGGAAGATGTTGGGTCGATGGGCGGATTACCGGAAGCTGGGATTTGACTTTGACCGGCCATCGAGGCAGCTGATCCAGCAGTCGGTGAACGCGCTCCGGCATACCACACCAGCAGACCAAAGCACCTTTGTGAGCTTGCTCCTCGACAACAGCCAAACGCAGCAGGATCTTCTCTTCGTGATTGACCAGTATCGATTAGACGAGGTCTTGGGGGTACGGCGAGCCTCCCTGGCAAGACGATTCAAACGGCATGAGCGCGCGTCGACGGCTTCCTCCGCGGCTCCTGATCCAGTCAAAGCCTTCGTCACACAGTACCTGCAAGCCAACTACGGCCAGTTCAACCTGTGGGCCAACACCGAGGCCGTTGTGGATGCGGTGGTGAACCGCCTGTATCCGTCGCGGGATCCAGCAGCGATTGAGCAAGCGCGAGAGCAGTCGGGGATTGGCGTTGCGGGAAGTGACTTTACGAGGCGCTATGATGACTATCAACACGATCAGAAACTGGAGCTGACCTATGAGCTCATTCGAGAATTTCTTACAGGCGGAGTGGTCGTGGATGTGGGGGCTGGGAAGAATCTGTTGGCGCGGAAGCTGGCTGAAGAAATCCCAGGGATCAAGGTGATCGGGACGGATGTCTTGGATTGGCATGAGGAATCGTCCGATCCGAGAGTCGAGTATCGAAAACAACTCACCCCTGAGCGAGTCCCTGTTGAGGATGAGAGCGCCGACGTCGTGATACTCCAAAGCGTCCTCCACCACATCACGGATGAGCATCTTGACAGTCTCTTGAAGGAGGTCCACCGAATCCTGAAGCCGGGTGGGAAGGTGCTCGTGTTAGAGAACACCTTCCCGGAGACACCCGAGGTGCTCCAGACCGTGAGGGACCAGGAAGGCTTGTCGGAGTTGAGCAAAGCCTTCCTGAGCTTAAACCCAGCGCAACAGCAAGCCTTCTTCGAATTTATGGATTGGTATGGCAACGTCTTTGTGAAGCAGCAGTCTGACATGCCCTTGTCCTTCAATTACAAGTCGATCGAAGCCTGGAAAGCACTGTTTGACCAGCATGGATTGGTGACGCGCACGGATCGGTTCATCGGCTTTACCCCGGGCCGCTTCCACTGGCTGGCCACCGGCCTCTTCGTGTTTGAAAAAGTGTCCAGCGAGCCTCCTATCTCATCCATCCTGAAGCGCCATCCGTACTTGAATGAAACGCAACTGAAGCGTTTCGCGCAAGGCGAAGCCGGGTTTGCGGTCACCCGGAGACTGAGATGGACTTTGGAGAAGCTGGATCAGTTTCTGACCGGTTTGGAGCAGGTGAGCGGGATCCCCTTGGACAAGGCAGTACAACTCGTTGTGGAACCCGCTGAGATGTATCTGATCAAGCAGGTTCGCGATGAGCGGGCAGGCCAATATCTGATCAACCTTGGCAATTCCATGTATCCTCCAGATGTTGTCATCCAAGCGGCTGGGTACGTAGGGACTCATGAAGGCCATCACTACCTTGACGAGCTTAATATGGTTGACGCTTCTGGTCTTGCAGAAATGGGGGGTTCTGGTGGCACGACTCGCCGAGGCTCAATCTTGGAGCAGTTTGATCGGATGGTAAGCGACGCGGCTCGAATGAATCCGATGATGCGTGGGCTAGCAGGTCGTCCAGATCTATTGTGGATGGTGGAAGAGCTCAGCGTTGATAGTGATACGGCTAACACACTCGGTGCTCGCGTCGTCAAGAACTATCTCCCCCTTGCGGAAGCTCGATTGGCTTATCAGGAACGTCAAGCAGAGAGTCCTCGCGGAGTTGTTCCTGGTCTTGCGGAGCTCGTCCGGTATGAAACCGTCGCACGGGAATATGCATGGATCGAAGGGGTCGATGGGGCATCCCGCGAACGTCTCAAGCGCGTGGAGGAGGGGTACGCCAAGTTAGCCAAGAAGGCCAAAGACTACTCGGAGGCCAAATACAAGTTCTTCCTCGGTGTGTTCACAAGCATCTACCGGATGACGAGTTTGCTCAAACCACGTGGTGGGCGGTGGCCGAAGCGGCAGCCGTGGTATGACCGCCTGGAAGCGCGCTACGGGTGGTTCGTGGGACAGGTGCTGGCGCCAGCGCTCAGAGAGTCCGGATTCTTTGTCGGTGGCGGGAGCTTGCTACTCAGTTGGGCCTTTGGGATTCCGCTTGAGCTGAGGCCTCCAACCGTGGCACTGCTAGCTGGATTCCAAATCCTGTGGCACCTCCGCCATCTACCGGGTGCCGAAGGCAAGACCTTGGCTCAGAAACTCGCCGCGGCGTTCTCCGCTGAGAAACTCCTCATCACCGGCCTGACGGTCGCGCTTCCCAGCCTCCTGCTGCTAGATCCCAGCAGCCCATTCCATCCGA
Organism: uncultured Planctomycetales bacterium; assembly: GCA_964373175.1. GTDB lineage: Bacteria > Omnitrophota > Gorgyraeia > Aquiviventales > Aquiviventaceae > CAYJTP01. The sequence goes on from CAYJTP010000002.1 coordinate 97,159, forward strand.
TCGGCGTCGGCTTCGTGGCACTCATCCTCGGCGTTGCGTCCTTACCTCACGCCTTCATCAACCTCGTCACACCTATCCAAGATGGTCGTGTGGTAGGTGTCCGCGACGCGGGATCTGATACCGTCGGCAGGCAGGCGGATGGGTCTGGTCGCACTTCGCAGGACTCACCGTTGACCATCGTGGAGATGGTGTACGCTGACCTAACCAACACAGGAGGCTTGGAAAGCTACTTGCGGGAGCTTCATCGCGAGCTCCTCACCCACCCAGGGATTCGAATCCATGCGCTGTATCCGGTGCAGGCCGCGCCAAGGACGTTTGAGGAACGCGCTGACAATGGGAGCACGCTCGTTCATCACCAGTTTGTGAGACAACGTCCTTGGGTGAAGGTTTCGTGGCGCTCACCGTGGGGCTCCCTTCAGCAGAGTGCGGAGATCTTCCGCAACCTCCGTCAGATCATTCGGCAAGAGCAGGTTGGCGTCCTGCATCTCCATACGCCGTTCTATTTCCCCGCGCATCTGGCGTTTTGGTTGGCGGGCGTGTGGTATCGCATCCCCCGTGTGGTGACCTCGCACCAGACACACGCAGGGGGCTCGAGATGGTTCTTGCGCACCATCCACCAGCTTGGTGCCAAGGTGCTTCCTCTTGGCGCGGCGGAAGTCACCGGGGTGAGCGACGCGGCGGCCCGCAGCCTGAAGCGCAAGGCCTCTATCATCGGCAGCGGGATTGACACGCACTTCTTCACCCCGCAACACGGCCGGGGCGATGCGTTTCGGCAGCGTGAGGGGCTCTCAGCAGAGGTGCCACTGATCGTTTATCCGGCTCGGATCGATCCTGAAAAGGGCCAGCGGGATCTTTTGGATCTGGCCGAGGCGCTTCGGGCCAACGGCCTCAAGGCTCAGGTCGTCATGATGGGACCAGTCGCTGATCCCTCCTACGTTCAGCTGCTCAGCGACGACATCATCGCGCGGGACCTGTCAGAGATCGTCCACATCTTGCCCGCTGGGACTCCTGAAGAGGTGCGCGACGGCTACGCGGCTGCCACCGCGGTGGTGTTTCCTACCTATTCGGAGGCGTTGGGCCTTGTGGCGTTGGAAGCCAGCGCGATGGAAAAACCGGTTGTGGCCTACGCGACAGAAGGCGCGCGGGAAGCGGTGAAGGATGGCGAGACCGGCTACCTGGTCCCGACCGGCGATGTCGAGGCGCTTAGCCGTCACGTGATTCAACTCTTACAGGATGAGCCACTTCGTCAACAGGTGGGTCGTGCGGGTCGGGCTTTTGTGGAAGCCCGCTATTCGCTTGAGCAGTTAGCCAATCGACATCTTGCGCTGTACCGACGTGTGGCCGGCCGCGACGCGGACGCGGTATCTGATACCGTTACTGAACTGACGTCGCAAGCGATTCGCGCGGGTCTTGAGCGGCTCATTCGGGAAGGGAAGGGACTACTTGTTGCCAAACCTCAGAAGGGCCCAATTACACAGTGCTACCTGGACTGGGGAGGGACGTTGAGCAATCTGACGCCGGAAGAACGGCGCGCGGCGCTTGAGCTGTTTCGCGCGCGCGGGATTGAGGTCAACATTCTCACCACGGCCAGCCCCGAGGCGATCGCCAGGCAGCTTGAAGCGGAAGGCAACCTGCCCTTCTTGCGCTCCATCATTCACGCCATGGGCAGCTCCTCAGGGAAGGTCCACGTCGCCCGCTATCAGGACTCAACCGGCCAAGACACTCCCATCGTCCTGGTCCACTCGCCTACGACCAAGGCCGGCTACTTGAATTCGCTCCCTGGACAGGGCCGCGTCCTGTTTGTCGATGATCAGGCGACGCATTTTTACATCACCTCAGGACAGGTCATCCGCGTCGGCGTGATCGGCAAGGGCGTCACGAGGTTAAATGACCTGCTCGGCGAGGACACGGAGTTGGCGGAGTATTACCTGGCGTCCCTCAGCGACCGTTCCTCCCTTGATGAGTTGCTCACCGCGGTATCTGATGCCGTATTGAGACCAGAGACCAGCCCGCCCCCCCGGCCCGACGCCGGCGACAGCCGGGGCGGGCGGCGGATGCTTTCGGCGGGCCGGGGAGACCAGCCCGCCCCGGCGGATGCTTTCGGCGGGCCGGGGAGACCAGAGACTCGAGTGGGCATGACTGACAACGAGGTCATGAACGGATCGGTGAGTTACTCCGACAATCGCTTGCACAGGGCTCTTGAGCGGCGGGCCGACAAGCTCGCGCGGCTCTTTGGCAATCTCGAGTACCAGCTCATCGAAGACCTCAACCCAATCACGATGGATCATCGGCTGCCGCGCGAGTTTGCGCGGGTGAAGCTGCCGCTCTTGGCGATGCTCGTGGCCGACCACCTCATACCGAGCCACCGGACGTCACCGAAAGAGACGCTGCGTGGAGAACTGCGCGAATTCATGATGCCCGATGGGGTGACGCTGCGCGGCCAGTGGTTCAAAGTTGAAGGAGATGGCCCTGCCCCCGTGGTCGTGTTCATCCCGCCCTGGGGGATGTCGAGCAGCCAGTACGAGTCGCTCGTCGACACCTATCGCCAAGAGGCCAACGTCCATGTGCTGCTGCTCAACCTGCGCGGGCAGGGCTTGAGTGAGGGGGAACTCACGACGCATGGCGCGGAGGACGTCGATGACGTGCAGCGCGTGCTGCAGATGCTGCGCGCCAGCCAGGAAGTCAGCACCCAGCCGATCCTCCTCCATGGCACGTCGCTTGGCGCGCTCGTCTCTCTGCGGCTTAAGACCCTGTTTCCTGAGCTCATCCAAGGCGTCTTGGCTGAATCGTGCCCGCCCATCCAGGCGCACGCCATTCAGCGGTTCTTGCAAACACAACTGCAAGACCGCTACGGCAAGGTCTTGCAACAGCTCTATCCCGAGGTCGCACGCCAGGATCCTGATTTCTCGAACTTGGCGAGCGAGACCGTACCGCTCCTTGAGCGGGTGTTAAGCCATCGCCTCGGGCGCTCCATTCACCTCATGCGGCCCATCGATGACCTCAAGACGGCGCAGGGGCCGATCACCTTCCTGTACGGTCGCGGTGATCACGTGATCCCGGCGAATGAGCAGTTGGACATAGCTCGTGCGGTGAAAGAGCGCCTCGATGCTGGTGAGGGCATCCAACTCTATCGGCTCGACGGCGGCCACCTGGCGATGAGCAACGATCCGCAGTACGCCACGGTGATCTCATCCGTTGTCCGTGAGGTCATGGTTCAGGCTTCGTCCAATGTCTTCGAGCAGAGGAGCTGGGGAAGGTTGCGCAGCGTGAGGAGGACCTTGCTCGGGGCCGGCATGATCCTCACAGGGATCGGCAAGTTGATGGGACACCGACCGCTTCTCGCAGTCGGGTTATCGCTCGCTAGTCTTGCCGTCAGTCTGCTCGCGTTGAAGGTCTTCCCGCAGACCTACCGGAGTATTGAACAAGCGGTCACGCGGATCAGTCAGGCAAAGCCTCTGCCGACCATTGTGCTCATGGGCAGTTGGCTCATCGCGCTGGTGTCGTTGATGGCCGTGTGGAGCGTGGGGCTGTTGATTGGAGGGCGGATTCTTGAATGGGTGACTGCCGGCTTCTCTCTGCAGGGAATCGACACGTCGTTCTTGAGTCCGGTGCCGTGGGTCGCGTTGCTTGCGGGCGGGGTGTTCCTGGTTAAGGCGACCCTCCTGTTTGGCTCAGACAATGGGGTGCCATTCGAGCGCTCATCCCAGGTGCGCCCAGCCTTGAGGACGAACCTACTCTTCTACGGAACGCTCCTGTTGGCCAATCTCCTGATGGCGTTGGGGTTGTCGTCCCATATCGGCACGCTGATCTTCCTCTATCAAAAACCCATGCCGTTACACCACGGGGATGGGGTCATCGCGCTGGCTGGCATGGCGGCGCTGTGGGGGATCGTGACTGGCAGAACCGCCTCGGTGCTGTGGCGAGAGGTGGGCCAGCGGCTTTCGGCGTGGTGGGCGCGCCACCGCCACTTCTTCGTGCCGTTTGGCCTGATGGCGACGATGAACGGGCAGACGACTCCGTCCTACTACGAGGCGGTGCAGCGAGTCTTGCCACCTCACATGGCTGGTCGTCGTAAGGTAGCCCACTATATCGTGGAGCGGTTTGGGAGCCGATGGGACGAAGCGCTCTCCATGATGGGTGGCCATCTCCTTAACCGCACCCGTTGGCCCTTCATCGACCGAGCGCTCAAGGCTGGGCTTTCGATCACGGCTATTGCAGATTTGCTGCATTACTCCCACACCGTGGATGAGCAGAAGACGGGGGTCAAGACATTGCTAACGATAGAAGATTTCCCTCCCGAGTTTCAGGAGCTCGTCCTGACCCATAGTCAAAGCCGCCGAGGATTTCATCGCGGGTCGATCAATTTACTGTGGACGCTCTATGAGGTTCTGAGACCTACTGGAAGTCCTGCGCCATCGGCCATCGAGTTTCCCGCATGGCTTAAGTTTGGATCGAGTGCGTCCCAGGCTGAGCGAGCGCTTCTCGAAACTCTTGAACGACGCGGCACGGCGGTGACTGATGAAGAACTCGTGCAAACGGCACGGAAGATTTTTGAGCTTCAAAAAGCCCAACGTCGTCGCTTGATTCCTCTCTATGCGTCTGACGGTGGTCCCTTGAGTGAACAAGACGTTCCAGTCCAGTTCCTCTCACCCGACTCCCCCCTCAAGTTTACCGTCCGGCAACGTGTGTTCTACGAGTTTCCTTCGCAGCCAACGAGCCATCCATCGCTTGATGCCTGGTTGACCGATGAGTCACTGTATCAGTCGTTACGGCCGTTTCTCGCCAATCAACCTGAGGTATCATTCCCGCTGCTGTTGGCGAGTGTTGCCTTTGAGCCTGAGCGCGCCGATCGCATCGACACTGTTGAAGAGCGGTTCCTGCAAGTGTGGTTGCATCTGAGCAACCAGCTCCCAACAACTGTTCGGCAGCGGTTGCAAGGTCTCGAATCAACCATGGAGCAGGCATTTCGCCTCTTTGCTGCCCAACAGGGATTTGTACGTGTCAGAGCACCAACTGGAAGTCGATGGTTCAGCCACACCGCTCATCTGTTGCACCGCAACACGATTGAGCGGTTGAACAGCCTGTACCGCGACGCAGGGTATCGGTTGGTGTTTGAGGATAGCCAGTTCTGGTGGGAACGAAACCTCGCGACGGTGCCGAAGACAAACGGCTCTGTTTCACCCTTTGGAGTTGGCTTGGGCCAGCTCTTCACCCCTGAGGTCTGGCGGGATCTTGCCCAGCGGCTTTCGGCGTGGTGGGCGCGCGGGGTCTTAGGCGTGAACGGGAAGGTTAATATTCACGAGAAAAAGGGTACGAAAAAGGGTACCGGTTCTCATTTCTCGACGCCGGACACGACCCCCATTACCTTCGGAGCCGATGCGGGTTTTGGGGAGCTGCTGAGGCGGCTTGGACAGGTGCCTCGAGCCTTCCAACAGTTGTTGCGCCGCGCCGTGCTGCCCATCACCACGCTCCAACCCGGCCCCTCGGTACCTGGTACCGGAGCCACAAGACCCAAGGCTCAAGGGAACGGATCAATCCTGCGCAGGCTCAACGAGCGGTTGCCGAGGAGCTACTGGTTCAATGGGGTGGCGATCGGGACCTTAGGCTTAGCCGCCTATTGGCTCGGGCTGATTCCGCACAGCGGGGAAAACTGGTTGCAAGTCCTCGCCAAAACTGTCGGCGGCTTCGTGGTCTTCTGGACGGTATCTGATACGCTCGCCAAGCGCAGCACCAGCGAGCCCATCACCGGCAAGGGGCTGCGCGGTGCCGCCAGCGCCGGGTTGATTAACGGCCTGTACACGCTGGGCTTCTTTGCGCTCATCGCGCTGATCCCTGAGCCGATCGGTGCGCCGGCGCGTGTGTTCTTGGTGACGTTCCTCTTGATTGCGTCACGAAATTGGATTTATTCGAAGCTGTTCCACAGCCACGCCAAGGAGGCGCAGGATGCGTGGCTAGTCAACCGGAGAAAAGAGGCCTACTGGTTTAGCCGTCCCGCCTCCATTCTGAAGAATACGATCATCCAGGCGCTCCTGCCGCTTCCGGTGCGGGGGCCGGTCGAGGCGATCATGACCCAGTGGTTCCAGCAGTACTACGCCTGGGCGTTCCATGTGCGCCGTCCATCACTGATCAGCCGGCCGCAGCGGGTTTCGGCGATCCAGCGGATGGTCTTTCCGTGGCATCGGGGTCCGGCGCTGATGGTCTACGGCCTGGTCGCGCCGGTGGTAAACGCTTGGGGAGGTGTGCGAAAGACAACAGCGAACGTGGAGCTGAAGATGAGGTCAGTGAAAGCCGTGTTGAGGGCGATTTAGAGACATGAGGCACAGGAGACCAGACACAACAAATGGGTAGTAAAAAGAGGGGTCAGACCCTGTGCGGGAATTTTGTCAGTTTTCGTGCGAAGGGTCTGACCCTGAGCACGCTCACGGCAGGGGAACAGGGAAAGAGGGGACTGTCAAGAGTCTTCCAGGGCTCTCTTAGTACAAGATAAAAAAAGCACTTGACAAGCTTTTTGAAAGATATTATTATATGGCATCCTTTTCCTATGTCTCGCTTGTGTCTAGGCTAACCACGGTGAGAGCTGATGGCTGTAAGAGGCCTGAAGTGATGGGGAAGTCGAAGACAGGACGGCTTGGCATCTGGGCTGTCGTGTTCTTCTGCAGCGTGTTCCAGATCAGCCTAGCGGGTTCTAAAGTCGAGGCGGCTCAGACGTCCCAGGGTCTTCTGGACGCTTCCGATCTCGCCATCCCCGAAGATCTTGGTTACGTGGTCGAAACTCATCGGCCAACCCCTTCCACCTCGTCCCATCCTGCCCTTGTTATCCACATCCAAGAAGCGCACACCAACTACGAAGGCCAGCAGCACCTCGCGGGGATTCTCGAGCATCTCATCAAGCAGTACGGGCTTCGACTGATCCTCGTGGAAGGGGGGCAGGGGGATGTGGGCCTGTCCTACCTGCGCAGCTACGGTCCCCCAGAGACTCGCAAACAGGTCGCTGGCAAATACCTGAAAGCCGGCATCCTGAGCGGGGAGGAGTACTTGGATATGGTCTCCGACTATCCGCTCATTCTCTGGGGGGTGGAGCAGCAGGATCTCTACCAGCAAAACGTCGAGGCGTTCCTGAAAGCCGAGGAAGTCCGGGATTCCCTGAAGCCCCTAGTCGCTTCGGTGAGGGAGGCGATCGAGCTCGTCAAACCCAAGGTGCAGGACCCCGCCCTGCAGGAGCTGGACACCAAGGGCCAGGCGTTTGCGAAGAACGCGCTGAGTTTGGGAGACTATGTGGATGTGCTGGGCGGCTTGGCCAAGCGCGCCAACGTGCCCACGGACGCCTACCCCCATTTGGCTCGCTTCCTCTATGTCCGCAAACTGGAACCCCTCATCAATCGCGACCAGGTCCAGACCGAGCAGCGCGAGCTCCTGGCAGCCCTGAGCGAGCGCGTCAGCGAGGCAACCCTGGATGAGCTGATTGCCCAGGCCCGCCAGATGAAGGAGGGCACCCTCACGCGGGAGGCATTCTACCAACGGTTGGAACAGCAGGCCACCAGTGTCGGCCTTTCCTTGGAGGCTTATCCGCAGTTGTCTCGGTATGTCTCCTACATTAAACGAAGCGCGCAGATCAATCCTACGACTGTGGCCCAGGAACTCGACCAATTGGCCACCCGCTTGCGCGAGGCCCTGGCCTTGAGTCCGATCGCCCGCCAACTCAGCACCGTCATCGAACAGGTCGATCTCGTGGACAAGTTGGTGGATCTGCGACTCACCCCCCAGGAATACCAGCGCCTGCAAGCCATGGACCTGCACGAGGTCGGGTCAGCCTGGGTCCAGTTTCTGAACGCTCAACTCACCCAGCAAGGCCTGCCGAACCGCACATTCCCATCACTTGAGCCGTTGGAATCGGCGCTGCCCACGTTACAACAGTTCTATACGGTCGCGATGCAACGGGACGAGGCGCTTGTGGACAATGCCCTTGCCAAGCTGATCGACAGCCAGCAGGGACTTGCCGTCTTGATTACCGGCGGATTCCACTCACCGCAGATCACCAAGCTCCTCACTAAACAGGGAGTGAACGTGGTGGTGGTCGCGCCCAAAGTGACGCAGGCGACGGATGAGCGACTCTACCACGCCGTGTTGAAATACAAGAACGGGGAAGGGCGTTTTGAGGACGTCATGGCGATTGCGAATCATGCGTCAGGACAACCCCAGTGAGAGCTGACAGATGGGAGTGACCAGTGAGATGAGAATAACCAATAACCAAATCCCAAGTTCCAAATAATGACCAATTCCCAAGCACCAATCACCAAACCAACGAACCTTTCCAACGTACCAGTTTGGGTATTGGAATTTGGTGCTTGGAGCTTATTTGGTCATTGGGATTTGGTGCTTGGTCATTATCGTCTCGGCCATTGTCGCTTTGAAACAGGAGGGGTCAGCCGATGAACCAGACAATGGGGATGCGGGTCCTGAGTGGTGTGGTTGCGGCATACTTGGCGTGTCCAGCGCCCTCAGCCCTGGCCTTTGCGC
>CAYJTP010000003.1:0-12076 GCA_964373175.1 uncultured Planctomycetales bacterium
ATCAACAGCTGACACCTCACAGCCGACAGACACGTGCGGGCTCTCAGAAGTTCATGCAAACTTCTGTCCTCTGTCTTCTGTTCTCTGTCTTCTGTCTGCTCGCCACCGGTTGCGTCCGTCGGACTTTGACGATCCGCTCTGAGCCCGACGGGGCAGAACTGTTGGTCAACGACAAGCGCTTGGGCACCACGCCCTACTCATACGACTTCGTGTGGTACGGCTGGCACCGCATCACGCTCAGGAAGCCGGGCTACGAGCAGCTAGATGATCGCGTGCTCATCAAAACGCCGCTCTCTCTCTGGACTCCGTTCGATTTGGTCATGGAGCTGGCGCCTTGGACCGTGAAGGACGCCAAGGAGCTCTCCTATCAGTTGACGCCGCAGATCCCGCTGGTTGAGCCGCGTCCTCCTCAGCCTCCAGCCTCGAGTGAGACCTCGACGACTCCAACTCCTATGACACCAGCCGAGCCCTCGGCTCCTTCCGAGTCGTCGGCAACCCCGACAGACCAGCAAGTCCCATGACGGCGATCCTCACCGGGGCGGTGATTGGGGCGGTCATCGGGTTGCTCTATCTTGTGGTTAGGGAACGGGCCGTGCAACGTTTCGGTCCCGATATCAATCCGCACCCAAGAGGACAAGGAAGCGATGAGCGTTCCCTCGAAAGAGGGCTTGACCATCGAGTTGGAGATCTCCGCGCTCTTCCATCTCGATTCGGAGAAGGCGGTGGAGGTCTACAAGACGGTCGGGCCGCAGTATGTCGATATCCTCTTTGTGCCGCAGTTTCGGGCGGCGGCCCGTGGGGTGACGGGGGGCAGCGAAGCGAAGGCGCTCTACACCTCGGAACGCGAGGCTCTGGCGAAGGTCATCCAGGAGCATCTCCAGGTCTTGGTCCAGAATCGTGGGCTCATCGCGGAGAGTATCCTCTTACGGCGGGTGGCCTTGCCACGCACGGTGAGCGATGCGATCGAGCAGAAGCTGAAATCCGAGCAGGAGTTTGAGCGGATGAAGTTCGTCAACCAGCGCGAGGACATGGAAGCCGAGCGCAAGCGGATCGAAGCCAAAGGGGTGCGCGATTCCCAGGCGATTGTCAGTGAGACGCTCACCCCCCAGTATCTGAACTATCTGTGGATCAAGAATCTCGCGGAAAACCAAAACGTGATCTACGTCGCGACGGAAGCCAACCTGCCGATCTTCCGCGCGGTCGAATCGGCGGGTCCTCCGAAATCAGTGAAACAGCCCGGCCAATGATCAGCAATCACCAAGCACCAAATCCCCACGGCCCGCCTGGCGACTCCCAAGCCGGGGCGGGCAAGCACCAAACAAATTCCAAATCCCAAGCACCAAGCTCCAAACGGTTTGGAATTTGGGATTTGGAACTTGGGATTTGTTTGGAATTTGGGATTTGGGATTTGGTGCTTTGTCCATCCGGGGTCACCTCATGACAGCCAAGGTGTACATCACGCTCAAAGCTGGAGTCCTCGATCCACAGGGCAAGACCATCAAGCAGGCCCTGGAGTCGCTGGGTTTTCGCGGCATCAAGGACGTGCGCATGGGGAAATACTTGGAGATTCAGCTCAACCACTCGAAAGTCAATACGGCGAAGAAAGACGTCGAACGGATGTGCCAGAAGTTGCTCGCCAACCCTGTGGTGGAAACGTATCGGGTGGAGATCGGCCGGAGATGAGCGCGTTCGGCCATGGCTGTCGGTTTTCGGTCACGATGATCGTTACGGCAGACGGTAACGGCCAAGATTTTTGGACGTGGCCGTAGCCGATGACCGAATCGAGCGACGTGACCGTTACCGACAACCGATAGACGATGAAATTCGGCGTGGTGGTCTTTCCGGCTGTGGCTGACAAGTATCCGACGCCTCCTAAAGGGAAACTGTGAACGGACGAAGGAAGCGACGAGTTGTTGAGCGCTTTACGACCCTCTCAAAAGCGGACGCCTTTGATCGGTGGTTTTGGCAGCAGCAGGGTGCACAGGCTCGCTTTGCGGCGACGTGGCGAGCGGTTGAGGAGTGGTATGCCATCCGGGGCTTTCACAGACATCAGCTCCGACTACAGAGATCTGTTCAGCGTATTCAACAAGCATAAGGTCAAATACCTTGTGGTTGGCGCCTACGCGGTCGTCTACTACACCGAGCCGCGATTTACGAAGGATCTCGATATCTGGGTGAAGACAGACTCAACAAATGCCGAGAACGTCTACAACGCCTTACAAGACTTTGGCGCTCCATTAGTCGGTCTTCGCCCCAGCGACTTCTTGAATGAAAAGATGGTCTACCAGATTGGCGTTGCGCCGGTCAGGGTGGATGTGATGATGGGGATGTCTGGCGTCTGGTTTGACGACGCCTGGAAGCGACGGACGCGCTCGACCTATGCTGGTGTGCCGATCAATCTCATCGGCCTCGCCGACCTCGTTCGATCCAAGCGACGCGCCGGAAGACCGCAAGATCGACTCGACCTTGACAAATTGGTCGCCAGGATGAAACGCACGCAATCCGGAAAGAGACGCAAAGAGGCATCGCGGTGATGAAATTCGGCGTGGTGGTCTTTCCGGGTTCTAACTGCGACGAGGACTGCGTCTACGTGCTGCGCGACATCCTCAAGCAGAACACCGTTTCGCTCTGGCATCAGGACACCGATCTCCAGCGCTGCGACTGCGTGGTGCTGCCCGGGGGCTTTAGCTACGGGGATTATCTCAGGACCGGGGCCGTCGCACGCTTTTCGCCGATCATGCGCTCCGTCGTCGAATTCGCGAAGGATGGAGGGTTGGTGCTGGGGATCTGTAACGGGTTTCAGATTCTCCTCGAAGCCGGACTCCTTCCTGGGGCGATGCTGCGCAACACCAGCCTCAGGTTTATCTGCCGGGTTGTCAGCTTGCGCGTGGAGCGGACCGACACCCCGTTTACCAACCGCTTCCACAAGGGACAGGTCATCCGCATGCCGATCGCCCACAATGAAGGCAACTACACCGTCGATCGCAGGACGCTAAGGACGGTCAAGCAGCATCATCAAGTCCTCTTTCGCTACTGTGATGCGGATGGCCAAGTCACGCCGTCCGCAAACCCCAATGGTTCCACCGACGCCATCGCCGGGCTCTGTCACACCTCCGGCAACGTGATGGGCTTGATGCCCCATCCAGAGCGCGCCTCGGAGCCAGAACTTGGTTCAGTCGACGGTCGCTTAGTCTTTGAATCGCTCATCCAGGCGATGGCGCTTCGCTGATGGACACGATCAAGATCACCCCTGCGCTGATCAAGAAACACAATCTCACCCAGGAAGAATACGAGCGCATCCTGAAGATCCTCGGACGCACGCCGACCATCACGGAGCTGGGGATTTTCAGCGTGATGTGGAGCGAGCATTGCTCGTATCGTAGCTCCAAGGTCTATCTGCGGACTTTTCCGATGAGGGGCAAGCGCGTGCTTATCCCTGCGGGAAAAGAAAACGCTGGGCTGGTGGACATTGGCGATGGCTTGGCGGTGGCCTTCAAGGTGGAAAGCCACAACCATCCCTCCGCCGTGGAACCGCACGCCGGGGCGGCGACGGGGGTGGGAGGGATTTTGCGCGACATCTTCACGATGGGTGCTAGGCCGATGGCGTTGTTTGACAGCTTGCGATTTGGTCGGCTTAACGGCCACCCCGGCCCGTCCAGGGGCTCGAAAGCCGGGGCGGGTCAGCGCACACGCTTCTTGTTTGAGGGGGTCGTGAAAGGGATTGCCGATTACGGCAACTCCGTCGGGGTGCCGACGGTCGGTGGGGAGATCTATTTCGATGACGTGTATCGCGAAAACCCCCTCGTGAACGTCATGTGTCTTGGGATTGTGCCAACAGATCGCATCGCACTCGCCACGGCCCGTGGAACAGGAAACCCCGTGGTGTATGTCGGTTCCTCGACCGGCCGGGATGGCTTAGGGGGCGCGAGCTTCGCCTCCCGTGAGATCACCGAAGGTTCCGAGGCGGATCGACCGGCGGTGCAGATCGGCGATCCGTTTACGGAAAAATGTCTGATTGAAGCCACCCTGGAAGCCCTCGCCACAGGTGACGTGATCGGCATTCAAGATATGGGGGCGGCGGGGTTGACCTGTTCCACCTGTGAAACGGCTTCGCGTGGACGGTGCGGCATTGAGATCGACGTCGCAAAAGTCCCTCGACGCGAAACGGGGATGACGCCCTATGAGGTCATGCTCTCGGAGTCGCAAGAACGGATGTTGTTGATCGTCAAGCGAGGGCGTGAGGGAAAGCTCATCCGACTGTTTGCCAAGTGGGGACTGCACGCGGTCGTGATCGGCCAGGTGACGGACGGCCATCTCATGCGGGTGAAGGATGGCGATGAGGTTGCGGCGGAAATCCCAGTCGCCGCTCTGACCCATGACGCCCCCCTCTACCGCCGTCCGACCAAACGGCCGCGGTATCTGGCCAAAGTCCAGCAGTTGTCGCTTCGGTCGATCCCTCAACCGCACGACTATGGCAAGACCCTGCTGATGCTCTTGGCATCACCGACGATCGCGAACAAAGCGCCTGTCTATGAGCAGTACGATCACATGGTGCGCACCAATACCGTCGTCCTGCCCGGTCGGGCGGATGCCGCGGTGCTCCGTCTGAAAGGCACAGACCGGCTGCTCGCCTCAACCATCGATGGCAACGGCACCTACTGTTATCTGGATCCCTACGAGGGCGGGAAGCTCGCCGTTGCCGAAGCCGCGCGGAACCTCGTCTGTGTCGGTGCCACGCCCTTGGCGGTGACCGACTGCTTGAACTTTGGCAACCCCGAAGATCCCGAGATCATGTGGCAGTTCAAAGAGTGTGTCCGGGGCATTGCGGACGCTTGTCGGGTCTTGGGGACGCCAGTCACCGGCGGCAATGTGAGTTTGTACAACGAGAGCCCCCGCGGAGCGATTGATCCCACTCCAGTGATTGGCATGATCGGCCTGATTGAGGGGGCAAGGGGCGAGAGACGGGGGGCGAGGGAACAGCCACGCCCCACGCCCCCCCGGCCCGCCTCGAACGATCGCCGGGGCGGGCACGCCCCGTGCCCCATCACCGCCGGATTCAAGGATGAAGGGGATGTGATTCTCCTGCTGGGCGAGACCAAAGAAGAGCTGGGGGGTAGCGAGTATCTGAAGCTCCTGCATCGACGCAAGCAGGGCAAGCCCCCGCGCCTCAACCTGGCCCAAGAGTTGCGGCTCCAGCGGTTCGCATTAGAGGCCATGCATCACGGGCTGATGAAATCCGCCCATGACTGCTCGGAAGGAGGCCTTGCGGTGGCTCTCGCGGAGTGTTGCATCACGGAAGAAGGCCATCTGATCGGCGCCGTTCTTCAATCCGCAATCCGCAATCCGCAATCCGCAATCAGACCAGATGCTTTGCTGTTTGGCGAATCGGCCAGCCGGATCATCATCACGTGTGAGCCTTATCAACACGCGCCGCTTCAAGCCTTGGCCCGCAAGGCGCAAGTGCCTTGCACCGTCCTCGGTCATGTAGGCGGACGACGGCTCGTGATCCGACCATGGCTGGGTCTTCCCGTCGAGACCCTGAACTGCACCTGGCGAGGTGCTTTCACCCACCCCGCTAACTCGCAAACTCGCAAACTCGAAAACTCGCTAACAGACTGATGGATAATTCAGTCAAGCACTCATGCGGGCTCTTCGGCATCTACGGTCATCGGGATGCTGCCCGGCTGACGTACCTGGGGCTCTACTCCCTTCAGCACCGAGGCGAAGAGGCGGCGGGGATTGTCACGTTCGATGGGCGCCAGATGCACGCCTATAAAGGGCAAGGCTTGGTGGCTGAAGTCTTCAATGAAGCGATCCTCAAACAGTTGCCTGGCCGATCCGCGATCGGGCACACGCGCTACTCGACGACGGGTTCGAGCCTCTTGAAAAACGCCCAGCCGTTGTTGGTGAATTACGCCAAAGGGTCCATCGCCGTTGCCCATAATGGGAATCTCGTGAATGCCCATGAGCTCAAGCAGCAGCTCGAGGCCTCCGGCTCGATCTTTCAAACGACCGTGGATAGCGAGATCGTCCTGCATCTGTTGGCCCATGCCACCGAACCGTCGTTTGAGGAGGCGTTGAGTGCCTGTCTGCGCAGACTCCAAGGGGCGTTTAGCCTCATCTTCCTGACGGAACGGGAGCTCATTGGCTGTCGAGACCCCAATGGCTTCCGCCCTCTGTGCATCGGCAAGTTTCATCATACCTACGTGCTGGCATCGGAGACCTGTGCGCTGGATTTGATTGGGGCAAAATTGGTTCGGGAGGTTGAACCGGGTGAAATCGTGGTCATGACAGCCAGCGGGCTGCGATCGCTCCACCCATTCAAGGACCAACCGACCGCCCTGTCGCACTGCCTGTTTGAGCATGTCTATTTTGCACGGCCCGATTCGCTGGTCTTCGGCGAGAGCGTCCAGGCGGTTCGGGTGCGCCTGGGACGGCAGCTGGCCCAAGAACATCCGGTTGAGGCGGATTTAGTCATGCCCATCCCCGATTCGGGCAACTTCGCCGCGATTGGGTTTAGCCAAGAATCGAAGATCCCCTTTGCGATGGGGATGATCCGCAACCACTACGTCGGGCGCACCTTCATCCAGCCCGCCCAGGAGATCCGCGATTTGAAGGTCAAGGTCAAGTTCAACCCGGTGCGGGCCATTATCAAAGGCAAGCGGTTGGTGGTCGTCGACGATTCGATCATCCGCGGCACGACCACGCGGGCTCGCGTCAAAAGCTTGCGGGAGGCTGGTGCCAAAGAGATCCACCTGCGGATCAGCTGCCCCCCGACGCGCTACGCCTGTTTCTATGGCATCGATTTTCCAACCCGCAAAGAACTCATCGCGAATCGGCTGGAGCTTGAGGAAATCCGGAAGTTCATCGGGGCGGATAGCTTGGGGTACCTCTCGCTCGACGGGTTGTTGAAATCCGTGGGGCATCCCACGCGCTACTGCACCGCGTGTTGGAGTGGGACCTACCCGATTGCCTTCGGTGGAGAAGCGGACAAGTACGTGCTGGAGAAGCACGCGGGGGAAGGCAAGTGCTAGCGTTCGGTAACGTGAATCGGCCATGGTTACGACGATCGTGACGGCAGATGGTGACGGCCAAGATCGTGTTGGACGTGGCCATCGCCGATTGCCGAATCGAATAACGTGACCGTGACCGTCACCGACAGCCGATGACGACCGCGACCTATCGCCAAGCAGGGGTTGATGTTGCTTCGACCGATCGGTGGTTGGCGCGTCTTGGGCCCATCATCCGCTCGACGCACGGACCGGAGGTGCTGCCGGACCGCGGGCAGTTTGCGGGGCTGTTTCAGCTCTCGAGCCGTCGGTATCGCGATCCCGTCCTCGTCTCCTCAACCGACGGCGTGGGCACCAAACTCAAAATCGCACAACTCGTCAACCGCCATACGTCCATTGGCATCGACGCGGTCGCGATGAACACCAACGACGTGCTGGTCTACGGGGCGCGGCCCCTCTTCTTTTTGGATTACATCGCGATGGGGAAGGTTCGGCCGAAGTTGTTGAGCGACCTCCTGCGCGGCATTGTGCGTGGGTGCAAGCTCAGTGGCTGCGCGTTAGTGGGGGGCGAGACGGCCGAGATGCCAGACGTCTATGGCCACGATGAGTATGATGTGGCGGGCTT
This sequence comes from uncultured Planctomycetales bacterium, assembly GCA_964373175.1. Lineage (GTDB taxonomy): Bacteria > Omnitrophota > Gorgyraeia > Aquiviventales > Aquiviventaceae > CAYJTP01. The sequence goes on from CAYJTP010000003.1 coordinate 7,636, forward strand.
TTGCGTGGGCGTGGCTGAACGCCGGCAGCTCGTGAATGGCTCGCGGGTCCGGGCGGGGGATGTGATTGTGGGCCTCGCGTCCTCCGGCGTGCATGCCAACGGCTTTTCACTGGTGCGCAAGGTGTTCACGGCTTCAGAACTGAAGCGATGGAGTCGAGAACTGTTGGTTCCGACGCGCATCTATGTCAAACCGGTCCTAGCCGCCTTGCAGCGGGTGGCGGTGTCAGGGATGGCGCATGTGACGGGTGGAGGCTTGACTCGTCGGCTTTCGAGCTTGACGGCAAGACGCCCGCACCTCAAGACGGTGTGGGGACCCGGGCGTTGGCCGGTCCCGAAGATCTTCCAGCGGATTCAGCAGGCGGGTCGGATCCCGCCCGAAGAGATGTACGCAACCTTTAACATGGGGGTTGGCATGGCGCTGACCTGCCGGCCTGTTGAGACACAGCAACTGATTCACCTGTTCAGGCGACATGGCGTTCAAGCATGGGCGATTGGCCGCATTGAAAGGAGTCAGGGATGATCCCACCACCTCCCCACCGACTTCAAACAGGCGCACAAAGACTGGATCTGAAGTCGGTGACCCCACTTCGGGGTCATGGGTATACGGTGGTGGGGTCGTCTCTTTTGGTCTGTCCACGAGATGACCTGCGGGAGACCAAAAGATATGGGGAGGTGGTGGGATGAAGGTGTTGGTGGTGGGAGCAGGGGGCAGGGAACACGCGCTCATCTGGAAGCTGAGTCAGTCGTCGGAGGTCGATACCCTCTACTGCGCGCCAGGAAATGGCGGGATTGGCGAGCTCGCCCAGCTCGTGGATCTTGGCGCGGAGGACATCGAGGCGCTCGCGGAGTTTGCGGAGACGAAAGACGTCGATCTGACCGTCGTCGGCCCGGAAGCCCCCCTGGCCAAAGGCATCGTGGATGTGTTCGAACGACGAGGCCTGCGCATCTTTGGGCCGAACAAAGCGGCCGCGCGCCTGGAAGCCAGCAAGGCGTTTGCCAAGAACCTCATGAAAAAATACCAAGTCCCCACGGCCCCGTTTGCGGTCTTCGACGACTCGCAGGCGGCCCGCGCGTACGTGCGGCAACTGGGCGCCCCGATTGTCGTCAAAGCGGACGGCCTGTGCGGAGGGAAAGGGACGATCATCGCCAATACCCTCAGCGAAGCGCTTGGCGCGATTGACTTGTTGATGGAAGACCGCATCTTCAAGCAAGCTGGTGAGCGGATTGTCGTGGAGGAACGGCTCATGGGGGAGGAGGTGTCGTTCATTGTCATCACCGATGGGACGACCGCGATTCCCCTGCTGGCCTCCCAAGACCACAAGCGCCTCCTCGACGGTGACAAAGGCCCCAACACCGGAGGGATGGGTGCCTACGCCCCCGCGCCGCTGATGACCGAGGCGTTGGCGAAACAGGTCATGGACCAAGTCATTACCCCCACCCTCAGAGGCTTAGCGAGTGAAGGGGTGCTCTTCAAAGGCGTCCTCTATGCCGGGCTCATCATGACCCCCGAAGGTCCCAAGGTGTTGGAGTTTAACGTGCGCTTCGGCGATCCGGAACTCCAAGCGATTCTGCCGCTGTTGAAGAGCGACCTCGTGCCGTTGTTGGACGATGCGGTGGAAGGCCGCTTGTTGCAAGACGGCTGTCAATGGGAAGCGGGGTCCTGTGTGTGCGTCGTGCTGGCTTCAGGGGGGTATCCGGGTGAGTTTCAGATTGGGAAAGAGATCAAAGGGCTTGACTTCCTGAGTGATCGTGCGGGATTACTGGTGTTTCATGCCGGGACGAAGCGAGATGAGCGGCGGTTCGTGAGCTGGGGCGGGCGCGTGCTGAATGTCGTCGCCTGGGACGCGGACATTGAAGCCGCCGTCAAGCGGGCCTACGAGGCGGTTGGCGAGCTTTCGTTTGAGGGCATGACGTACCGGAAGGACATCGCATGGCGTGCGTTGAAGAAATCCGTGAATCGGTAGGGGGTATTGGCCACGTGGATCGGCCATGGTCACGATGATCGTGACGGCAGATGGTGATGGCCAAGGTTTGTGGACGTGGCCATCGCCGATTGCCGAATCGATTGACGTGACCGTTACCGAGAGCCGTTCCCGTTCACCGGAGCGACCATCATGACCGATGCTCGACATTCGACAACCGCAGGATGCACATGAACAAGCGGAATCAACGACCACGGGTCGGAATCTTGATGGGATCCGATTCGGATTGGCCGACCTTTGAGCAGGCGGCGAAGATCCTGTCGGAATTTGGCGTCCCGTACGAAGCCCGGGCGCTCTCGGCCCACCGAAGCCCGTTCCATGTCCGTCGGTACGTGGAGCACGCGCCACAGCGCGGCATCCAGGTGCTGATCGCCGGCGCTGGGGGAGCCGCGCACTTGGCGGGGGTGGTCGCCGCCCAGACGACGCTTCCGGTGATCGGCATTCCGATCGAAACGAAATCGCTCAAAGGCTTGGATAGTCTGTTGTCGACGGTGCAGATGCCGAAAGGGGTTCCTGTGGCGACCGTCGCAATTGGAAGCGGCGCCAATGCCGCCCTCCTCGCGGTTCAAATCCTTGCCGTTCATGACCGCGCCTTGCAGCGTAGGCTCATGGCCTACAAGCGGACACTGCAAGGACAAGTCCTCAAGACGGATCGCGCCTTGCAAGAACGTCTGACATCATGACGGCTTCTACTGTCCTCTCAGTCAATCCGAATCACCCTGAGGCTCATCTGATTGCCGAAGCGGCTCGCATCCTCAACCACGGGGGATTGGTCGCGTTTCCGACAGAAACCGTCTATGGCCTTGCCGCGGATGCGGCCAACCCCAAAGCGATTGAGCGGCTCAATCAGGTGAAGGGGCGCCCTCCAGAGAAGCCCTATTCGATCCATCTCTACGCGACCACGCAACTGGGTGAATTTGTGGACGTGGTGCCCCCACTGGCCCAACGGCTCATTGAGCGGTTTTGGCCGGGTCCGCTGACGATCGTCATGCCTGCCCGCGCCGCGCTCGTCGCGGCAGGCGGGCCGGCTCGTGGACAGACGACGGTGGGATTCCGACTCCCTGATCATCCGGTGGCTCAGGCGTTCTTGCGCCAGTCCGGGCGAGCGGTCGTTGCGCCAAGCGCCAACCGGTCAGGGTTTCAACCACCCACGGACGGGAGAGAAGTCGTCGCGGCGCTGGACGGACAGTTTGATTGTCTGCTGGATGCGGGACCAACCCCCTTGGGGCGTGAGTCCACCGTGGTGTCGGTCGTGAGTGGACGGGTCGAGATCCTTCGCGAAGGCGCGATCCCCGCACAGACGATCCACGCGGTCCTTGGCGCCTGAGCAGGGAGTTTGAGTCTCGTGCCGAAGCGCGTGTTGTTTGTCTGCACCGGCAACAGCTGTCGCAGCGTCATGGCGCAGGGGTTGCTCCACTACCATCTGAAACAAGCGGCGCACCGTCTGAAGGGTCCGATTGAGGTCGAGTCGGCCGGCGTGTTTGCCATTGAGGGGATGTCCCCCTCGAAAGAAACCCTCAAGCTCCTCCAACCGTACGGGGTCGACCTGTCCAACCACATGGCCCGGCCCCTCCGGGAGGAACTGGTCACGCGTGCGGATGTGATCTTCGTCATGGAACAGTTCCAGATGGAGGAAATCCTCCGGCGATTTCCCGACGCGAAAGGCAAGGCCCACCTGTTGAAACGGTTCGGCCTCTCGGACACGTCGCCGGAAGGGGATCCCAATCCCAACATCCCGGATCCGATTGGAAAACCCATGGAGGTCTATGAGGTGTGTTTTGCGACGATCCAAGAGGCCATCGAGCGGGTCGCCAAGCACCTCATCTCCTCATGACGCGCAAGACGTCATCAGCTCAACGGCAAACGCGTGGACGACGTCGATCACGTGCCACACGGAATCCCCGCGTTCCCCCTCGACGGCTCCGCATCGCCCTCGGAGCCGATCACGGGGGGTTCGCCTTGAAGGCTCGTCTCGTTCAGGTTTTGCAGCGTGGGGGGTGTGAGGTCGCAGACCTTGGAACGCATTCCCCAAAGCCGTGTGATTATCCCGCCATCGGGTTCAAGGTGGCTTCGGCCATCGCACGCGGGCGGTTCGACCGGGGGGTACTCCTGTGCAAATCCGGCCTCGGCATTGCGATGGTCGCCAACAAGGTTCCCGGCATCCGGGCGGCGGTCTGCCATGATCTCTTTGATGCGAAGAGAAGCCGAAGCCACAACGATGCCAACGTGCTGGTCCTTGGGGCTGAGCGCTTACGCGAGTCACACGCCGTCCGAATCCTCGAGGCGTGGTTGCATACACCGTTTGAATCCGGCGGACGCCACGAACGCCGCGTCAAACAGATTGCCGCCCTTGAGCGACAACTCTTCAGAAGTCAGAAGACAGAAGACAGAAGACAGAAAGGCGTCTGATGTCTGTCCTCTGTCCTCTGACTTCCCCGGCCCGCCTTTTGCCAAAGCCG
>CAYJTP010000003.1:12176-72946 GCA_964373175.1 uncultured Planctomycetales bacterium
TCTGATGTCTGTCCTCTGTCCTCTGACTTCCCCGGCCCGCCTTTTGCCAAAGCCGGGGCGGGCTGTCATCTGAACGATGCAAGCGTTACGACAGACTGATCCAGAAATTTACGAAGCCCTCCAGCGCGAGCTCCAGCGTCAGCACGAGCACCTCGAGCTGATCGCGTCGGAGAACTTTACGAGTCTTTCGGTCTTGGAAGCCCAAGGCTCTGTCCTGACCAACAAGTACGCGGAAGGCTATCCCCACGCGCGCTGGTATGGCGGGTGCGAGTTCGTCGACGTCGCCGAGCAGCTGGCGATCGACCGCGTCAAGGCGCTCTTCGGCGCTGAACACGCCAATGTCCAGCCCCATTCCGGCACGCAGGCCAACATCGCGGTCTTCTATGCGAGCCTGCAACCGGGTGACAAGATCCTCGCCATGAGTCTGGCCCATGGGGGACACTTGTCGCATGGCCATCCAAAGAATTATTCTGGCAAGTACTTCACGATCGTCCCGTACGGCGTGAACAAGACCACCGAGCAAATCGACTATGACGAGCTTGAAGCCCTAGCCAACGAACATCACCCGAAGATGGTGCTCGCGGGGTATTCCGCGTATCCGCGCGTGTTGGATTTCAAGCGGTTTCGCGAGATCTGCGATCGCGTGGGGGCGATCCTCCTCGTCGACATGGCCCACTTTGCCGGGCTGGTGGCCGCCGGCGTGTATCCCAACCCGACGCCGTATGCGGAGTTTGTCACCTCAACGACCCACAAGACCCTCCGCGGCCCTCGTGGAGGATTTATTTTGTGCAAGCAGCCTTACGCCAAGGCGATCGATTCGGCCGTCTTTCCCGGCACGCAAGGCGGACCGTTGATGCACGTCATCGCCGCGAAGGCCGTGTGTTTCTTGGAGGCCCAGACTCCGGCATTCAAAGCGAATCAACGGCAGGTCGTTGCCAACGCGAAAGCGCTGGCGAAGACCTTAGCGGATCGAGGCTATCGCATCGTCTCTGGCGGAACGGACAACCACTTACTGCTCGTGGACCTGACCCCCAAAGGCCTCACCGGCAAGGAAGCCCAAGAAACCCTCGATCAGGCCAAGATCACCGTCAACAAGAACGCGATCCCCTTCGATCCGCTTCCGCCCGCCAAGGCCAGCGGGGTCAGGTTGGGGACGCCGGCGGTAACCACGCGCGGGATGAAGGAACGTGAGATGGAGCAAATTGCCCAGCTCATTGACGAGGCGCTGGCGAACCGGACGGATGCGGGAAGACTTCAAGCCGTTCGCCGCGGAGTGGAGGAGCTCGTCGAGCGGTTTCCACTGTACCCTGAGCTGCGGTCAACCGGACGATCAGAAGACAGAAGTCAGAAGACAGACATCAGATCGTCATGAGCGACTGGGCGTGGGTTATGTGGACTACACCGTCTTCTGTCTTCTGTCCTCTGTCTTCTGTCCTCTGGACGATGATCCCACCACCTGTTTGTGGTCTGCCTTTGGCAGACCAGACAATCCTCTTGAGGCGGTCTGAGGTGGTGGGGTTGTTCGCCGGTCTTCGACCGGCCAAACAGGTGGTGGGATGAAGTGCCCCTTCTGCGGTCATCAGGAAGATAAAGTCGTCGACTCGCGCGCCAGCGCCGAGGGGCTGGCCATCCGCCGGCGACGCGAGTGCCTGTCCTGTCGCAAGCGGTTCACGACCTATGAGCATGTCGAAGAGCAGCGACTCATGGTCATCAAGAAGGACGGCCGTCGCGAGCCGTTTGACCGCAAGAAGCTGCTGAATGGTCTTGTGAAAGCGTGCGAGAAACGTCCGATCAGTATGGACCGGCTTGAGCAAGTCGTGGAGGAGATTGAGCAAGATCTCTCCAGGAACTTTGAGCGGGAGGTTCCCTCACAAGAGATCGGGGAGCGCGTCATGAAGCGGCTCCACGCCCTGGATCCGGTGGCCTACGTCCGGTTTGCCTCGGTCTATCGCGAGTTCAAGGACGCTGAGCAGTTCATGCGCGAGCTCAAAGACCTCATCAGCCAGAAAGCGAGGTAACAGCCTGATGCCCCGCATGCTGGTGGTGGATGACGAGACGAAGATCTGCGACATTCTCAAAGCCCATTTCAGCGCCAAAGGCTTTACCGTGACCTGCGCCTACACCGGCGAGGAGGCGCTGGAATCGTTGATGGATGCGCCGGTGGATGTGGTGCTCTTGGACATCCGACTGCCGGACATGTCCGGGATCGATGTCCTCAAACGCGCCAAAGAGCTGTGCCCCGACGCCAAAATCATCATGGTGACGGCCGTGGATCAAGAGGAACCCCAGACGGATGCCAAGATTTATGGGGCCTGCGGTTATGTGACCAAGCCCTTTGATTTCTCCGACGCAACCTGGGCCCAGCTCCTTGGCTAGACTGTTCTCGTCAGCTTCCTTTCCCGACCTGGCACCTTTCGCCTGTTGACACCGCGCCCTCCCCTCAGGCATAGTTGAGGTAGGGCATTGTAGCGACGTGGAGGGTTTCGAAAAATCCGCCAGAGTATGGGCGGATCCGCCAAGGACGTTGGCGGAGGCAAACCTCAGCCACAAGACAAGGCTGACACGCCACGTAGTGTGGCGTGCACCGCAAGGTGGGGACGCAAAGCCGCTGGCCCTCCAGGGCGGTTTACGGTGAACGGTGTACGGTTAACAGTAAACCGTAAACGGTACACCCCGCCCGAAGGGCGGCAGGGCTGCCGAACTCCAAAACACGGCAGCCGTTTTAATTTATGGGGCCCGTCGAGGCATTCGTTCGGTGGAACGCTTGGTGGCCCCACCGTGGCCACCTGCGCTTGGCAGATTTTCTCGCTCGTCCCGCCTTGTGGCGGGACACCGTGGCCGCTCGAAAATCTGAACGTCCACCTCACGAATGCCTCTCCACCCACTGGGGTGGGGAAAGAGAAAGGCGTTGTTGTTGAGGTGGTGGCTGCGATGCCCAGGATGCTGATCGTCGACGACGAACCGGATATCTGCGACTGCCTGTCGGCCTTCTTCAGCGCCAGGGGCTTTACGGTGCGCTGCGCCTCCACGGGGCGGGAAGCCATTGGCCAGCTGGTCCTGGAGCCTGCCGACGTGATCCTCTTGGATATCCGCTTGCCGGATATGTGGGGCATCGAGGTCCTCAAACGCACCAAGGCGCTCTGTCCTGATACCCGGGTCATCATGGTGACCGCCGTCGATCAACCCATGACTCGGTTTGAAGCCGAAATGCACGGCGCCTTGGCTTACGTCACCAAGCCGTTTGATTTCTCTGAATCGACCTGGGCCCCTGTGTTGTCCTCGTGAATCCCATCCTTGGACTCCCCGGCCCGCCTTTTGAATCTCAAGCCGGGGCGGGCAAGACTCACGACTCAAGTGTTGTGTCTTGGGTCTCGGGTCTTGAGTCCCTCTTCATTGAGGTTGGTCCAGGAAGCTCTTCAGGCGGGCTTGTTGGCGCAGAGACGCGAGCCACTCTGACAGGCGTTCGTTCTGTTTGGTGGTCAGCAGGGTCTGACGGAAGGCGGCGCGTTCCTTGGCAAACTGCGCAGGATCAGCGGGGAATTGTTCTTCCACCACGGCGATCACAAATCCCTTCGGCGTCTCGAGGACGCTAGACCACTCACCGACTTTCAGCGCAAACAACGCCTCGGTGACATTCGGAACCTCGCCCAGCGATTCGATTGGGCCACCGCGGGTAAACGGCGCGGGTCGGAGAGGATGCAACCCAAGGCTCCCCCAGGCGTTTTCCACACTGAGCCCTTCCTGTTGCTTAGCCACCAGATCATCGTGGAGCTTGGTCGCCTTCGCCTTCGCGGCCTCGCGGGCCTGCTCAGCCGCGAGTTGCTGCTCAACCGCTGATCGCACCTCTTCGAAGGGGGGGAGGCGTGAGGGAAACTCCTCGACGGCCATCAGCAAGAAGACCCCCTCGGGCGTGTGAAACACCTGCGTCATCTGGCCGAGCGATTCCTCAAACGCCGCCTGGAGCATCTCGCGGCTTGGTCCGTTCGGGATCGTTGCGGCTGATGGATCGAGCGGTCCCACTCGATGGGTCATCAGGTGTCTGGCGAGCGCGATCTCGACAAACCGAAGCCCCGCGTCCCGATCATCCTCGAGGTCCAAGGCGAGATTCGTGAGCCGTTGTTGCGCGCGGTATTCGAGGTATCGCTGGTGAGCCGTCTCACGCACGTCTGAGAGGGGCGGCACCGAGCCATCGCTTTGCTGGAATGCCTCCTGGTGGGCTGTATAGAAGGCTTGGAGCGCCTCATCGGTTGGGGCGTGTTCCTGGGTGAGGGCCTCGGCTGCCGAGAGACCAAGGTACTCGATCGTTCGCTTCGCCGGGTGTTGGAACGCGGCTTGATGTGTGGAGTAATACTCGCGTAGGCGTTCGGGGATCAGCGTCCGCGTGACCTCTTGTGCAAATGCCGCGGGTTCGATCAAGATCAAGGAAACCTGCAGCCGCTCATGCGCCTTCGCGTAGGCCGCCTCAAGCTCCTCGTCGGTGACCTGGACTTGCGCCTTCACGGCGTCGAGGAGTTTCTGGATCCGCAGCTCGTCGCGGAGGAACTCCTCGAACAGCTGCGGGTTCATGCCCAGGGCCTGCACGAGCTGGTAGTAGAGCGTGGCATCGAAGCGACCATTTCGCTGGAACATCGGCTGACGTTGGATGTACCAAGCCACCTCCTCGTCCGTGACTTTCGTGCGTCGACGGGCCTCTTCCCGGAGGATCAGACGGTCCCAGGTCTGTTGGCGAAGCCAGGGCTCAAATGACTCCGGCACCTGACCCCACCTCGCCTTGAGCGTTCCGCGGATGAGTTGGGACTGTGCTTGGAAGACATCCCACGGGATGCGCCGGCCGAAGATGACCCCCGCGCTCCCTCCTGGTCCTTGGCTCGATCGACCCCCCACACCCATATGGAAGAACAGGATGAACGGCAGGACAAAGATAATGATCAACGTCCACAGGACAATGGTCTGGCGCCGCTTCAGGCGGAGCACGCGTTTGAACATCGTGGGGGTATCGTAGCGTATTCCCGGCATTCCCTCAACTGTCGTCCTTCGACTATCGCTCAGGACTCACCCTGAGCGAGGCCAACGGCCGAGTCGAACGGTACTGTCTCAATTTGACGTTGACACCGCAAAATCGCAAAATCCGCAAAGACGCAAAGTCTCTCGGAGACTTCCCGTTGCGCTTTTGCGGTGCTTTTGCGGGCTCTGCGGTGTGGTCAAAGTAAGACACCACCAGTCGAACGGGTTCGTTGACACTACGTGCATCCGTACGGTACAATCGAACGCCTGTCCCGCCCTTTTGAGGACGGAGGTCCCAAGAGGGCGGGTGTCTTGACCAAAAGGGCGGGACAAGTGGGAACCCCGGTTCGTCGACCGCGCAAGCGGTGGCTCATCAATCCAAGGACCAGAATCCATGAAGGCCAAAAACGCTACTCGCGCAAGCGCGAGCACACCAAGCTCCGTCGGGAGCTCCGGTCGCTTGAGCCGTAAGCCCGAGCGCCCGCGAACCGCCTCAGGGTGCCTCAAGATCGGCCTGCCCAAGGGCAGTTTGCAGGAGGCGACCCTCCGGCTCTTGGAGCGGGCGGGCTTCAAGGTGCTCATCAGTGAGCGTTCCTATGCCCCGTCCATCGATGACCCTGAACTGGAGCCGATGCTGATCCGGGCGCAGGAGATGTCTCGGTACGTCGAGCAGGGAACGCTGGATTGCGGGATCACGGGCAACGACTGGATCTTGGAGAATGGGTCGACCGTCGAGCGGGTCGCGGAGCTCGTCTATGCGAAACGCACCAGTCATCCGGTCCGATGGGTGTTGGCCGTTCCGCTCAATTCACCGATCACAACGCTCACCGACCTCAATGGCAAGCGCATCGCGACGGAACTGGTCAACGTGACGAAGGCCTATCTGGCGAAGCATCGCGTGGCAGCGGAGGTTGAGTTTTCCTGGGGAGCGACCGAGGGCAAGGTGCGGGCGGGGTTGGTGGATGCGATCGTCGAGCTGACCGAGACCGGACAAACGCTCATCGCCAATGGGCTGCGGATCGTCGAGACGATCTGCGAATCCACGACGCAGCTCATCGCGAATCGCCAGGCCCTCGCCGATCCCTGGAAGCGGCGAAAGATGGAAAGCCTGAAGACCTTACTGGCGGGGGCGGTTGAGGCCGAAGGCAAGGTGGGGCTCAAGCTCAACGTGCCGGAGCGGCAGCTGAAGCGGGTGATGGACGTCCTGCCGGCGATGAAACGTCCCACCGTGTCCCAATTGTGGTCCAAAGATGGCACGGATCCGTGGTGGGCGGTGGAGGTCGTCATCGAGGAACATCAGGTGAAGGTGCTCGTCCCGAAATTGAAAGACGCCGGGGCCCAAGACATCATCGAGTATCCCCTGAATAAAGTGATTCACTAGCACGGATGAAACCAGAAACCAGTAACCAGATGTTTTCTCTGGTTTCTGGTTACTGGTTACGTGGTTCGCATTGAGAGGAGGCGCAACGTGCCAAGCGGCAGAAAGCGCAAGCTGCGGAAAATCCGCACGCACAAGCGCAAGAAATTGCGCAGGCGGATGCGGCATAAGAAGCACTAATCGCCGTGTCTGAGACGGCGAGTCGATCAGGGGAGTGGCCCGTCCCGGTCCTTCCAGGGGCGGGAGCGGTTGCACAGCGAGCCCTGAACCCAACAGGGGGAAGGGCGGCCCATGGCGATGGATGGTGACCTCGACGAGACTCATCTGGCTGCTGCTTTGCACACTCGGGGTGGGGGGATGCGCCCACGTGCCGTTGCAGAGCAGCCAAGAAGCCAAACGGAATGTGTACGCCTTGTACATGCGCGGGTTGATGCTCGAACGCTCGGCCCATCTGTCCGATGCGCTCGAGACGTATCAGCAGGCCCTGGAGCATGATTATGAGTCACCCTCCCTGTACGTGCGGATTGGCGCGACCTACGTCAAACTCGGGGAGATTCACCAAGCCCTCAAGTCGTTTCAGCGGGCGCTGACCCTCGATCCCTCTCACCGCGATGCCTTGCGGTGGGTGGCGATGCTCCACACCTCGCAGGGCGAGCTCGATGAGGCGATCCGCGCGTATGAACGCCTGATCGAGCAAGAGCCCACGGATCGCTTTGTGCTCAGCACCCTCGCCGATCTCTATGTGCTTCAAGGGCAACTCGAGCAGGCGGCCCACCTCTACGAGCGGCTCATCAAGGAATATGGCTCCTCGTCCCAGTTGCGCTTCAACCTGGGGGTGCTCTACGGGCGGCTCGGCCAGTACTCCTCAGCCATCCAGGAACTGTCCCGTGCGATGGAGCTGGCGCCCGACTCCATTGAGATTCGGGTCGTCTTGGGCCTGACCTACGAACTGAACAACCAACTGGACAAGGCCGCCGCGCATTTCGAAGACGCCATCCGCTTGGATCCCTTGAACCCACGGCTCTACCTGCATGCTGCCCGGGTCTACGCGAGCCAGCAGCGAACCAAGGAAGCCATCGACGAATACGAGACGGCCTTGGACTTAGCCCCGAATGATCTCGAGGCACTGTTCGGGCTGGTGCGGTTATGGCTCGTGGACAAACAGTATGCCAAAGCTCAACACGTGATTGGCGAAAAACTTCCGAACGCCGCCCAACCGGCAGACCTCTATCTGATGCTCGGGGTGGTGTATCGCGAGGCCGACGCCCCGGCGGAAGCGCTGCGGGCGTTTGAACGAGCCGTGGCCCTCAACGGGACGTCCGCCCAAGCGCACTTCTACCTTGGGGCCCAGCTCGACCGCCTCCAGCGCAAACAGGAAGCCCGGCAGGAACTACGGCGTACGATTGAGCTCGATCCGAACCACGCGGATGCGCTCAACTATTTAGGGTACCTCGATGCGGAGGCAGGCGTGAATCTCAAAGAAGCCAAGGCCTTGATCGAACGGGCCGTGGCGCTGGATCCTGACAACGGGGCCTATCTCGATAGTCTGGGATGGGTCTCCTACCAACTGGGTGAGCTAGACGAGGCGATCCGCCAGCTTGAGCGCGCCGCCACACTCTTGGACACGGATCCGACGGTCTTCGATCATCTCGGGGATGCGTATCGGCGGCAAGGCAACCTCAAGAAGGCCCAAGCCGCCTGGGAGAACGCGCTGCGCCTCGATGCGAGCCTTGAGGTCGTGAAACACAAGCTGGAATCCCTCTTGCATCGGGACGTGATGGCGATTGCCCCATGATCCCCCCACCTGATGCGGGCTGCCGAAGGCAGCCCATGCAACGTGGAGTGATGGATGAGAGTGTTGAAATTCGGGTGGGACAACATCTGGTGTGTTGCATTGTCCCGCCTTCGGCGGGACAGCATCAGGTGGTGGGATGACGAAACCTGATCTCACCGCGTTGCGGCGGCTGGCCGTTGAGTTACGGCAGGACATCTTGACGATGATTGCCAAGGCAGGCAGCGGCCATCCCGGCGGATCGCTCTCGATGGTGGAACTTCTCATCGGCCTGTACTGGTACGCGCTGCGGCATGATCCCAAGCATCCGTCGTGGCCGGGGCGGGATCTCTTCTTGCTGTCGAAAGGTCATGGATGTCCGGCGCTCTATGCGGTCTTGGCGCATCGAGGCTATTTTCCGAAAGAGGAGCTCATGACGCTCCGACGCTATCCGACCCGATTGCAGGGGCACCCGGAAAAAGATTCGCCGCCAGGGGTGGAGATCGCCTCGGGGTCGCTTGGTCAAGGGCTCTCAATGGCCAACGGGATTGCGCTCGCCGATCGCTTGGACGGCCGCACGCGGCGGATCTACTGTCTGCTGGGCGATGGGGAAATTCAGGAAGGCCAAGTGTGGGAAGCGGCGATGACCGCCCACCATCACAAGCTGGAGAGCGTGTGCGCGATCATCGATGCGAATCAGTTGCAGCAAAACGGTCCGGTGAAAGAGATTCAAGATATCGAGCCGCTCGCCGATAAGTGGCGGGCGTTTGGGTGGCATGCGATTGAGATCGACGGCCATGACCTCGTCCGCGTGATCGACGCCTACGATGAGGCGAAGACCATCCGTGGCAAGCCTCAGGTGATTATCGCGCGAACGGTGAAGGGCAAAGGGGTTTCGTTTATGGAACTCAATCCCGCCTGGCATGGGGTGGCTCCCAAACCCGATGAATTGGACAAGGCGTTGAATGAGCTGCGGATGGTGAAGGTCTAATGGCGGACAAACCGACCCGTGACGGATTTGGCGAAGGGTTGTTGGAATTGGGCAAGACCCATCCCAATGTCGTTGCCCTGTCGGGCGATCTTGAGGACTCTGCGCGAGCGATCTGGTTCAAGAAGGCCTACCCGCATCGTTTCTTTTCCGTTGGGATCGCGGAGCAGGATATGGTGGGCACGGCTGCGGGCCTGGCGATGATGGGCAAAATCCCCTTTGCCTGCTCATTTTCACAGTTTGTGACCGGCAAAGCCCTTGAGCAAATGCGCTTGGCCGTCTGCTACCAACAGCTCAACGTCAAGATTGTTGGCTCGCATGGGGGGTTGTCTGTCGGCGCCGATGGGGCAACCGCCGAGGCGCTGGAAGAATTTGCACACCTGCGAAGTCTTCCACATATGACCGTCCTGGCCCCCTGCGATGCCATCGAGGCGAAGAAAGCCACCTTGGCCTCCGCCGCGCATCCGGGGCCTGTGTACCTGCGCTTGGGACGCAGCCCCGTTCCGATCATCACAAAACCCGAGGAGCCTTTCACCATCGGCCAGGCGACTGTTCTGCGCGAGGGCAACGATGTGAGCCTCGTGGCCTGCGGGATCATGGTGTCGCATGCACTCCAAGCTGCAGACCTGTTGGCGAAAGAGGGGATTGACGCCCGCGTGATGAATGTCCATACTATCAAACCGCTCGATAAGGTGATGTTGATTCGCGCGGCGCGCGAAACCGGTGCTCTGGTGACGGCCGAGGAACACACGGTCTTAGGCGGACTGGGCAGCGCAGTGGCGGAGGTGATCGTCCAAGAGCAGCCGGTGCCCATGCGGTTTGTCGGGGTGCTGGATCGCTTTGGGACCTCGGGCGATCCGGCTGATCTCCTGAAGGCGTTTGGCCTCATGCCGGAGGACATCGCGCAGGCCGCGCGGGATGTCCTTCGCTTCAAGCAACACGCTCTAGGCTCGGGGCTGTAGATTCAGTCAACCCTTCCCCGGCGTGCACGGTTTCGCTACCAGCAATCCTGAGGGCTGATCGACTGGTCCATGGTTTCTGCTAAAAAGTGGCATATCCAGCTCTATGCCACATTGTTATTTTTTGGTGGATTGTTGTATGGGTGCACAGCCGGTCTCAGTACTACGTATTGCACCATCAATGAACTAGCCTATGCGATTTTTTCCGGAGTCGGCGGCGTGCTTGTTTGCACGACGATCGGATGTCTGCATGGATTGAGTCATTTTCGTACATGGGCGAGAAAGCTCACGATTGTCCTCAATCTCATATTTCTCCTCCATTTGATCTTGGGAAATTTCGTCTGTAAGGGGGAAGGAAGTCTCGCATCCGTCTTGATGACCCTTCTCTTCGGTTCGGTCCCCGTGTCGTTGGTGATCTGGTATTTTTCCCGCCCACCAGTGAAAGCCTTATTTGACGAAGTGAACGCACAAGTCAGTCAGTAATCACGCGACTCTTTTCAGGGCGTTAGCCTAAAGCGAGTCGGTTTGGCCTAGAACCTAGAACCTTCAACCCAGAGCACGTGGGTGATCTCATGCTGCGCCTCCTAGCTCCTGCCAAGCTGAATCTTTCCCTGCACGTCGTCGGGAAACGGCCTGACGGCTACCACGAGCTCGAAACGCTCTTTGAACGCCTCGATCTGGCTGACGAACTGACGTTGGCGCCCCAGCCTCAGGGGATGACGGTCACCTGCGACGATCCGAACCTTGACTGTGGACCTGAGAACCTCGTCACCCAAGCCGCCGCGTTGGTCCAAGAGACGTGTGGCGTTCAGCAAGGCGTTGCGATCCATCTCATCAAGCGGATTCCTATCGCAAGCGGCTTAGGGGGCGG
Source organism: uncultured Planctomycetales bacterium (assembly GCA_964373175.1). Lineage (GTDB taxonomy): Bacteria > Omnitrophota > Gorgyraeia > Aquiviventales > Aquiviventaceae > CAYJTP01. The sequence continues at coordinate 23,148 of CAYJTP010000003.1, forward strand.
CTCCTCAGATGCCGCGACGACGCTCATCGGTCTACGCCAGCTCTGGAACGTGCGACTCTCCCGAACGCAGCTCCTCGAATTGGCGGGTCGCCTTGGCAGCGACGTGCCCTTTTTCCTCGAGGAGGCGGCGTTTGCCATTGGCCGGGGACGCGGGGATCAGTGCGAGCCGCTGGATGGCGATCTGCCGACCCTGTGGCACGCGCTGGTGGTGCCCCCCGTGCGCCTGTCGACGAAAGACGTGTACGCTGGGTTCGACGGACGCCGCCAAGAATCCCGCTTGACCCCGCCCCAATTTGCTAAGCCGAAACGGAAACTGTTACTCAAGATGTTTTGCCGAGACGATGCGGTTTACCGTGCTGGAGCCGAGTCGGAAAAATTGGGGCGGGGCTTGACAGAACCACCCCCCTCCATTACGATGTGCCTACACGCCTTGTGCAACGGCTCGCTCGGCGAGCTCGCCAAGGGATGTTCGAATGACCTCGAACCTGAGGCGATCCGGCGTTGTCCTGTCATTACGGAGATTCAGACCTGCCTGCAGCAAAGCGGGAGTCTTGTCGCACGCATCTCCGGGAGCGGACCCGCCGTCTTTGGACTCTGTCGTTCGCGTGACCATGCCAACACCGTGGCCCAGCAGCTTCGGCAGGCTGGCTCCCCATCGTGGTCGGTTCATGTGGTCAAGACGCAGCATGGGCGTCTAGCCGATGGAGATCACTGAGGTTCGCGTGGCCTTGCGCGACCATCCGCAAACGCGCTTGAAGGCGTACGCCACCTTGACGTTCGACAACTGCTTTGTCGTGCGCAACGTGAAGATCATCGAAGGCAAACACGGGCTCTTTGTAGCGATGCCCTCGCGAAAACCCAAAACGAGTTGCCCCAACTGCCAGGCCAAAAATGACCTGGGCCACCGCTTTTGCAGCCAGTGCGGCGCGGCCTTGCCACGGCACACCCCCCCGCTCGCTGGGACGGGGGAGCTCGAGACGTCCGACGCGCTCTCCCATCGTGACATCGCGCATCCGATTACGATGGAGTTCCGGCAATACCTCCAGAAGAAGGTCCTGGAGGCCTACGAAGCGGAGCAATCACGGGGCGGCATCTCTCCCTCTCCGAGTGGCGCAGAAGGGGAGTATGAGGCGCTCTGACCGCGTTGAGGCGATTCGCTTACGCCAACATGGCGCAACCTATCAGGACATCCTCAAACATGTTGGGGTTGCAAAATCAACCCTCTGGCGGTGGTTCAAGGCAGAAGGGTTCGTTGAGACACGCCCTCAGCGTTTGACGGAGTTAAAACGGCAGGCGCAGCGAAGGGGCGCGATCGTCGTTCGAGAGAGAAGGGTTCAACGAACCCAGGCCATCATTGAGCAAGCGAAGCGAGAGGTTGGTACGTTGACCGAGCGCGATCTCTTCATGCTCGGCATCGCCTTCTATTGGGCAGAGGGTTCGAAGCAAAAGCCGCACAATGTCTCCGCGAGTGTGATTTTTTCCAACTCAGATCCAAGAGCGATCAAGATCTTTCTCACATGGCTTCAAGCGAGTTGTCTGATCAGTCTCAATGACGTGACGTTTGAGATCTACCTTCATGAGACGGCAGACGCGAGGAAGGCCCAATCATTCTGGGCCGAGCAGTTGAACCTCTCCCTTCGAACGTTTCAGACCATTCGCTGGAAACGCCACGCCATTCGGTCTCGACGGAAGAACATCGGTGATGCGTATCACGGCTTGGTCCGGGTGCGTGTCCATCGCAGCGCGAACCTCAACCGGAGAATTGCGGGATGGATCGAGGGTATCTGCCAACGTGTTGGGGAGTCGGCTAACGGTAAGCCATCAGGCTTTGGACCTGAGTATCCTGGTTCGATTCCAGGCTCCCCAGCCAACTCGGCGCTGGGGCCAACGCAACTGAAGGATTGTCACTCATGAGACCCATTCAAATCATGATTCTTGCCGCGGGCCAAGGGACCCGCATGAAGTCGAGCCTCCCGAAAGTGTTGCATCCGATCTGCGGGCGGCCGATGATCGCGTATGCGCTTGACCTGGCGGCCGCTTCAGGGGTCAAGCAGCCGATTGTCATCGTGGGAGAAGACGCCGAGCAGATCAAACCGCAGCTCCCCAAAGAGGTCAAGGTGGTCATCCAAAAGGCTCCCCTGGGGACCGGGGATGCGGTGTTAGCCGCCAAGCGGACCTTGGGCAATCTGTCGGGGGACGTGTTGATTCTGTATGCGGATACCCCGCTTTTGCGTCGCACGACCATCCAACGGTTGATCGAATCCCATTTCAAGTCCAACGCCACGTGCACCTTCCTCACGGCACACCTCGCCGATCCTGCCGGCTATGGGCGCATTGTCCGCGAGGCGACCGGCGCCATCACGGGCGTCGTTGAGGAAGCGGAAGCCAACGCCCAGCAGCGCGCCATCCGCGAAATCAATGTCGGGCCCATCTGCGCCAAGGCCCAGCCCTTGTTTGAAGCGCTGGCGAGTGTTGCGCCAAGCCAGACGAAGAAAGAGTGGTACCTGACCAAGGCCATCAGCATCTTGGCGACGCGGGAGGGCACGAAATTTCAAACCGTGCGGGTGGAAAAAGCGGCTGAGGCGATGGGGGTCAATTCGCGCGTGGACTTGGCGGAAGCCACGCGGGTCATCCGGCAGCGGATCCTCGACAGCCACCTGAGTAACGGCGTCACGATTGTCGATCCCCAGACGACCTTTATCGAGCACGGGGTGACGATTGGGCATGATACGACCATCTATCCCGGCACGGTCATTGAGTCGGACGTCGTGATTGGCAAACGGTGCGCGATCGGGCCGTTTGCCCGGCTGCGTCGCGGGGTGGTCGTGGAGGATGACGTGCGCGTTGGCAACTTCGTGGAACTCGTGCGCACAAAACTCGGCACGGGGGTTCGGATCAACCACGTGAGTTACCTTGGCGATACGACGGTGGAAGACGACGTCAACATCGGCGCGGGAACCATCACGGCCAATTTTGATGGGACCAGCAAGCTGCCCACGACGATTGGGAAGGGCGCGTTTATTGGCTGCGACACCATCCTCATTGCGCCCGTCAAGGTGGGAGCCGGCGCGGTGACTGGCGCTGGCAGCGTGATTCCGAAAGGCCGTGATGTGCCGCCGCGCGGGGTGGTGGTCGGGGTCCCCGCGCACCTCTTGGACCATAAAGCCTCCGATGCGCACGAGGCGTCAGCCGCCAAGACCAAGCCGCAGCCGGCAGCGAAGACCGGCGTCAAGAAACCGACGGGTGCAAGACGAGCCGCTCCAAAGAAACCCTCCACAAAGAAACGACCAGCCAAGCCAGTTCGCCGCCGTCCCGCGCCAGCGAAGAAGCGAAAGGGTGCCAAGCCGCCCCGGCGCAAGGGCGCCGTGGCGACGCGACTGACCGCCAAGTCGAGGCGGCGATAACGACGATGCCAACGCGCAACAGCGACTTAGCGATTTTCAGCGGGAACGCCAACCCGACGCTCGCCAGAGCGGTGTGCCGGCGTCTGAAGACCAAGCTCTCCAACTGCCTCGTCGGTCGATTCAGTGACGGGGAAATCCGGGTCAAGATCAACGAGAACATTCGTGGCAAGGATGTGTTTGTCATCCAGCCAACCTGCCCACCGTCCAACGACAATCTGATGGAACTGCTCATCATCATCGATGCGAGCCGTCGGGCGTCGGCGCGGCGCATCACGGCGGTCATCCCGTATTACGGCTACGCGAGGCAGGACCGCAAGGACCAGCCTCGAGTGCCCGTGACTGCAAAGCTCGTCGCGAATCTCATTACCACGGCCGGGGCGGACCGGGTCCTCACGATGGACCTCCACGCCGGGCAGATCCAAGGGTTCTTCGATATTCCCCTGGATCATCTCTATGCGGTGACGGTGTTTGAGCAGTACATCAGACGCAAGCGGCTCGCCCCGCTCGTCGTGGTCTCTCCCGACGTCGGTGGGATCAAGATGGCCCGGGCGTATGCCAAGCGGCTGGAGGCGGGGCTGGCGATTGTGGACAAGCGCCGCAAAACCCCGGAGTCCATCGAGGCCATGCACATCCTCGGGGAGGTCCAAGGGAAGTGTTGTCTGCTGGTTGATGACCTGATCGCCACGGGCAGCTCCATCCTCGAGGCGGCGAGAGCCTTGAAGCGCGCTGGAGCGAAAACCATCTATGGAGCCGTGACCCACGCGGTGCTCTCAGGTCCGGCGGTGTCGAACATCGCCAGTTCCCCGTTACAAGAGTTCATCGTGACCGATACCATCCCACTGCCCGAGGACAAACGTCATCGCAAGCTCAAGGTCCTGTCAGTCGCCCCGCTCTTGGGCGAGGCGATTCGGCGGATTCACGATGAGCGGTCCATCAGCTCGCTCTTCGATGGAGTATCCGGATGAGCCCCAAGAAACCCAGCGGTGAACAACTGGCTGAACTCGTGGCGAAACGACGCACGACAGCGGGGACACGGGCCGTTGGCCGGTTGCGTCGGGAAGGCTTGATCCCCGGCGTGGTGTATGGCAAAACGACCTCCCCGACGCCCGTGGTGATCAGCCATCGGGATCTCGTGAAATTCCTCCACGCCAGGGCTGGTGAGCATGGGTTGGTCAAACTATCCGTCGAGGCGGACCCCGCCCTTTTGGGACGATCCGCAGAGGTGTCTCGCAGCCAAAAGGGCGGGGCGTGGCAGAAACCAGTCCTGATCAAGCATCTGCAGCGCGATCCGGTCACTGGGGAGATCACCCATGTGGACTTCCACGCGATTACGCTGACCGAGCAGATTCGCATCAAGATCCCCATCGTCTTGAAGGGTGAGCCGGTGGGGGTCAAGCAAGAGGGCGGGGTGCTCGAGCATTTCTTGCGCGACATCGAAGTCGAGTGTCTGCCCACCGCCATTCCCAAACAGGTGGAGTATGACGTCAGTGCGCTGAAGATCGGGGAGACGATCCATGTCCGGGATCTGGCCCCGCCCGAGGGGGCACGGATGACGACAGACCCCGAAGGGGTGATTGCCTCAGTGCTGGCGCCGAAGGAAGAAAAGGTGGAAGCGGTCGCCGAAGCCGTGACGGAGCCGGAGGTGATTCGCGAGAAGAAACCGGAAGCGGAAGGTGAGGCGGCCGAAGAGAAGCCTGAGAAAGCTGAGAAACCTGAGAAACCCGAGAAGGCCGAGAAGAAAGACGACAAGTAACGGGGATGGATGATCCCACCACCTGTCGCCGGTGGCACTTCATGGAGAGGGCTCAATGGTCGATTGCGTTTGTGCGCCACATGAACCACGTCACGCCACCGTGGCCGGTGAGCAGTTTTCAGGGGGCGGCCAGGGCTCGCGGAACGCGAGCCTGCGCCAGGTGGTGGGATGAAACTCATCGTGGGCCTTGGCAATGTCGGGCAGCCCTATGAGGGTACGCGACACAATGTGGGTTTCGAGGTGGTCCGGCGACTGGCCAGAACACGCCGGGTTCAGTGGAAACCGAAATTCAAAGCGCGTGAAACGATCGCACTGTCTGGGGATTGGAAACCCGGCCACGCCGTGGTTCGGCTGTTCCTCCCGCAACTCATGATGAATCAGTCGGGGGAAGCGTTGGCCACTGCCGCTGAACGACCGGTCCTTCCTCAGGATATGCTGATTGTGTGTGATGACGTCAATCTCCCCTTGGGGACCCTGCGCTTGAGGCCAAAAGGGAGCGACGGGGGGCACCATGGGTTGGCTTCCTGTCTTGAGGTCCTGGGGACCCACGCGGTGGCTCGCTTGCGGATTGGCGTTGGGGCAATGCCCCTGCCGAGAGACCTGACCGAGTTTGTCTTATCGCCATTCGACGCGCAGGAGCGTCCGACGGTCCATCAGATGATCGAACAGGCTGCGGTGGCGTGTGAACTGTGGGCGACACAAGGGATTGAGGTGGCGATGAATCGTGTGAACCCCGCCAAATGGCGGGATCATGGGGGCGGGGTGAACGCGTAATGACGACGGACCGACTGTACGAAGTGCTTGCGATCCTGAAGGCGTCCGGCACAGACGCGGAGCTGTCTCAATCGGTGGCTCAGCTGGAAGAGCCGATCAAAAAACTCGGCGGCCAGATTGAGCGATCCGAAAACTGGGGACGCCGACGCCTCTCCTATCGGATTGCGCGGCAGCAAGAGGGCCACTATCACCTGGTCCAGTTCCGGATGGCCCCGGCACAACTCGATGAACTCAAGCGGCTCCTTCGGCTCAACGAGGCGATCTTGCGCTTTCTGGTGCTCAACCGGACCGACCACCACCTGGCCAAACAGCCAGCGGCCAGTTAACCGATGGCCAATCTCAATCGCGTGCTGCTGATCGGCAACCTCACCCGGGATCCTGAGCTGCGCTATACGCCAAGCGGCACCCCTGTCGCGAACCTGCGCGTGGCGGTGAACTCGTTCTTTAAAGATCAGGCTGGCCAGCGCAAAGAGGAGGCGTGTTTTGTGACCGTCGTCGTCTGGAACAAACAGGCCGAAATCTGCAACCAGTATCTCAAGAAGGGCCGGTCCGTCTTCATCGAAGGTCGGCTCATTTACCGCAGCTGGGAGCAGGCCGGCAAAACCCGCTCGACCCTGGAAGTGCGAGCCGATCGGGTCCAATTCCTTGGGCCCCCGAAAGGCAGCCCTGAGCCCGCTGAGGCACTCGCGGCGGAAGAACCCATGGCGGACAGCGTGCCGCAAGACCAAGCCTTGGAGGAGCCCCCGTTTTAAGAGTCCGTTTCAAAACCTCCGCTCGTTCAGGGCTCTGGGTTCAGGGCTCAGGGTAACGGCCCTGAGCCCGCAGCCAAGAGCCGAGGAGGTCGCGTGGCCCATCAGCAGAGCATGAGGAGCTTGAGCAGATGCCAATAATCCGACGAGGTCCTCCGAAATCCTGCCGGTTGTGTGCCGAGCGGATTGACGAGATCGATTACAAGGAGCTCGATCGGCTGAGCCGGTTTGTCAGTGAGCGAGGGAAGATCACCCCCTCACGCATTACCGGGACCTGTGCCAGGCACCAACGACGGTTGGCCGTGGCGATCAAGCGGGCCCGGTATATGGCCCTCCTGCCGTACGTCGCGATGTAAACATGAGAAGACTCAAGAAGGCTTTAAAGGGCTTGAGAGGGCCCAGAGGGCAGTATGACCGAGAAACGATCCAATGCCTTCTGGCCTTTTTTGCCTTCTTACGCCTGCTGTGCCCTCTTGTGATCTTCTCAAGTCTTCTTGAGCCTTCTCAAGCCTTCTCCTAATGGATGTCATTCTTCTGAAAGACGTCGAGCAAGTCGGCAAAGCGGGGGGTGTCGTGCATGTCAAGCCCGGCTTTGCCCGCAATTACTTATTCCCGCAAGGCCTCGCTCTTGAGGCCAACCCGGCCACCCTGCGAGCCGTCGAGGAACGCACGCGCCAAGCCCAAGCGAAACTCACCCGCGTGCGCGAGCAGGCCGAACAGCTCAAGCGCCAACTCGAAAGCCGCTCGCTCAGCGTGAAGCTGACCCTCGGCGAGCACGACGTGGCCTTCGGGTCGATCACCGCCCACGACATCGTGGAGATGCTCGCCCAAGAAGGCATCACGCTTGAAAAGCACGCCATCAAGCTGGACGAACCCATCAAGACCCTGGGGATCTACGACGTGCCGGTGCGTCTCCATCCTGAGGTCACCGCGACGCTCAAGCTGTGGGTCGTCAAGGCCTGAAGGAAAAGACATTGCGGATTGTGCCCGCCTGCCCCACGACCCAAGGAGCGGGCAGGGAATGCGGATTGCGGATTGAATAATCTCTCAAATCCAAAATCGACAATCCAAAATCCGCAATAGACGAAGTTCGTGAAAGGACTTCAATGGATTTGCCAGAACTCACCACCCTCGAGCGGCTTCCCCCGCAGAACCTCGACGCCGAGATGGCAGTCCTCGGTTCGATGCTCCTTGAAGAAGAGGCGCTGGCGACGGCTGCCGAGTTCTTGGAAGAAGAAGCCTTCTATAAAGAGGCCCATCGCAGGATCTTTGCGGCGATCCTCAGCCTCTACAAGGGCAACGTGGCCGTGGATCTGGTCACCTTGACGAACGAGCTGAAGCGCCGCAACGTCCTTGAGGAAGTCGGCGGGCCAAGCTACTTGGCCACCTTGACGAGCGTGGTGCCGACGGCCGGGAATATTGAACACTACTGCCAGATCGTCAAGGAAAAAGCCATCCTGCGCAACCTCATCAGAGCCTCAACCCACATTGCCAGCGAATGCTACGAGGAAACCACCGCTGCGGATCTGCTCCTCGATCGGGCGGAAGCGAGAATCTTCGACATCGCCTCGAAGAAGATCAAGCGCGACGCGGTCGCCGTCAAGGAGCTGATCAAAAGTTCCATTGAGACCATCGACACCCTCTACCAGCGCAAGGGCTTTATCACCGGTCTGCCGACCGGATTTACGGAGCTGGACCAGATGCTCGCAGGACTGCAGCCTGCGGAGTTGATCGTCGTCGCGGGCCGGCCCGCCATGGGCAAGAGCAGCCTTGCCCTGAGCATCGCCGAGCACGTCGCGTTGGTGGAAAAAGCTCCCGTGGCGATCTTCAGTTTGGAAATGTCCAAGGAACATCTTGTCCAACGGATGCTGTGTTCCCACGCCCGGATTAACGCGCACAATGTCCGCACGGGGATGCTGGCGACCAGCGACTGGCCGAAGCTCACGCAGGCCGCGGGCAAACTCTCCGAGACCCCGCTCTTCATCGATGACACGCCGGGGCTCTCCGTCTTGGAACTGCGGGCCAAGGCCCGGCGGTTGAAGAGCCGTCAGGGGATTGCGCTGGCGATCCTCGATTACCTGCAGTTGATGGAGGAGCGCTCGCGGTCGGAGAACCGTCAGCAAGAGATCGCGGTGATCTCGCGCAACCTTAAAGCCCTGGCCCGGGAGCTCAACATCCCGATCATCGCGGTCAGTCAGCTCTCGCGGGCCCCCGAGCGCCGCGAGACGTTTCGTCCCCGATTATCGGATCTCCGGGAATCCGGCTCGATTGAGCAGGATGCCGATGTCGTCCTCCTCCTGTTCCGGGAGGAATACTACAATCCGTCGGAAGACAATAAAGGTATCGCGGAAATCCTCATCGGCAAGCAGCGTAACGGCCCGACCGGCACCGTGAAGCTCGCCTTCCTCAAGGAGTACACGCGATTCGAAAACCTCGCGTAGGGTCTGGCGTCCACCGGCCACGGGCGCTGCAACTGCTCGGTCTGGTGGTCGTGACGACTGCCGCGATCACCGGCGCGATCGCAAAAGACGACACGGCCACAACCACCGCACCCGCAGGCCGTCGGGTGGTGATGGTGGAGGTGCGAGGCACGAGCACGATTGCCAAGGAAACGTGCTTAGCGCGGGTGCAAACCAAGCCGGGGATGCCCTATCAGGACAGCATCATCAGCGAGGATATCCGACGCCTCTATGCGCTGGGCTACTTCACTGACGTGCAGGTTGAGACCGAGTCCATTCCTGAAGGGTTGCAGGTCATCTTCGTGGTGAAGGAGAAACCCACGCTTGGCGCGATCGACGTTGAGGGCGCTCGACGCCTGCGCAAAGACCGCGTCCTCAAGCTCCTGGGGATCAAGAAGGGCGAGCTCTACGATCCCCGCAAGCTCAAGGAGGGGGTTGACCACGTGAAAGCGGAGTATCACCGCAAGGGCTACTTTCAAGCAGAAGTTGCCACGAACCTCGTGGAGGATCCTAAGACCAACACGGCGACCGTCTACGTGGTGGTGGACGAAGGTCCCCGGATGCGCATGAAGGAGATCTTCGTGGAGGGCAACCTCGCCTTTCCGGATCGCCAGATTCGCCGGCTCCTGAAGACCAAGCGGAAGCAGTGGTTGACGTCAGGGGTGTATGATGAGCAGGTGTTCGAGGAGGACCTCGAGCGCGTTCGGTCCTTCTATCGCCGCCATGGCTATCAGGATGTCGCGGTGACAAAGACCGTCGCGGTGGATCCTTCCGGTAAAGGGTTGGTGGCGAAGCTGACAATTACCGAAGGCCTCCAGCATCGGGTGGGTCAGGTCGCGATGGCGGGGGCGGTGCTCTTCCCAGAACATGAGCTGCGCAAGTGGCTCACGTTGAAACCGGGAGCCGTGTACGACACGGAGGCGCTGCAGGCCGACCTGCGGGCCATCAAGCAGTATTATGGCGACCGTGGGTACATCAATGCGCAGGTGAATCCCGACACCCAGCTGGATGACGCCACGAAACGCGTCAATCTGACCTTTCGGATTACGGAGAATGAACTCGTGTATGTGAACCGGGTCGAGGTCCGCGGGAACCTGCACACCAAGGACGTCGTCATCCGTCGGGAGCTGCGCATTGCCCCAGGACAGCCCTTTGACGGGAAAAAGATCCGCCGTTCGATCGAACGGCTCTATAATCTCGGGTTCTTTGAAGAGGTTGATGTCAATACCGAGCCGACCACCCAGCCCGATCATCAGGATCTTGTCGTCGAGGTCAAAGAAGCCAAGACTGGCAGTTTCAGTTTTGGCGGGGGGCTTTCCTCGGTGGATCGCCTCGTGGGACTGGTCGAGGTCGAGCAGCGCAATTTTGACTTGAGGAACTTCCCGACGTTTACGGGGGCGGGGCAGGATCTCCGGTTCCGCGCCGAGGTCGGGACTGTCCGTCGCTTCTTTGATCTGTCATTTACCGAGCCCTGGATCTTTGGCTATCCGTGGTCGTTTGGGATCGATGTGTTCAACCGGACTCGCCTGCGCAGCCGCAATCTGGGATTGGCGTTTGAAGAGGAGCGCCAGGGTGGGGGGATTCGGCTGGGCAAGGAGTTTACTGACACGCTCCGACTGGATCTGAACTATCAGCTCTTTCGGATCGCAATCTCCGATGTCGTGGCGGATGCCTCAGCTGACCTGAAAGCCGAGCAGGGTCGCAATCACGTCAGCGTGGGCGGACTCACGCTCACATGGGATACCCGGGATAACCGGTTCGATCCAACAAAGGGATTCTATGCGTTTGGGTCGGCGGATTTGGCTGGCGGGATCCTTGGCGGAGACAAGGAGTTCTACCGGTTCCAAGGTGGGGCCAGCGCCTATCTGTCCCATTTTGACCGGTTTGTCTTTGAAAGCCGTGCGCGGGCTGGTCTCGTGAACGAGTTTTCCAATACTCCCGAAGTCCCCATCTTTGAGCGATTCTTCGCCGGGGGGAGCAACACCATTCGAGGGTTCCGCGAGCGGCGTGTCGGACCCGTGGATTCAGCATCCAACGACCCCATCGGTGGGGAAGCCATGTTCCTTGGGACGCTGGAAGAGGTCGCCACCCTGTTGAAGGACGAGCGGGGCAAACCCATCCTCAAAGGATCGCTCTTCTACGATGTCGGGAACGTCTGGCGGCACCTCAGTGATTTTGGCAGCTCCCTGAAATCAGGCGTGGGGATTGGGACGCGGGTGAACACCCCGATTGGCCCGGTTCGTGTGGATATAGGGTTTCCAGTCAGCCGTCTTGCAAGCGAGAAGCGCCGGCCTCGTCTGCATTTCAACATTAGTCGGAGCTTCTAACACAAGGAGATCAGATGGCAGAGGTCAGAGGTCCCTGCCCGCCCCTCGGATCACAGGGCAGGCGGGAGAAGTCAGAGATCAGAGGACAGAAAGCAATGATCAGGACGAGGCGCTCACGTTCGCCGTGGTTTGTCTGTCTTCTGTCTGCTGTCGTCTGCTGTCTGTTGTCTGTTCCTTGTTCCCCGTCTGACGCCGCCGACACAAAAATTGGCTACGTGGATCTGGCGCGGGTTTTTGATGGGTATCAGCGGACGAAGGAATCCGACCAGGTCTTAGAACAAACCAGCAAGCAGAAACAAACCGAGCTGGAGGGTCGCGTGAACGAGCTGAAGAAACTGCGCCAGAACCTCGAGCTCCTCAACGACCAAACCAAGGAGGCCAAGGCCAGGGAAATCGAAGAGAAGTCTGACGAGTTTCAACGCCTGAAGACGCGCACCGAACGGGAGCTCGTGCGCAAGCGCAACCAGCTCGCCAAGGACATCCTCGATGAAATTCAGCAGACGGTGACGGAGTACGCCAAAGCGAACGGGTTTTCGCTCGTCCTGGATCAACGCTCCTTGTTGTATGGCCAGGATGCCTATGATGTGACCGACGATGTGCTGAAACTCCTGAACAGTCGCTACGCGACGAAAACCAGCAAATCGGATAAGCGCTAGATGTCCGAGGCTCAACGCACGCTGGCGAAAGACGTCTCGATCCGTGGTCTTGGCATTCACACCGCTGAGGCCGTGACCCTGCGGATTCTCCCAGCGCCCGCAGATACCGGGGTGATCTTCATCCGGACGGATTTACCCCATCGGCCCACGATCCCGGCCAGTCCCAAGCATCTCGTCGATCCTGGAGTCGGCATGCGCCGGACGAGTCTGGCCAAAGACGGGGTGGAAGTCCAGACCGTTGAGCATTTCATGGCGTCCCTCTATGGGCTGGGGATCGATAACGCCTATGTCGAAGTGACGGGTCCTGAGCTGCCGGGGGTCGACGGCTCAGCGTCGCCGTTTGTCCACCTGTTGAAATCGGCTGGGACCGTGGAGCAACAGGCCCCACGGAAATTCTTCTCCCTCCGTGAGCCTATCATGGTGCAAGAAGACGACTCGATGCTGGCGGTGTTTCCCGACCGGACGTTGAAGATCTCCTACACCTTGAGCTACAACCACCCCATCTTGAGAGCCCAGTTTGCAAGCTTCAATTCCCTGGAAACCCTGTTTGAAGACACCATCGCCCCAGCCCGAACGTTCTGTCTCTTGGAAGAGGCGGAGGCCCTCCGGGCCAAGGGCTTTGGGAAGGGGGCGACGTATGAGAACACCTTGGTCATCGGTAACGGCGGGGTGATCCAGAATACGCTGCGCTTTGAAGACGAGTTTGTCCGGCACAAGATTCTCGATCTGGTAGGGGATCTGTACCTGTTAGGGACCCGCTTGCACGCCTCGGTCATCGCCATCAAAAGCGGCCATCCGTTGAACGCGAAGCTCCTCCACAAACTGGATCAGGCGATGGAACAGTGGCGCGTGGGCTCGCTCCAATCGGGGACGCGCGAGGTCATGGTCGGGCCGCAGCTCGACATCACCCAGATCCAAAAGATCTTGCCCCACCGCTACCCATTTCTCCTCGTGGATCGGATTGTGGAGTTGACGGACACCAAAGCCGTCGGGTTGAAATGCGTGACGATTAACGACTACTTCTTTCGGGGGCATTTTCCTGATCGGCCGGTGATGCCGGGGGTCCTGCTCGTTGAGGCGATGGCGCAAGTCGGGGGGATCCTGATCTTGAATAAACCTGAGCACAAGCGCAAGCTCGCGTACTTCATGGCGGTGGACCAGGTGAAGTTTCGCAAGCCCGTGGTCCCAGGGGACCAACTCATTATTGAGGCGGAGTTAGGGAAGATCCGCTCCAGGACGGGGCAGATTACGAGCCGGGCGTCCGTCGATGGGAAGGTCGTCTGTGAAGGTGAACTGATGTTTGCGTTAACCGATGCGTGACGCGGACGTGAACGCCAAGGCTCGGGTGCGGCGCCGCGCCTCTCGAGGCACGGCGGTTCATCCGATGGCGCTTGTGGATCCCCAGGCCGTCTTGGAGGCTGGGGTCGACGTGGGTCCGTATGCGGTGGTCGGTCCCCAGGTGCGGATTGGTTCCCGGACTCGGATCGGCGCGCACTGTGTGATCGAGGGAGACACTACCATCGGCTCCGACTGCCAGCTTTTTACGGGCGCGGTCATCGGGAGCATTCCTCAAGATCTCAAGTATACCGGCGAGAAAACCCAGCTGATCATCGGGGACCGCAACCGGATCCGCGAGTACGTGACGATCAATTCAGGCACCAAAGGGGGCGGCGGCAAAACCGTCATTGGCTCGGACTGTTTGCTCATGGCGTATTCCCATGTCGCCCACGACTGTTTCATCGGGAACCAGGTGGTCATCGCCAATAGCGCGGCCCTGGCCGGGCATATCCTCGTGGAAGATGCCGCCGTCATCGGCGGGTTGGTGGGGATTCATCAGTTTGTGCGTGTGGGGACCCTCGCCATCATCGGGGGTCTGTCGCGGGTGGTCCAAGACGTCCCCCCGTACGCCACGTGCGTCGGCTACCCCGCCAAGGTCTTTGGGGTGAACACCGAGGGGTTGCGTCGGGCCGGGATCTCGAAAGACGCCAAGGAGCATCTGCGCAAGGCCTTCCGCGTGCTGTTCCACTCCGGCCTGTTGATGAGCCACGCCATCGATCAGGTGGCGCAGGACGCCAATCACTGCCCAGAAGTCGACCATCTCCTGAGCTTCATTCGACAGTCGAAACGCGGCGTCTGCCGCGCCTAGACCCGCTCAACCAACAACAGCCTGACCCCAAGCCCATGCCTGATGCGTGTGCGGTGATCGCGGGAGCTGGCTCGTTTCCCCGTCATGTGGCGCAGGAAGCCAGACGCCAAGGCCTGACGGTGGTGGGGATCGGGCTTCAAGGCTGGGTCGATCGTGACTTTGCTCAGCATGTCGATGTGTATGAGGAGATCGCGATTGGGCAACTGAAACGCCTCATCGACCGGCTGGATGCTCACCACGTGCGCCAAGCCGTGATGGCGGGGAAAGTCACGAAAGAAATCTTGTTTGATTCGCGCGTCCGCTTCGATCCTGAGGCCCTGGGCATTGTGACGCATGTGAAGGAGTTTTCCGTCAACGCGCTGTTGGGGGCGCTGGCTGCGCGTCTTGCCAAGGCCGGGATCACGTTGCTGGATTCCTCGACGTTCCTCAAGCCCAACCTCTGCCCGAAGGGCGTGTTGACCAGGCGGGAACCGACGCATGAGGAGCAGGAAGACATCCGCCTGGGAATGCAGGCCGCTCGGCACCTCGCGCAGTTGGATATCGGCCAGACCGTCGTCGTGAAGCATCGGGTCGTCGTGGCGGTCGAGGCCTTGGAAGGGACCGACGCGGCCATTCAACGAGCCGGCCACCTGGCCGGGCGGGACCTCGTCGTCATCAAGATGGCCTCCCCCACCCAAGACATGCGCTTCGATCTGCCCATCCTTGGTCCCCAGACCATCGCGGTGGCCATCGCCTCGGGGGTTCGGTGTCTGGCGGTGGAAGCCGCAAAGACGCTGCTGCTTGAACGAGACGCGCTGATCGCCCACGCCGACGACGCTAACCTCAGTCTCGTGGGCGTTGAAATCCCTGATCCGGTGCACACGGATCGGACATGATCCCCCCACCTAGCTTCCCCCCCGGCTGTCGCCGGCGTCGGGCCGGGGGGGCCGACCTCGTGGGAAGCGAAGTATTGATTCGCCTTCCCGCCGTTGGCGGGATCCGCCAGAGGCGCGATCGGCGAATAGACAGGTGGGGGGATGATCCCGGTTCGTGATACCATTCCCTCCAACCGCACCGCGTGGGTGGTTCGCGCCGTGCTCCTGGCCAACGTTGGGCTGTTCTTCCTGGAGTTGCGGCAAGGCGCTGCGGTTGAGACGATGCTCTATCGGTTTGGGGTCGTGCCGGCCGACTGGGAGTTGAGTACCCTCCACGACGTCTTCCAATGGCCTCGGCTGATCGGGACGCTGATCACCTCGCAGTTTCTGCATGGTGGCTTGCTGCATTTAGGATCCAATATGCTCTATCTCTGGATCTTCGGGGACAACGTTGAGGATCTGTTAGGGCACGGGCGCTTCCTGTTGTTGTATCTCGGCAGCGGCATCGCGGCGGGGCTGGTCCAGTTGGCGATGCAGCCGCAAGCGACGGTGCCGATGATTGGCGCAAGCGGGGCGATCGCCGGCGTGTTGGGGGCGTATTTCCTGTTGTTCCCGTTTGCCCGGATCGTCACGCTCATTCCCTGGTTTTTCTTCTGGCAGTTCGTGGAGCTCCCGGCGTTTGTGTTTTTAGGATTCTGGTTTGTCCTCCAGTGGCTCCAAGGGATGACGACGATTGGCCAGATGGTCCATCTGGGCGGAGTGGCGTGGTGGGCCCATGTCGGGGGATTCGTTGGCGGACTGGTCTTTGCGGTGAATCTGCGCCCTCGCCGACGCTATTTTTAACCCCACCGACCTTCCCCGACCCGTATAATAGGCTGGTTGTTGAACCGTGATGCCATGAAGACCGATGCGGTCTTGCTCCACGAAAAAGAGGCCTTTACCAAAGTTGAGGCCCCCTGCCCCTATTTCGGGACGTGCGGCGGCTGCAGCCTGCAGGATCTCGCCTACGCCGATCAGATTGCCTTGAAGCACCAGTGGCTTCTCCGATCCGTTGGCGAATTGGATCCAACGCTGCCAGTCGAGGTGGTGCCGCTCGATGACCCGTGGCGCTACCGCAATAAAGCTGAACTGACCTTCAGCGAATCCCAGCAGCACTTGACGTTAGGCTATCATGCCGCACGGTCGTTTTGGCGCATCGTGGATATCGAGGACTGTCTGCTGCTGCCTGAGGCCATGAGTGCAGTGCTGCGCGATGTCAGGGGGTTGGCGCAACGGACCGGCCTGCCAGCCTACAATCCAAGGACCCACCACGGGTTTTTCCGGTACCTCACCCTGCGATTCAGCCACGCCACAGGGAAGCTCCTGGTCTGTCTGATGACGACCCAGGGGACGCGCTCAGTCATTGAAGACATGGCGGATGAACTCATCCGTCGGCATCCGGAGATGACGAGCTTCTACTGGGGCATCAACCAGAAAGTCGCGGATGTTGCCATTCCCGATGAGCTGTTTCTCCTGCGAGGCCATCCCTATCTGGAAGACCGCATCGGGCCGTTTGCGATTCAACTGCATCCCTTGAACTTCCTCCAGCCCACCCCCCTCCAAGCTGAATGGATGTATGCCAGACTCGTGGAGCTCGTCAGCAGTGTGCCCTCCGGAATCGCCTGGGATCTCTACTGCGGGATCGGGTTGATCGCGTTCTACCTGGCCTCAAAATACCGGACGGTGTATGGGATCGATGTGGATGCGCATAACCTCCAGATGGCTCACCTCAACGCCAGGCAGAACGCGATCACCAACGTCCAGTTTCATTTGGGTCGGACCGAAGAGCTCCTGGCCAACAAACGCTTTTGGCTGTCGGAGGCAAAGCCCGACGTGGTTGTTGTAGATCCCCCCAGATCTGGGCTGCATCACCGGGTGACTGGAGCGCTCCTCGCCGCCAGACCAAAGCAAATCGTCTATCTCTCCTGCAACCTCCAAGCCCTCACCCGGGATCTCAAGCTGCTCGTGAGCGGATTTCCGCGCTATCGGCTGTGCCAGGCCGTCGCGTTCGATCTGTTTCCTCACACCAATCACCTCGAAGTCCTCACCCTCCTTGAACGGGCGTGATGGCGCTCCGCCTGCCTTGGGTGGTTCCCGGCGATCTGGACGGATTGTTTGGGCTCTTCCTCGACAACGTCATCCAGTTGTTGCTGATCACCGTGCTGTGCCACCAGGTGGTCGGTATCCCCCTGGCGTTCGTGTGGGGGACCATCTTGCCAGGGGCAGCGATCTCGATCGTCGTTGGAAATCTCTTTTATGCGTGGCAGGCGCGACGGCTTGCCTACCAGACAGGGCGACCTGATGTCACCGCCCTCCCGTATGGCATTAATACGGTGAGCCTGTTTGCGTATGTCTTGCTCGTCATGAAGCCGATTGCCGATCAGACCCGCGATCCCCTCTTGGCATGGCGGGTGGGATTGCTGGCTTGTTTCGTCAGCTCGCTGCTTGAGATGAGTGGGGCGTTTGTGGGGGGGTGGCTCCGACGCGTCACGCCGCGTGCGGGATTGCTCGCCTCGCTCGCCGGCATTGCGATGACGTTTATTGCCATGGACTTCGTCTTGCGCACGTTTGACAACCCCCTGGTGGCCCTGTTGCCGCTCGCCATCATCTTGGCTCAGTATATGTCGAAGGTGGCCCTGCCGTTACGCCTCCCGGCGGGGTTGGTGGCCGTTGTCGTCGGGGTTCTCCTGTCTCGGCTCATCCCTGGATACCAGACCGCCGTCCCCAGCGGGGCGGCGTGGGGGATCGCCTGGCCCCATCTCTCGCTCACAGAACTCGTGTCCACCCTAAAGCCCGAATACCTGTGGGCCTACCTCTCCGTGACGGTGCCTGTAGGCTTGGGCAACGCCCTGGGCAGTCTCCAGAATCTTGAGAGTGCTGAGGCTGCTGGGGATCGCTATGCCGTCCGATCCTCCTTACTGGTCAATGGGCTGGGGTCGCTGGTCGCCTGTAGCTTTGGGAGTTGCTTCCCCACGACGATTTACATTGGCCATGCCGGATGGAAAGCCTTGGGCGCCCGCTCGGGCTACTCGCTCCTCAATGGGGTGGCGATTGTGTTGCTGTGTCTCACGGGGACTGTCGGCTGGGTCTTTCAGGCGATCCCGCTCGAAGCGGGAATGGGCATCTTGTTGTGGGTGGGGATCATCATCACCGCTCAGGCGTTTCAAGAGACCCCCAAGGCCCATGCGCTCGCCGTCGCCCTCGGCTTGTTTCCCGCGATTGCCGCGTGGGCTCTCATGGTCCTCGAACAAGGTCTCAAGGCGGTTGGGAGTAGCTTGCTGGCACTGGCGAGTCAACCGCAGAGCGGGATCGCTCTGCGCGGCCTCATCAGTGTCGAGCGGGGATTCTTGTTCACGTCGATGATTATGGCATCGATCGCGGTGTGGCTGATTGAACGGCAATTCCTGAAAGCCGCCGGGTGGGCATTTGTTGCGGCAGCCCTCAGTCTCTTGGGATTGATCCACGCCTATGTCTTGACCCCCGGGGGGCTCGTCAGCCCCACGGCCCTTCACCTAGGCAGCCCCTTTGTGATCAGTTATACTCTATGTGGGTTGTTTTTTCTCGGGATGCATCACTGGGTTCGACGCAAGGAGGTTCGATGACTTCGATGAACACGAATCGGCGCAACCACCTCCAGCTCAACGAGCCCTGGCGGGTCTTCCGCATCATGGGAGAATTCGTCGAGGGGTTTGATGAGCTCTCTGATCTCACGGATGCCGTGTCGATCTTTGGCTCGTCCAAGATCAGTCGGACGGACAAATACTATCACTTGGCAGAGGCGGTTGCCAAGGCCCTGGTCAACGCGGGCTATGCGGTGATCACCGGGGCAGGTCCTGGGATCATGGAGGCGGCGAACAAGGGGGCCACCCAAGCCAACGGGGAATCCATCGGGTTAAATATCGAGATCCCGATCCCTCAGGAGCCCAATCGGTACGTGAAGCGCTTGCTGAACTTCCGGTATTTTTTCAGCCGCCGGGTGATGTTTGTGAAATACTCCAAAGCCTTCGTCGTGATGCCCGGGGGATTTGGAACCTTGGATGAGCTGTTTGAGCTCGTGACACTGATCCAGACGAAGAAGATTCAGCCGATCCCGGTGATTCTCATCGGGCGGGAATATTGGATGGGGCTCTTGCACTGGTTAACAGACGAGGGCCTGCGCCGGGGCTACCTGGATCCCAGCGATCTCAAGCTGTTTACGGTGTGTGAAACCCCCGCAGAAATCGTCAAGACCATCCGCGCGTTTTACCGCAAGCCTGTGTCCGCCGCGCGCCGACGGCGTTGAGCCGGTGGGACCAGCAACACCAGCATCTCCTCGTGAATCCGTCCGTTTGACGCCACGACCTGTCCGTTCTCAAGCCGCACTGAATGGCCACGGAAATCGGTGACTCGTCCGCCGGCTTCCTGCACCAGGAGAATCCCCGCGGCGATGTCCCACGGCCAGAGATCCCGCTCATAGAACCCGTCGTGTCGACCGCAGGCCACATACGCCAGGCTCAGGCTGGTGCACCCAATGCGCCGGACGGCATGGCAACGGCTCTGAAACGCCGTAAACCATTGCAGGAACGGTTTGGGGTGGTGGCGGAATCGAGCCGAGAACCCTGTGGACAACAGGCTCATCGCCAGCTGCCGCGTGGGTGAAACCCGAATACGTTTGCCATTGAGCCAGCTCCCGCGGCCACGCAGGGCCGTATACGTTTCGCGTCGCATGGGATCGTGCACGACCCCGACCAAGCATTCGCCTCGATGGACCAGTCCGATCGAGATCGCGAAGGTGAGGGCGCCGTGCACGAAGTTGGTCGTGCCATCGAGGGGATCGACAATCCAGCGGTAGGGAGCGTCGGGGTTGGTGAGGGCGTGCTCTTCTCCTTGGAATCCATGATCTGGAAACCGCCGCTGGATGGCGTGATGGAGCAAGCGCTCGGAGGCACGGTCGATCTCCGTGACGAGGTCAATGGGGTTGCGCTTGGTGCGGATGGTTTTGGGCCGGCCCGCCCACGAGGCGAGAAGCCTGCCTGCCTGGTGCGCGGCGCGCGTGGCCACCGTGAGATATTGCTCAAGCGGTTGATGAGACATGAAGCGCATTATACGGGCACCACAGGCGTTCAGCAAGTCTTCCAACTGTTTTCCACGTGGCATCTTGGGTATACTTGACGCGTTGGAGGGATCATGATCCCACCACCTGTGCCGGCCCCGCCTCTCGGCGGGGCCCGAATGCCAACACAGGTTCGTGAGGTGTGGATCATGGGTCAGCCGCTGCATTCGTCGCGGCGGTGATGTCGGCGAGACTCCGCAAGCCGCCGTAAGGCGCAGGTGGTGGGATGATTCTGGCCATTGACCAAGGCACAACCGGAACCAGCGTGTTGGCGTTCGACCGCAAGGGTCGGGTCATCGCCCAGGGCTATGAGGAACTGCCCCAATATTTTCCCAAGCCGGGCTGGGTGGAACATGATCCAGAGGACATGCTGGCTGTGACCCTGCGGGTGATCAAGCGGACGCTTGACCGCGCCCATCTTCGCGCCACACAGCTTCTCGCTATCGGGATCACGAACCAGCGCGAGACGACCGTGCTCTGGGATCGGCGGACCGGACGGTCCGTGGCCAAGGCAATCGTGTGGCAGTGCCGGCGGACCGCCCCGATGTGTGAACGCTTGAAACGCCGTGGCCTTGAACCGACAGTGCGTCGCAAGACGGGTCTGGTCCTCGATGCCTATTTTTCAGGCACCAAGGTGCGCTGGTTCCTCGACAATCTCCGAGGACTTGCCGCACGAGCGAAGCGGGGCGAGATTGCCTTCGGCACCGTCGACAGCTGGCTGCTCTGGCACTTGACCGGCGGCCGCATCCATGCCACGGACTACACGAATGCCTCGCGCACCCTGCTGTATAACATCCGCGCCTTGAGCTGGGATGACGACCTGCTGCGAATGTTCGCCATCCCGCGCACGCTCCTTCCAGCCGTGAAGTCGTCCAGCGGGCTCTTCGGGACCACGACGCGCATCGGGCCCCTTGCTGCAGGGATCCCGATTGCCGGAATCGCGGGTGACCAACAAGCTTCCCTGGTGGGCCACGGATGCCTTGAGGCGGGCGATGCCAAAAACACCTACGGCACGGGATGTTTTCTCCTGCTGCAGACGGGCGCTCGCGTCGTGCTGAGTCGGCACGGGCTCATCACGACCTTAACCTACGGGGGAAGGGAGTCGCCAAGCTATGCCTTGGAAGGCAGCGTCTTTATTGCCGGTGCCGCGATTCAATGGTTGCGGGACGGCCTGAAGGTGATCAAGACCGCCGCCGAAACGGAAGGAATCGCCAAGGGCGTCAAGAGTACCGGCGGGGTCTATGTGGTTCCTGCATTTGTGGGACTGGGCGCGCCCTATTGGGACATGCACGCGCGAGGAGGGATTGTCGGCCTCACCAGGGGGACGACTCGAGATGTGCTGGTGCGCTCGACGTTGGAGTCGCTCGCCTATCAGACCCGTGACGTCGTGGAGGCGATGCAGCGCGATAGCGGCATCCGTCTCAAGCGACTTCAGGTCGACGGGGGCGCAGCCCGCAATAACTGGCTCATGCAGTTTCAGGCGGATCTGTTGGGGATTGACGTCGTGCGGCCCGCGCTGGTGGCCAATACCGCCAAGGGCGCGGCGTTGTTGGCCGGGATCGCCATGGGGTGGTGGGATCCAAGACGGCTGTCGACCTTGATGGGTGCGCCTGAGCGGATCTTTCGTCCACGGATGAACGCCCAAGAGCGCCAACGCCTGTACGCAGGGTGGCACGAGGCGGTTCAGCGGATGCGAACGCAGCGTCGGTAACCATGAGCCGTCGAGACGAGCTACTCAGCAAGCTCCGGACCGAATCGTTTGACCTCCTCATCATTGGCGGAGGGATCGTCGGAGCGGGGATTGCCCGTGATGCCGCCATGCGAGGCCTTCGCGTCGCCTTGATTGAGCGTGGAGACTTTGCGGGAGGGACGAGCTCCAAGACCTCCAAGCTGATCCATGGCGGCTTACGGTATCTCGAGCAGGGGCATCTGCGGTTAGTCGCTGAGAGCTTGAGAGAGCGGCACATCCTGCGCACGATCGCCCCCCAGCTCGTGCGGCCCCTCTCCCTCATGATTCCGGTCTACAAAGGCGATCCCCGCGCGCCATGGAAGATCGCCCTGGGGTTGACCTTCTATGACTGGATGGCCATCCAGTGGGGTCTCCACGGCCGTCGGATGTCCTCAACGCACGCGGCACTTCGCATGGAGCCGAAACTGAGGGCTGAGGGGTTGCGCGCCGCGGGGTCCTACGTCGACTGCCAGATGGACGATGCGCGTCTGTGTCTGGCCAATATCCTTCAGGCGGTGAACTTCGGGGCTGTCTGCGGCAATTATGTCCGTCTGTTGGCGTTTGAACGGACCCCCGCACGGCTCTGGAGCGCCGTCGTTGAAGACGTCAACACGCATGAACGCTTTGCGGTCAAGGCCACCGTCTTTATCAACGCCACAGGGCCCTGGGCCGATACCGTCAGAACGCTGAGCGAGAAAGACGCTGGCCGTGCCCTGGCCCCAACGAAGGGGATCCATCTCCTCGTGCCACGCCTGCTCAATCACGCGCTCTTCTTTCAAGCCCGATCCGATCGCCGAATGATGTTCCTCCTGCCGTGGGGGGAGTACTCCTTGATTGGCACCACCGAGTCCACCCAGTTCGACTCGCTCGATACCCTGCAGGCTCGTCCAGAAGAGGTGGACTACCTCTTGAGTGAGGTCAACCGCATCGTCCCAGAGGCTGCTGTGAAACCAACCGATATCGTGGCGACCTATGCCGGGGCGCGTCCCTTGTTGGCCTTCGCCGGCTCCCCGACCCATGCCTCGCGAGAACACCGCATCGAGATCGACCGCTACGGGCTGGTGAGCGTTCTGGGCGGCAAGTACACGACCTATCGACTCATGGCGAAGCAAACCGTCGATCTCGTGATCAAACGCTGGGGGCTGCATGCTGAACACTGTTTGACCGATCAGATCACCTTGCTTGAGCCAACCCATGCGGTGGTGGTGAATCGCTGGCAGGATGTGTCGCGCAGGATTCCTCAAGAACTCCTGGCACGGCTGTTGACGGTCTACGGCACCGGCGCGTTTCACATCTTGCGGCTGTTGGAATTTGAACCTCAGCTCGGGCAGCCGGTGTGCCCCCATCACGACTACATCCAGGCGGAACTCGTCCACGCGATGCAGGAAGAGTTGGCCTGCACCATCAGCGACGTGTTGATTCGGCGGACCCGTATTGCCTATAGCGCCTGCCAAGGCCTCGATCTGCTTTCGACGCTCACAGAGCTCCTCCAACGGTACTGCCGGTTCTCTCCCGGTGAGCTGGAGATGCAGCTCCAGGACTACCGCCAGTTTCTCACCGACAGCCTGGCCTGCGTGTCGAAGCCCCCGCTCGTTGCGGACGTCTCGTCACGCACCTAGTCTCTGCGAGCGCCCTCCTGGTGTTGACAGACGCTCGCCAGCACGCGAAGATGATGTGATCCATGCAGACCCCAGACACTGACGCCGCACGTTACGCGAGGATCCGCTATCGCCTCCTCCTGCTTGAGTTGGGCGGGTGGTGCCTTTTTTTGGTCGCCTATCAGGCCGGCGGGGTTTCCAGGGTGGTGGCCACATGGGTTTCCTCGTGGACACCGCACGAGCCCCTGCAGCTGCTCGGCTACCTTGGAGTGTTTGGAGTCATCTCGTACCTCATCTTTGTTCCGCTCCATCTGTACAGCGGGTTCCTGCTCGAACATCGCTTCGGTCTCTCCCGTCTGACATTCCCTCGCTGGGTGTGGCGGGAAGCCAAACGCCTTCTGGTGAGCGCAACGTTCAGCCTGGCGCTCTTTGAAGGGTTGTATGCCCTGTTGCGGTCTGCTCCGAGGAGTTGGCCAGTCTTTGCGACCATCGGATGGGTGGGGGTGAGTGTGGGGCTTGCGCGCGTGTTTCCGACGTGGTTGCTGCCAATTTTTTACCAGACGGCCCCAATCAGCGATGAGTCGCTTGGGCAACGGTTGCTTGCGCTCTGTCGGCGGACGAGTCTGCCGGTGCTTGGGGTGTTTCGCGTGGCCCTCGGCGCGGAGACTCGCAAGGCAAACGCCGCCCTGGCCGGGTTAGGCCGCACGCGGCGGGTGCTGCTCTCTGACACCTTGCTTGAGCACTTCACCCCTGACGAGATTGAGACGGTGCTGGCGCATGAGCTTGGCCATCATCGGCATCGCCATCTGCTCAAGCTTCTCATCCTCAGCGGCGTTGGCTCCTGGGTCGCGTTTTCGCTTTTGGCGACAAGCTCAGAGGTTTGGTTAAATCGGCTGGACTTGCATGGCTTAGCGGACATCGCAGGGTTTCCCATCGTGTTGTTGTCGCTGTCGCTCATGGGCCTGGCGGGCCTGCCGATGCACAATGCGATCTTGCGCCATTTTGAATGGCAGGCGGATCGGTTTGCCGTGACCGTGACCAAGCGGCCAGCCGCCTTCGCCGGAGCCTTACGCAAATTGGGGGAATTGAACCTCGCCGATCCTCACCCCCCTCGTTGGATCGAATGGTTGTTCTATGATCATCCGCCTATTCAGCAACGCATCCAGGCGGCTGAGGCTGCGTCTGCCACTCGCCCCGCCCTTTTGCGCGCTTGACCTGAAAGGAACGACTGGGCAAAAGAGCGGGGTTGACGGGGGGAAACATTCACTGTTAGAGTGCATGAAAAAGGAGGTACTGCCTTAAATTGCGATGTCTATACCACAGAACCACAGAACGGCCACAGAAGCCCAGAGAGATCCCGACGAGGATTCTCTGTGTCTCTGCGCCTGCCCGCCCCTCGTTTACCCGCGGCAGGCAGGGAATTTCCGCCACACTGCTTGGCGGATCCGCCAAGCTTTTTGGCGGACTGTGTCCTCTGTGGTGTGAAGCAGGAAATGAAGGCACTACCAAAAAGGAGGTGATACGCATGCTGGCTGAACTTGCAGTGGTGCCTATTGGCACACCCAGCGCGAGCCTCAGTAGTCTGTTGGCTCAGGTGGCCAGGCTCGTGGATGAGAGCGGCTTGGACTACCGGGTTGGCCCAATGGGGACCGCCGTCGAAGGGGAATGGGATCAGGTGATGCAACTGGCCAAACGGTGTCACCAGGCGATGCTGCAACACGTCAGTCGCGTCATGACGACCATTCGGATTGACGATCGCACAGATACACCCGGCGTCGGACGCATCACCCAGAAGGTCCAGTCACTTGAAGCCAAAGCGGGAATCCCCCTCAAGAAATAACGGTGTGCTCGTGACGTCCAAGACCGTTCGCGTCGGTCAGGTTGCCGTCGTTGCCGCCATTGGGTTCCTCAGTTGTGCGCAAAGTCTCCCGGATCACGCGAAGGTTATTCGGGTCATCGACGGGGACACCATCGAGCTCGCGGATGGACGGCTCGTGCGCTATATCGGGATTGATACGCCGGAGTTTCGACGTTGGGCCCGCCCCCCCGGCCCGACACCGGCGACAGCCGGGGCGAACGGCGGGCCGGGGCGACTCGCTAGTGCTTCGACAGCATTGACATGAGGGGTCCAGGGGCTCCATCCTGTCGAAGCAGTCCATAGTCAAGAGTCCATAGTCGATAGTCAGACGAAACAACCAGGACTGCAACTCGTTGTTGGCTATGGACTACAGACTATGGACGATCGACTGCTCCGTCCACGCCCCGCGAGGGTAACTTAGAGTCATGCGGATCGCCCGACTACGCAAATCAAAGTGGACGGAGCACTAGGTGGCTTGTGAGCTGACGAGGAGTTTGATCAGTTGGCGAAACGTCGGGACGCGACGGACGTTGGCCAAATCCGGGTCCTTCATCAAATACTCGAAGTCGTCGTAGCCAAGCGAGACGGCTCGACGGAGAGATTCCAGCGCCTCATCGAGACGGCCTAGGAGGCTGTAACTACAGGCCAGGTTGTACCAGGTCACCGCGTCGCTCGCTTTCAGTTGGGCGAGTTGTTGGTCCACCGCAAGCCCCTTCTCGTACCACCCGCGTCGGGTGTACGCCTCGCCAAGCGCCGTGAGGGCGTCGACGAAATTCGGGTACCGCTGCACGAGCTGCTCGTAAAAGGCAATCTCGAACTCCAGGATCTCGTGCGATTTCGATGGCTTCGACATACGACCTCCTGATATTTCTGGCTATTGTGACAGGCGGTGACCACTTGTCAAGTGGAGCTCCACCCCGCCACGGCGGGGTGGCACCCTGCAACCACGCCCCGCGTGGGGCGACATCCCGCCCACGCGCACGATGCGGCCACGCGGGCCCACGGCCGAAGGCCGTGGCCCGATGGCGGGGTCGACCGCAGGGATGGCCGATCCATGATCCGGCGGACGGATTGGGATCCCAACGGTACCATCGCGTCGGTAGTGTCCTAATTTCAGCCGTCACACCACAGAAGCACAGAACGCCACGGAGGCACAGAGCGCGTCTTCCTGCAACCGCCTCTGTGTTTCTGTGGGATTTCGTGTCTCTGTGGTGTCACAGAGCAAGTTAGGACGGTACCATCGCGTCACGGATAGCGGACGGAGCCTTCCCCTTCGAGTATAATAGTATCCCCAAGTTCCCGACGGAACCATGAGCGCACACGCTTTACGTGACCTCATATTGTCTCAGGTCAAGGCCTTTGCGAAGGCGAAAGGCCTCTCCCTCTATCTGGTGGGTGGGTTCATTCGCGATGCGCTCCTTGACCGCGACCATCTCCCATCGAATGTGGATTTCGCCATCCCCGCGCATGCCTTGGAAGTCGCCCAGGAACTGGCCGCCCGCCTTGGCGGGACGTATGTGTGTTTGGACGACGTCGTCGCGACAGGCCGCGTTGTCGTGTCCACCCCTCAAGAGCGCGTGGAGCTGGATCTGGCAGATTTCCGGGGCGCGGCGATTACAGATGATCTGGCCCGGCGGGATTTCACGATCAACGCGATGGCGCTGCCCCTGGAGGCATGGCGCGAGGGGTCGTGGGATCACGCCTCCCTGATCGATCCACTCGGCGGTCAGCACGATCTCGCCCAGCGGCGGTTGCGGGCCTGTTTTGCCGAGACGTTTTTGGAGGATCCCGTGCGGATTCTACGCGCCGTTCGCTTCGCCGTCGAATACGACGCATCGCTGGACCCCGCGCTCCTGCCGTTGATGGGAACCGCGGCGTCCCGATTGGCCACCGTCGCTGGCGAGCGCATTGGTCATGAGCTGTTTGCCGTGTTGCAGACCAACCGCGCTTCCTGGGCGCTCCAGGAACTCAATCGGGCAGGGGTCCTGGACGTTCTCTTTCCTGAGCTCCAAGCGGGGCGGGGCGTTGAGCAAGGGGGGTATCACCACTTAGATGTCTTGGACCATCAACTTGAGACAGTTGCCCAATGTGATCGCATCCTGACCGATTGTCGAGAGTTTTCCTCCGTCCTTCAAACACCGGTCATGCAGTACTGTGACACCATGGTGGTGGAGGGGCGGTCTCGCAAGGCGTTGATTAAACTCGGTGGGCTCCTGCATGATGTCGGAAAACCTGGCACCAGACGGGTCAAGGAGGATGGGGAGATTTGGTTCCTTGGCCATGAGCAGTTCGGGGCCATGCTGGTGGCGACGACGGCTGAACGCCTGCGGCTCTCAAAACGGGAAAGCGAGATGACCCAGCGGCTGGTCCTCTACCATTTGCGGCCCGGGCATCTGAGTCGAGAACCCCACCTCACCCCCCGAGCGATCTATCGGTTCTTTCGCGATTTAGGCGACGATGGGCCGGCCTGTCTCTTGCTGTGGTGGGCTGATCGGATGGCCACCCGCGGACCCGCCTCGCGGCTCGACCAGATCGATCAACAGCGCGAGCGTCTTGAAGAGCTCCTGCACGCCTATTTCCTCAAACCGGAGGAAACGATCAAGCCCCCGCGGCTGATTGATGGGCATCAGCTCATGGACGCCCTCGGTCTTGCTGCCGGCCCGCGCGTCGGGCAGCTCCTCCGGGCGATTGAAGAAGCGCAGGCAGAAGGCACCGTCCACTCCACCCAAGAAGCCCTCTCGTTTGCCAAGTCACTCCTCAACGAGTGATGACGCCTCCTCGGGGCCCAGCGCGGTTGATCTGGCTGTGCCGGGCGGCGGCTGTTGGGTTCTGCGTGTCCGGGTTGACGCTGTGTCCCCACGCAGCCTCCGCAGAGCCCCTCGTTGTGGGGACGGCCAAACTTGACCTGATCCCTCCGGTGAAGACGCCGCTGGCTGGCTACAGCCGGCGCAAAGGGCGGCTGGCGACCGGCGTCCATGATCCACCCTTTGTGCGGGTGGTGGCGATCCACGCTGACGACACGACTGTCGCACTGGTGAGTTGCGATCTGCTCGTGATCGACGAACGGCTCTTCGATGCGGTCAAGACCCGGTTTCAAGCCACCGAACCACACCGGCCGATCCATCTCCTGCTTGCAGCGACCCATACCCACTCCGGTCCTGGAGCCTATGGACAGAAGTGGTTGGAAAAAATTTCGATGGGGCACTTTGATCCGGTCGTCTTTGAGTTCCTCGCCTCGCGCATCGCCCAAGCCATTTCCACGGCCTTGGCAAAGATGCAGCCGGTGACCATGAGCGATGCCGCGACGATGACCACCGGGTTGGTCACAAACCGCATGCGTCCTGACGGCGTGGTGGATCCTGAGTTGAGCGTCGTCGCATTTCTGGATGCGCAGCGTAACCCGGTTGCTGTGGTGGTGGATTTCAGCGCCCATCCGACGACGTTGGGAGCCTGGAACACCTTACTGAGCGCAGATTATCCGGGTGTGTTGGCCCAGCAGATTGAGCAGCGCTATCCAACGTCGGTGTGCCTGTTTCTGGCTGGCGCGGTGGGGGATCAAGGCCCGGTCAAACAGGGAGAGGGGTTCGACCGGCCCACGTGGCTCGGGACGGAGTTAGCAACGCACGTCTCAGTGTTGGTCGATCAGTCCCATCCAGAGCCTGTGCCGTCAGTCTTCGTGGAGCAGCGCGTCGTGCGCCTCCCCCCGGCGCATCTTCGCCTCGGATCCGTGTTGCTGCCGTCGTGGTTCAGCCAACCGTTCGTCGATGACGACGCGACGCTCACCGTCATCGCCATTGGTCCGGTGCTCCTCATGGGTGTCCCGTGTGATTTCAGTGCCGAACTGGGCCTGACGCTCAAATCGTATGCTCGCGAGAAAGGCTTTCGGCCTCTTGTGGTTGGGTTTGCCAATGACTACATCGGCTACTGCTTGCCAGAACGGTGGTATCGGACGCAGGCGTATGAAGCCATGCTGGCGTTTAATGGCCCGAGGACGGGTGAGCTGCTCGTCGAGACGCTCAAGCAGATGATCGATCAACTTGCGAGTGATGAGTGATGAGTGCCCGCCCCCCCGGCCCGCCGAAAGCGTCCGCCGGGGCGGGCGGCGATCGCCAGAGGCGGGCCGGGGATGAGTGATGAGTGACAAACAGCCTTACGCTATTTATCGTTGGGCGCTCATGATCGTAGTTGCTGCACTCGTCACTCACCACTCGTCACTCACCACGGCGGAAGCTGCTCGCTTGGAAGTCCACGAGGGCTTGCCCGTGGCCTACCTGGAAGGCACCCCCTACGAACTGGGATACCAACACGGGCAGCTTCTCAGAGACACGGTCCAACACGCGGTCGCGCAGATCCTGGGATACTTCAGGGGGTATCCGAAGCTTCCCCTGCTCGGAAGCCTTGCGATCAATTGGTGGCTGGATCGGCCGTGGAAGCAAGCCCTGCCCTTTATCCCGGCGGAGGACCTTGAGGAGCTGCGCGGGCTCGCCGATGCATCAGGGGTGCCGCTGCGTGAACTCTGGCGCCTCCACGCGATTCCCGATCGTACGTACGCTTGTTCCAGCCTGGCCGTGTGGGGGCAGGCGACCGTCGATGGGCGGCTCATCCACACGCGGAATCTCGACTGGAATATCGATGCCGGGATCCAGCGCTACGCGGTCGTCTTTGTCGTCAAACCCAAGGGAAGACACGCGTATGTGAACCTCGGCTGGGCTGGGTTCATTGGTGTGTTGACTGGCGTCAACGACCAGCGCATTTCGATTGGCCAGGTGGGGGCGGAGACGACGGACTTGTCGTATCGGGGACTGCCCATGACGTTCGTGATGCGCAAGGCGCTTGAAGAGGCAGGCGGTCTCGATGAGGCGATCCGCGTGATTCAAGCAGCCCCCAGAACGGTCGGCGTGAATTATGTCGTGGCTGACGCGAAGGTCCCGAGGGCGGTTGCGATTGAGACGACCCGGCAACTCGTCAGCGTGTTTGGGGCGAATGATCCGAGGGAACGCGCCGTGTCGTATGCGCGGCCGATCGCGGATTGCGTCTTTCGAGCCGATACCGCCATGGATCCACAGATTCGTGATCGGCAGCTCGCCTCGGATGGCAAGCCGAGCATTCCTGGACTTGAACCGCCAGGCGGGTCTGCCTATGAGGTGCGGTATTTAGGCCAAGCGGCGGGAATCTCAGCCCACTATGGCCGGATCACTGTCCAGGTCGCCACACAGATCGCGAAGACTGTTGCGCCGAGCTCGAACATCCAGAGCGTGATTGTGGCCTGGCCTGAGGTGTGGGTGGCCAACGCCCAAGGAACGACGCCCGCAGCTCGGATGACCTACCATCGGCTTGATCTTGAGCAGTTGTTTGCCACGACGCCGGCTACTCGCCAATAATCTTCACCACGACCCGCTTCTTGCGCTTGCCGTCAAACTCCGCATAGAACACCTGCTCCCATGGGCCAAGATCGAGCTTGCCCCTCGTGATCGGCAGGACCGCCTGGTGATGCACGAGGGTGCGTTTGAGGTGGGCGTCGCCGTTATCTTCACCGGTCAGATGGTGCTTGTAGTCGGATCGAAACGGCGCCAGCCGTTCCAGGAGCTCCCAGAAATCCTGCCACAGCCCCTCTTCGTCGTCATTGACCCAGATGCCCGCGGTGATATGCATCGCGGAGACGAGACAGAAGCCCTCTTGCACGCCACTTCGCGCGACCAGCTGCTCGACGGTGTCGGTGATGTTGAGCAGATCCCGTCGGGTTTTCGTCTTGAACCAGAGATACTCTGTGAGGTGTCTCATGACACACCCTCCTTGTTGAACGGGTTCGGCTGTGTTGCGGAAGACTCAGAGGACCACTCGTTACGATGTGGCTTGAGAGGCTGGGGCGGGGCGGGAGGGGGCGAGTTGCGTCAGTTCGCGCGGGAGGCCGAAATTCACGTCTTCACGAACCAGCTCCAACTCTTCCACACGGGTCGCCCCGAGGCGTTTGAGAGACGTGACGACTTCCTGCACCAGATGTTCCGGCGCGGATGCCCCTGAGGTCACGCCGACGCAGCGCACCCCCTCAAACCACTGCGGGTTGATCTCCTGGGCGTCATTAATCAGGTAGGCTTTCCGTCCCACACCTTCGGCAACCTCGGTGAGGCGGATGGAGTTCGAGCTGTTCTTGGCGCCGATCACCAGGATCACTTCGGCTTCTTTGGCGATGGCCTTGACCGCGTTCTGCCGATTTTGCGTGGCGTAGCAGATGTCATCCTTGGGCGGCATGACGAGCGTGGGAAACCGTTGCCTGAGGACATCGAAGATCGCTTTGGTGTCATCGACGCTTAAGGTCGTCTGGGTAATGATGGCGACTTTCTCTGGGTTTTGGACCTGCACCTGCTTCGCGTTTTCGACAGTCTGCACGAGCTGGATCGCCTGGGGCGCTTCCCCGGTGGTTCCGATGACCTCATCGTGCCCGTCGTGGCCCACCAAGAGAATCGAGTAGCCTTCGGAGGCATAGCGGACCGCTTCGCTGTGGACTTTGGTCACCAAAGGGCAGGTGGCGTCGATCACGCGCAAGCCGCGCGTCTTGGCCAGTTCCCGAACCGCTGGCGCGATCCCATGGGCGCTGAAGATCGCAATCGCTCCGTGGGGGACCTCATCGAGCTCCTCGACGAACACCGTGCCTTTCTGACGTAGCGCATTGACCACATGGGGGTTGTGGACGATCTCTCTGCGCACATAGACCGGCTCCTGGACCTGCTCGAGGGCCCGCTCCACGACCTCAATGGCCC
This sequence comes from uncultured Planctomycetales bacterium, assembly GCA_964373175.1. Lineage (GTDB taxonomy): Bacteria > Omnitrophota > Gorgyraeia > Aquiviventales > Aquiviventaceae > CAYJTP01. The sequence goes on from CAYJTP010000003.1 coordinate 55,344, forward strand.
GTTCGACGCCTGCACAGAAGCCGCGCGGCTTCGCCAAGATGATTTTTTCGAGGGACATGTCGAGCGCTATTATACGCGCTAGGTCGCTCGTCAGGCAAGAAGAACTGTACTGGTTGCTCTAATGAGGAGCGCGTTGCGACGCGACGTCAGATTGCTTGACGTCAGGTTTCTTCACGAAGGAGGACAGAGGATGAGATGAAGAGAAGGGATGTGTTGCGCGGAGCTGATGAGAGAGGTTAGTCCCCAGCCCAACCACCCTTGCCACTACTACTACCTCCGCTGGAGCTGCCACCGCTTGAGCTTGAGGAGCTGCTTGAGCTTGAGGAGCTGCTTGAGCTTGAGGAGTTCGTCACGTCGACAAAATCAGGAAGTCCATCACCCCCACTGCTGCCCCCGCGGTTGCCCCAGAAATTGACCACGATCTTGGCCAGGGTCGGGCTGAAGTTCACAGGGTTATTGTCCACTCGCTTGTCATATAACGCATAGCCCCCCGCGCCTTCTGCGACTGGCGCGCCAGCCGGCCGGTTCATCGTGACCTTCTTCACCACGGCGGCGCCTTGGAACCAATGGCCTTCGATCACCATCGGCATGGTGGGGGCATAGATCAACGCGGCGGTCCGGCCCGTCTGGCCTCCATTGCCGCCCTTCAGGACGATGGCATCGTCACTGCCTGGACGCGGCTTGGCAAAAATCCTCAAGTTCTCAGCCCGATAGCGCTTCGGGTGGTTCGGGTCCGGATTGGGATCGTTCGAGTGCTTGCCGTAGAGAAAGCTGTTGTCTACGAGAATGGGGCCCTCCACGTACAAATCCACCGGATTGCCGTCGGTGCGCAGGATGGCCCCGTTGGTCAGCGAAATCCACGTCGCATAGTACGTGATCGCGTAGGTTCTTCGATCAATGACGACCGTGCCTCCCGGCAGAATGACCGGTACGCCTCCACTCAGGACGAGTTCATTATTCACTGCCCCAGGAATCTGATGGACAAAGCCGGTGATCGCCGTAGGCACCTTAACAGGAGCCAGCTCAGGCATGTCGAGAGTCTTGCGTTGTCCGTCCCACGTGCTGTTACTCGTCGTGACCACCGAGGAAATAGGTGGAGCCTCATCCTTTAAGAAAATGTCGCCCTTGAGGCGCGATTGCTCCAACAGTTGAATCGTGGTGGGGGTGGCCGCCTGGGTCGACGCTAAGGCCATCGAACTTTTTTCCGAGCTGACCCCCCCGTCCGAACTGGATCCGCCGCTGGAACTCGAACTGCTACTCGATCCACCGCTGGAGCTCGAACTACTACTCGATCCCCCACTCGAACTCGAGCTTGAACTTGAGCTTGAACTTGAGCTTTCCCCCATGCCACCTCCTGCGAGGGCAAGAGGAATCGTTGCGACGAGCAACACCAGGACCATCGCCAGGTGGAGAAAGGTAATCGCCGATTGACGCATCACACGTGTCTCGTTCGTCACTGTTCTCATGGGATTAATTCCCTGATCCTCCCCCACTGGAACTCCCGCTGCTTGAGCTCCCGCTGCTTGAGCTCCCGCCGCTTCCGATTCCTTCGCCGAGGTGGCCGACCACCCCGGAGTGGGCTTCGATGGAGTCGAGGGCGAAGATCGCGTGTTTAAAGGTATAGACAGGCTTTCGCCGCTCAATCTCTCCGGCGATGAGGTGGGTGGCCTGCCTAGTCCCCTTGCTGGCTGTACCTTGGCTGACAATGCGGTAGCGATCGAACTGTCCGGTTTGGCGATCGGCGAGACAAATCTGGTAGGTGGTGCTGAGCGCGTTGTTGAGAAGGAACAGAGCCTGTGAGGTGATGCAACTGGCTTCGCAGTTGGTACGTCCGTCGCGTCGGCATTGTGGGTTGTCCTTTAAGGGGGTCGTGAGGGTGTCTGGAGGATTCCATAAGAGGCTGTTGAAGGCCAGATCAAGACCCGTTTCCGAGGTCCAGAAGGCCTGGCTGAGATCGACGGTGCGTTCGGATGTCCGGAGATCCTGGGTGCTGCGGGTGAGCATGGCGGTTGAGAGCGCCACGATCCAGATGACCAGAAAGTAGCAGTAGCCGAGGAGGGCAAACCCGCCCTCCGACTGCAGCAGGGAACAGCGGTGTGTTCGAGCCTGACAGGTTGTGTGCGTCATCTCTCGCCTTCGGCAGCCCAACCACCCTTCGGGTGGCGTTTACAGTTTACCGTGTACCGTTCACCGTACACCGTTCACGGTACACCGCCCGTTGGGTTTGTGGCTTTGCGCCATACGGTTGCCCGTATGTTGCCTTTCTCGTGTGCGAGCCTTCCTTGGAAATAGCAAGGGAACAGATGATTCGTGGGACGGCGTTCATTAACAGTGCATCGGCACGCCGTTCTCGTCGAGCTGTGGACCCTTTCCACCACCACAGCGACCCCCACTGCTACTGCTACTGCCAACACCTCCACTACTACTTCCCCCACGGTCTTCACCCCTGTCGGTACCCCCTTGGACCAAGAAGCGCCCCAGGCGATACCACAGCGTGAAGATTTCTGGCTGTGCGGTGTTCACCGAGAACTTGGACCCGCCCAGACTCTCATCATAGAACACATGCGAGTTCGTCGAGACGTCCGCTTGCTTGGCCACGACCGCCCCGATCATCGCATGGTAGGGTCCAATCTTGATGTTGGTCTTTGGCGCATAGACCACCGCGGCGGTCACCCCTGCTGAAAACTGGACGCTTGCCGAGGGCGAGGTCACAAAGATGCGCAGGTTCTTTGGCGCATACTGATGGAGCGGGGTATGGAACGGTTCCTGCGCGCTGCCGAGTTGTTTCTGGCCATAGAGCTCGCCCCCATGCTGGGAGATATTGCCGGTGATGTAGAGGTCAACGGGTCCCTGCGTCCAGAGGACTGGCGAGACCTGGTCGGTTTTGTAGGTCGTCTGCGTGACGTACTCGGTTTTTGTCTGATAGGTCACCACGTCTTTGTAGGTGGTTTTTGCGACCATCTTCGTCTGACACTGGTTTGTCGTCGAGCACTGGTTTGTCGTCGAGCACTGGTTTGTCGTCGAGCACTGGTTTGTCGTCGAGCACTGCTGGGTCGTCACCGGGGTGCAGGTCGTGACGGGGTTGCAGGTTGTCACCGGGGTGCAGGTCGTCGAGCACTGGTTTGTCGTTGTGCAGGGGTTCCCGGCTGCATAGGCCGGTTCTCCAAAGAGCAAGCAGAGCATCCAGTTCTCGGCATCCGGTTGCCTGTCCCACAAAAACGCGTCACCACCACCCCCGCCCCCGTCTGAGGGACAGACCGTCACGGGTGTGCACTTCGTGGTGCATTGGTTCGTCGTCGAGCACTGGTTCGTCGTCGAGCACTGCTGGGTCGTCACCGGGGCGCAGGTCTGAACGGGCGTACAGGTCTGAACGGGCGTACAGGTCTGGACCGGCGTGCAGGTGGTCACATCTTGGCAGGTCGTGACCGGCTCCTGCGTCGTGACCGGCTCCTGCGTCGTGACCGCCACCTGCGTGGTGACAGGGACCTGGGTCGTGACCGGCACCTGGATGGTGGCGGTGTCCATGGACAGGTTGCTGGCTTTGTAGACACCTGGCGCAAGCGATCGCGTCGTCCCATTGAGCACGATGGCTCCAAGATTCTGTGCAGTGCTTGGAGGCACGATGGAAGTTGGGAGGAGCGCCTGCTGCTCGAGCTCCCCCACCGTCGCTGCTCCCTGCGAGTTTTCGAAGGTACTGCTCCTGTCAACGGTGACCGCCGTCGTGGGAACGCCCTTGGGGATCAGGATATCGCCCTTGACGGTGGAACTATTCGCAACTTTGATCAGATCGGTTTGGTCCTTCGCCGTGGTGGCGAGGTTCCCGTAGCGTCTCGTCTCATATGATTGGGGCAACTTGAATTTGTTGTTTTCATATCCCCCGAGGAGCGCTGACGCAATGGATCCGAAGGTTGAGCTGTTCACGCTGATCTTGTCGGTTGACAGGAGCGCGTTGGTGAGTCGCAGGTTACTTGACGGGATCGTCACAAGCATCGTGATGTCCTGGGCGATCGTGTTGCTGACCCCTGTGGCGATGACGTTGTATTGGCCTGTTTCGGTGAGGCAGATGTCGTAGCTGCTGACCGTGGGACTGCTCTGATTCGATGCGAGCGTGTCGGCGGCTACGGGGATGGGAGTCGCTGAGGTGGTGTTCGACGCCAGCAGACTGGTCTTTGTAATGCAGTAGTTTGTGGCGAGTGCTGGGGGATTGACCTTGAGGGTGTACAGCGATTCATCGAGGGCCGCTTCGGCTTGCCAGAACGCCCGGTTTTGCTCCAGGGCAATCTGGGCATGCCGGACCTCCATGGAGCTTCTGGTGAACATGGCGGTGGTCAGGAGGGTAAACCAGAACACGAGAAGATAGCTATAGAGGAGGAGGGCAAACCCGCCCTCCGACTGCAGCAGGGAACAGCGGTGTGTTCGAGCCTGACAGGTTGTGTGCGTCATCTCTCGCCTTCGGCAGCCCTGCTACCCCACACCCAGCGCGAACCCCTTTCGTCGTACCAACACCGTCGCGTTCAGCGCATGCATTCCGCCATGATCACCGCGATGAATGCAGCGCTGGGTGTGGGGCCAGTGGCTTTGCGCCATACGGTTGCCCGTATGTTACCCTTTCGGAGCGAGCCGTTCTTTGGTCATTACGACTATACCACGCCGGGCCATCTAGTGTCTAGTTATTTTAAAACATTTTTTAAATAGTACATTTAATTAGTCAGGTAGAGGGCCTTTCTGCTGGAGTTCGTGGTTGATCTAGGGAATCAAAAGGTGCGTTTGGAAGAAACGGAGACTCGCGTACTTCAGGTAGGGAAGCACGAGATACGTCGTATAGTGGCCAAGTGGAATAAACACCGCCTCAGGGCGTCCGGCTGCCTTCCAGAGCCGGAGGGCGTTTGGCGTGCCGATGGTCCGGTCAATCAAGGCAATCACCATCAGGAGCTGGCGTGAATCGACATACGGCGTAAGGCGCAGGGGGTCCGTCTGCAGCTGCTCTGCGAGGATGGCGTGCATCGTGGCCGGGTCAAGGTGGTGAGCGGCTAAGTACTTGGCGCGCGGCTTGGCAATGAGCTTGTCGCGGGAATCGCGCAGGATATCCGCGAGGCTGCCTCCAGCGAGTGCAACGACATGGCATCGCAGCCGCGGGTCAACCGCCGCCGTCATGAGGTTGGCAATCCCTCCCATGCTGATGCCAAAGCCGCAAAGACGTGTTGAATCGACCTGGGGGTGACTCGCGATCCAATCGAGGATCTGGCGGTTGCGGAAGATTCCTTGTCGCAGCAGCAGCTCCAGGTGCTTGGCATCTTTTTCGGGTGACACCTTCAAGGTCTTGCGGTGGACCAAGGCGACATGGAAGCCGCGGCTTGCGAAAAAGCGGCAGATGCCGCGTTCGAGCGGGTAGTCCCCGCCGAGGATCGGCGAGAAGAGAATTGCCGGATGCTTCCCGGGACGGATGACCTCAAACCACTCGAATTCGACGGTGGGCTCGGTCGGCTCAAAATCAGGCGCGGTAAGGGGAAACCGCACAAGCAGCCGCTGGTAGCGGCGTCGGACCTCGAGTGGTTCACTCGTGGCTTGAGGGGTCGTCTGAGGATAGGTGTAGTACGCGGTCATCTCACGGGGAAGCCGGAGCGGACCGCGATACCGGGCATCGAGGGGCACATGGGCGCAACCGGTTGCCCCAGTCACCAGGAACCAGGAACCAGTAACCAGAGAAAGAAAAGAAAGGGGTCTGTTGATTTCCATCACTGACGCTTACTGCGGCTTGCTCACGGTGGATGGCTTGCTTTCTTGAGAGGACTCTCCAACAGGCGCTGTCACGTAAATGGGATTGGAGAAGATCCAGGGCTTGCCTTGGCGGGTGGCTTCCAGGCGGTAGACGCCGGGCTCCCGGACCGGAACGTGCCACACGGCTCCGCTCGAGGTGGCGATCTGTTGCCCATCCTTGAACAAGGCGAGTTGGGCTGGGGCGGGCAGGATCGCCGTCAGCTGGAGATTGGGCATAAGGCTGACCTCATCACCCATGATCCCCACCACCGTCGTCGTATCCTCCGCCATGAACGTGAAGTGGCTTGCATCCGTGACAAGGTCGATAGAGAAATAGGCATGGCCATGGCGCAAGGCGTCGTAGAGCGCTTCGGCGGAGACCTTGGCGTCTCGAATCAAGAGGTGGGTTCGGATCAACTTGAACATGATGTCATAGGGGGCGATTTTGAGGCCGAGCAAACGCACCTCGTGGGCATCGCTTGAACCGATCCCCACCACCTTGCCGTGGAGGCGCAAGAGCTCATCCCATTTGGCCAGGGGATCGTAGGGACGTGCCACAATCGAGAGAAACATGGCATCCGCCGGCATCGTGAAACTCCACAACACCAGTTGGAGTTTGCTGTGGTCGAGGGATTCGTGGGCCACGTTAAAACCCTCCACGCCTGTGAAGCCGTGGACGGTCCAGTCGGTCCAGCGGCGTTTCCGGAAGTAGGGATGCGCGATGAAGCCTAAGCCCCCTTGGCGGTTGACCTCGTCGATGATGGCTTGCGTGGGCTGGTGGCGAGAAATCTCGTCCTGGACATTCAAGGCGAGATAATGCCCGCCGCGCGTGGAGATTTCCTCGCCCACCAAGATCAGGGTCATGCCATACCAGCCCTGCTTGCCATCGCGTAGGGGTTTCAGGGTGTTATGATCCGTGACGATCAGGTAGTCGAGTTGTTGCTGGTTGGCGACGCGGGCGATGTCCTCAAAGGTGCCGCCGCCGTCGGAATACACCGTGTGGATGTGGATGACGCCGGTGACATCGTGATACCCGTCATCGAGCACTTCCGCTGCGTACGGTTCCCCGTGAGGCACATGTCGCTTGATCGGGCTCACGAAGGCGCAACCCGCTGCGAGCAGACAAAGCAGCAAGATAGTGGCGAAGTGGCGAAGTGGCGAAGTGGCGAGGCAAACCCTTTGCCACTTTGCCATCTTGCCACTTAGCCACTGCATGGTCAGTCTTCGGAGCGACCGGTGAACCGAAACTTCGAAAGATGCAGCATCGGCATCACGGCACAGGCCCCGTCTTGTGTGGCATCGGCGATGACGCGGCGTTCTTTCGAAATCCCGACGACGTGGTTGAGCGCCTCCAGGAGACTTTGGGTGAAGCGCATGGTGGTAATCGGAGCGTTCAATTTGCCGTCCTCGATCAAACACGCCCCCTCGCGGGTCAGGCCGGTCATGAGGGCCTCGCGCGGATTCAACAGGCCGTTGATGTAATGAAAGCGAGGGATCAACAGGCCTCGTGGGCAAGCGCGGATGAGATCCTCTCGTCGCGTTGTCCCCGGTTCCACGGACAGGTTTGCGGGAAGCGGGCCTTCCACCTCATCGGGGGGCAGGGCATGCCCCGTCGAGGGATGGCCATAGAGGAGGCCGTAGGTCGTGTCATAGACGATCCCCGACGCCTTCCCCCGATCAATCAACAGCACGCGTTGTTTGGGCGTGCCTTCGAAGTCAAAGGGAACCCGCAAGCCCGCCGGATCGTTGCCGTCGTCGGCAATCGTGATGGCGCGTGCCATGACCTGTTCCCCCATCCGCCCGGCCAGGAAGCTGGTGCGCTCTTGGAAGCTCTTCGCCCCAAAGGCAATGTAGCCCAGCCACTCCAGGAGCTCGGCGACCGCCTCAGGCTCCAGGAGGACGGCATACGTCCCGATGGGAAGCGTGATGGGATCGCGGCGATGGAGGCACTGTTTGAGGGAACGCTCCAGCAACTGCTCGAGGTCCAGTCGGTCGATGTGGCGGTGGACTCCGCTGGCGAACCCGGAGAGTTTGCGATAGAACGTGACCAGTTTGGTTCCCGCCACGGTGGAGGCGGTGTAACAGGAGACCCGGCGTGAGTTGACCACGGCCAACTCGTCCTCGCCGACCACGAAGGAACCCGCCAGTTGTGCGTCAAGTCCCTGACACACATGAAAGAGGTGTTTCAGCGTGCCGATCAGTTGTGGGGCGGGGAGCTGGGCGGTGGTCTTCACGTAGTCCTGGGTTGAGCGGCGGTGAACATCACTGGGAAGCGGCGGGAGATCTTTGAGGGGTGGGGCGTGCCGGGCAATCTCCAACGCCGCCTTGAGACCATGGTGGAGGCTGGCGTGGTCTAAGGTGTCTGTGACGGCGACCCCCACGCGACGGTCGGCGATGACCTTCACGTAGACCGTCACGCTTTCCTGCACGAGATCCTGGTGGATCCGCGCCATGGCAAACCGCACCACCCGTCGGGTCTGGGCTTGGGCGCAGACGCTTGTCGCGTCGGCTTTCGAACGTTTCACCAGGCGTTCAAGTTCAGCCAGAATGCGATCAGCGCCAATCATCGCTCTCTCGCAGCCACGACACCAAAGACCAGTAACCTGAAACTCGCGATGTTCTGGCAACTGGTTTCTGGTTTCACTCTTTCCTCCATCAGCGGGCCGGGGCGATCATCACGCCGTCAAATCGCGCGAATGGCGCTCCATGCCCCACGTGCATCGACTGCACCGGCTCGCCCTTCGCGCAGTTGGGGACTCCCCACAGTCTCCAGGTTTGGCGGTTCGAGACCTCCGTACACCGCTGCCAAAATTGATGCGTGATGCCGGTGTACAAGGGGTTCTTGAGGATCGCCCCGAGTTTCCCGTTGATGATCTCCCAGGCCAGTTCTGTCGTAAACTGAAAGTTGAGGCGGCGATCGTCAATCGACCAGCTCTTGTTGGTCGACAACAGATACCCGCGCTTGATGTCCTGGATCAGCTCCTCGAAGGTTGCGGTGCCGGGTTCGAGGTTCACATTCGTCATACGCACAAGCGGCGGGGCATCCCACAGCTCGGCCCGCATCGCTCCACCGCTAGCAGGGAATCCCACCCTCGCGGCCGATTCCCGGGAACTGAGATAGCCGACGAACATGCCGCTGCGCACGAGGTCCACCCGCTGGGCGGGCGTGCCTTCGTCGTCGTAGCCGAAGCTGCCCACCCCGCCGGGGATCGTGGCGTCCGCGACAATCGTCACGTGGTCAGAGCCGTAGCGAAAATGCCCCAACCGATCTGGGGTGAGGAAACTGCCTCCCGCATAGCTCAGTTCCTGGCCGAGGACACGGTCCAGCTCGACGGGATGTCCGCACGATTCATGGAGTTGCATGACGACTTGCGTGGGATCGAGGACGAGGGTGGTCAGTCCGGCCTTGGGCGGGTCCGTGCGCAACAGATGCAACACCTCGGTCTGGATGGTCTTGGCCCCGCCCACTAAGTCCAAGCCCTTGACGTACTCAAACCCCGCTTGAGCGAGCGCCCCGTGGTGTGAGTTGGGGTAGCTGCGCGTTTGGACTTCAGCGCCTTGCTGGGCGACGACCTCAAGACCCGCGCCGCTTTCAACAATGTGCTGCTCGATGCGGGAGCCTTCGGTAGACGCGAAATACTTCGTGCGCTTGAAGAAATCCATGTGGCCCGTCGCCCGCTTGATGGGTTTGGGTCCGAGGAGGCTTGAGGTGGCCCACAGGAGGTAGTCGAGTTTTTTCGCAAGCGGCACGTCGAATGGATCGATCTGCCAGGGTGAGCGGTGGATGGCCTTCACAGGCTGACTGGGACACAGGCGGACGGACTTTTTGTTGATGGCGGCGGACGCCTTCGCCAGGGCCACGGCCTGCGCGGAGGTCCGTTTGAGGCTGGCAAGCGCCAGGTGCGGCGTCGATGCGAATCCCCACGAGCCGCGGATTAAGACCCGAATCCCGACCCCCGCGCTTTCCGAGAGGCTGATCGAGGTGACACGGTTGCCATCAACGACCAGGCTTTCATGGAGGAGGCGCTCAAACCGCACGTCCGCATAATCGACATTCCGATGGGTGAGTTCGCGGACCAATTGCAGCACGAGGTCTTGCGGGATGCTGAATTTCGCCATGCGCGGATCAATCAAGGTCACCGATGATACCACAAGTCCCGCGCTTTGTCTTGTGGCGCGAGGCCAACCTTGTTAGAATATCGGCTCATCGATGGTCCCACCACCTGGCTGTCGCGGCTTCACGCGATAACCAACCGCGCAGGATGCCGCGACCGAGGCGGGTGGTGGGAGGCAAGAGGATTGAGCACGCCCGCCGCGGGTCCCGCCCGCAGGCGGGACACAACCAGGTGGTGGGATGGACTACGTCCCTGAGCATCTCCTCCGCCACCGATTGAGGCGTCTCAGCCGTCGGGATCTGACGGAGCGCTTGCAGGCGGCGCGGGCGCTCAGTACGGTGCGCGGCTTGCGGTTCCTCGATGATCGCAGCCGCCCCCGGACGATTGACCTGGCGTTGGTGCCCTGGCTGCTCACCCCAGCGCAGATCGCGTTCTTTCGCCAGGTGGCCCAGCTCCTGGCCGATGCGCTCCTGCGGCTTCCCCATCTCTATGCCCAGCAGGCGCGCGTTCGCCAGCTCCTGTTCTTCGATGACACCCACGCATCCTGGGTGCGCCTGGCTTCCCACCCACGCAGCCGTCCGCTGGCGGTGATGGGACGGCTCGATTCCACCGCGACATTCTCCCACGCGGGATGGCGCAGGGCCTTTGCGATGCTTGAGCCAAATGCGGTGGGGGTGGGCGGGGTGCACTATGCGCCGACGGCCTGTTCAGTGGTGCTCGATGTGTTGGGGGATGTCCTTGAGCAGGCCTTTCCTGCCTACCGAGTCGTTCCCACCCCTGATCCCCGCCAGTTGTTGATGGAGGAACTCACGGGGGTGAGCCGACGGCTTGGTCGGCGCATCCGTTCGGTTGCGCTCATCGAAAACGCGGACTATACCACCGGGACGGATGAGTTTGGCCAGTTGGCCCGGTATTTCTGCCAACACGGGTTGCACGCCCTCGTCGCTGATCCGCGGGAATTCCGTCTGTCGCACGGCCGGCTTGTGGCCCAGGGGCGCGAGATCGATCTCCTCTATCGGGACTGCGAACTGAGCGAGTTCGTGGAGATGGAGGCTGGCGGGCGTCGCTTGACGGCGCTGCGCCACGCCATTCAGGACGGCCGTCTGATCTCGGGGCTGTTGTGGGAGTTCGACCACAAGTCCAGTTGGGAGCTGTTTACGGATCCTGTGTTTGGGCGCTACTTTTCTTTGCGCCAGCGACGATTCTTCCGCGCGCATCTGCCCTGGACCCGGCTCGTTCGTGAGGCGGTGGTCTCTGACCCAACGGGGAAGCGGACCGACCTCATCCGCTACATCAGGCGACACCGGGAGCATCTTGTGTTAAAACCGAACACCCTCTACGGGGGCCAAGGCGTCGTCGTAGGATGCACCGCGACGCCGGCGCTGTGGGACCGAACCATCGCCAAAGCCCTGCGGGGCTCCACCCACTACGTCGTCCAGCAACTGGCTCGCGTCAGGACTCATCGGTTTCCCATTCTCGATCATGGGAGACCGCGAGAAGTAGAGCGTCAGGTCGTCTCTGGATTCTTCTTTAACTCGTCTCACGTCGGGCTGGTGGGGCGCTTCTCAAGCGATCCCGTCGTGAATGTGTCCCGAGGGGGCGGATTGCTCGCGGCCCTCATGGTCCAATGAAAGGTGGATTGCGGATTTGGGATTGCGGATTTGCGATTGTGTGTAAATCCGAAATCCGCAATCCGAAATTCCTCTAGTATGCCGATGGGCGAAAAGTTAGTTCTTGATTTAGAAACCCAGCGAGATTTCACCGAGGTCGAAGGACGCCGCCATGAACTGCTGGGGGTGTCGGTCGTGGGGATTTACCGCTACGGTGCGGACCGATATGAAGCCTATCAGGAATCGGACCTGGCGGTCTTCGCGCCGCTCCTCCAACAGGCGGAGCTGGTGATTGGATTCAACATCAAGCGCTTTGACCTGCCGGTCCTCGCGCCCTATCTGTCCTTTTCGATCTCGACGATTCCGGTGCTGGATCTGCTCGACGACGTGGTGAAACACCTGGGCCACCGGGTGAGTCTTGAGAGTCTCGCCCAAGCGACCCTCGGGCGCGGCAAAACGGGGAGCGGGCTTGACGCGCTGCGGTGGTTTAAGGAAGGGAAGTTCGATCTCATCAAACAGTACTGCCTGGACGATGTCCGCCTGACCAAGGAGCTCTATGAATACGGCAAACAGCACGGACGGCTCTATGCCGAAAACCGCTACGGCACCGGGAGGTTGGAGATCCCGGTGTTCTGGCCGGAGCGCAAGCGGGATCTCGCCTCGATGTTGAAGATGCTGACCGAAGCCTACGAGAAACGCCTGCAAGTAGAAATCGAGTACCTCTCGATGAGCGTCCAGACGGGCGAGTCGCCCCAGCGCGTGCGCCGCGTCGATGTCTATCATATCCGCGAGCCGTACTTCGAAGGCTACTGCCACTTCCGCAAGGACCTGCGCCAGTTTCGCATCGACCGCCTCCTCGACATCAAACCCACCTGGCAGCGCTACACGATCCCCGCAGATTTTGTCCCAACTGCCATTGCCGAATGATCAAAGACAGACCTCAGACAACAGACATCAGTTTAGCGATCTGTAGTCTGAAGTCTGAGGTCTGACGTCTGAAGTCTGATGAAAATCGTCATCCTCGGCAGTGGCACCGGCGTCCCCGTCAAGACGCGTGGCTACGCCGGGATCCATGTTCGCGTGGCGGGCGAGCACCTCCTCCTCGACGCTGGCCCAGGGACCTTGAAGCAGCTTGTCAGGCTTGGGGTGACCTATGTGGACCTTGACCGGATTTTCCTCACCCATTACCATCCGGATCACTGCCTCGACCTCGTCTCGATCCTGTTTGCGATGCGCCTGCCCGAGCCCGCCCGGACAACACCCCTCATCATCTATGGTCCGCGGGGACTGCGCACGCTGTACCGACGTCTCAACACGGCGTTTCATCACTGGATCGCCCCGCGCACCTACCGCTTGACGCTGCGCGAACTCGGCGACACGACGTTGCGGCTCGGCGGCTATACGGTGCGGACCAAACGGATGAACCACTCAACCGCGGCTCTAGGCTATCGGCTCGAGGCTCAAGGCAAAAGCGTCACCTATTCGGGTGATACGGATGTGTGTCCAGAAATTGTCCAGCTTGGCCACAAGGCGGACCTCCTCATCCTGGAGTGTTCCATGACCGATGAGCGCAAAGTGCGCGGCCACCTCACGCCAACCGAATGCGGCCAGATCGCGGCTCACGCCCGCTGCCGTCGTCTGGTTCTCACCCACTTCTATCCAGTCTTCCAGGGTTATCACATCCGCCAACGGGTGCGCCGGTCGTTTCATGGGCCTGTGACCCTCGCCACAGATTTTGCCTCGTTTCGTCTCTAGCCCTGTCAGGTCCCTCGACGGTTCCATGATTTAAGGCTGGCTGCTGCGGGTTTCCCACCCCCCGCGCCACACACTCTCGGGCGTTTCCCATTGTTGAGATCCAGCAGACGTTTTATTAACTGCCGCAGCTGAAGAGGAACGAGACATGGCGCGTCCAGGGAGGCGTTGCGGGGTCACATTGACAGCGCGGTATGGAAGCGGGATAATGATGTACCTGCAGCGAAGGGAAACCTCTCACCCGCAGGCCACACAGGAGGCAACAATCCATGAACGTGCTCAAGACAGGGTTTTTGCTCGTGTTGCTGAGCGTGTTGCTGGTTTTCATCGGGCATGTGCTGGGCGGACCACAGGGGGCAACGATCGCCTTTGGGTTTGCCCTGCTCCTGAACCTGGTGTCCTACTGGTTCAGCGACAAGATCGTGCTGGCGATGTATCGGGCAAAGCCCTTGGGTGAGGCGGAGGCCCCTCAGGTTTACCGGGTCATCCGGGAGATCGCCTCTCGCAGCCAGATCCCGATGCCGAAGCTCTACTGGATTTCGACCATCACGCCTAACGCATTCGCCACTGGACGAAGTCCTTCGCATGCGTCGGTTGTGGTGACGTCCGGGTTATTGCAGATCATGGGTGAAGAGGAGCTCAAAGGCGTCCTCGCGCATGAGCTCAGCCACGTCAAGAACCGCGACACGCTGACCATGACGATTGCCGCGGCGATTGCCGGGGCAATCATGTGGCTGGCAGATATGGCGCGGTGGGGGTTGATGTGGGGTGGGGCGCGACGAGATGAGCGTGAAAATCGTGGTGCCGGGACGTTGCAGCTTGTGGTGCTTATGCTCGTCATTATTCTAGCGCCGCTTGCAGCCATGCTGATCCAACTGGCGATTGCTCGCACGCGCGAGTACGGGGCAGATGAGACCGGGGCGCATCTTGCCGGCAGCCCCTATGGCCTGGCGAGTGCGTTGGAAAAACTTCAGACAGCCAGCCGTGAGTGTCCACTTCCCAATGCCAATCCCGCGACGGCGCACCTGTTCATTGTGAATCCGCTATCGGCCGGTACAATCGCCTCGCTCTTTTCCACGCATCCGCCGATCGAAGAGCGCGTTCGCCGCTTGCGCCAGATGCGCCTGTAATTCCGTTGGCCTGTTAGCCAGTGCACCGGTTGACCCGTGCACTCGCTCACTGGCGAAACCCGACATCGGATGAGATCCGACTGGGTCACCATCAGCGCCCACACAGCATCCACGACGGGACGTCGAAGACGATGTCTGGCTCGCATCGGGCATGGGGTGGTGATCGGGATGATGAGCACGTCGGTGCTGATCCCTGCCTCCGCCGAGCCGCCCGCCCGTCCAGAGGCAAGCGCCAAGCGGGACGGGGCGACCGACACACAAGGGTTGCACCTCTCGGCCCAGGTCGATAAGACCACGGTCGATGTCGGAAGCCAACTGACCCTCACCCTGACGATTGAGGGCGAGTTTGCCAAGGCAGAGTTGCAGCCGGTTGAATTCCCCAAGGCCCTGCCGGTTGTGGCCCAGAGCCGCTCGACGAATCTTTCGATCCAGTTGGGTCGCGTGCAGCGATCCGTCAGCCTGGTCTATGTGCTGCTTGCCCAGGAACCCGGGACGTTTCAACTCGGGCCGTTTCAGGTGACCTATCACGGAAAACCAATCCTCACCGACCCTATCCAGATCGTCGTCAATAAACCGATCTTGCCCCCTCACCTCGAGGAGCATGAGCGCATTACCCTCTAACACCGCAACCGCTAGGGCCTTGTTCTCGTCGAGCACACAACATCTTGTAGAGATGCCAAACTTTTCGCTTGACATCACCCCCCCCTCTAACCACAATACGTTGTGGATCAAGCTGGCTGGAAAACAAGATCTGGGGGATTTCAGGTATACTGATTGAGGTAGAGGAGGAGGGGGATGGCTGAACACCTCAAGACAGGCGGTCGCTTGACGGTGACACCGACGGCTCCACGGGTGCTCCACGAGGAGCCCGCTGACGGGAAGACGGAGCAAGGCGTATCCGTCCCGCGTCGGTGGACCCGAGCCGGCATTCATCCCTTCGATGAGGTGCCCTGGGAACTGCGCACCGCCTCGATCGCCAACGAGAAGGGCGAGGTGGTATTCGAGCAGAAGGATGTGGAAGTCCCCAATTTTTATTCCCAGCTGGCGACCAATGTCGTCGTCTCCAAGTACTTCCGGGGTGCCCTCGGCACGCCTCAGCGAGAGCGCAGCCTCAAGCAGCTCATCAGCCGGGTTGCGAACACCATCGCCGAGTGGGGGATCAAGGATGGGTATTTCGCGACGCCCGAGGATGCCGAGGCCTTTCGTGCGGAGTTGATCTACCTCCTCCTGCACCAATACGCCGCGTTCAATTCCCCCGTGTGGTTCAACGTCGGCATTGAGCCCCGCCCGCAGTGCAGCGCCTGTTTCATCCTCTCGGTGGACGACACGATGGATTCGATCCTGGAGTGGTACCGCAATGAGGGGATGATCTTTAAGTTTGGGTCGGGCTCAGGGGTGAACGTGTCACCCATTCGGTCCTCGCGCGAACGGCTCGCTGGTGGGGGCACGGCCTCAGGGCCCGTGTCGTTCATGAAAGCGGCCGATGCCTCAGCCGGGGTCATCAAGAGCGGGGGCAAGACGCGCCGGGCGGCCAAGATGGTCGTCATGAACGCCGAGCATCCCGACATCAAACCGTTCATCCTCTGTAAGTGGAAGGAAGAGGAGAAAGCCCACAAGTTGATCGACTTGGGCTACGATGCCTCAATCGACGGGGAGGCGTACTCCTCGGTGTTCTTCCAGAACGCGAACAACTCCGTCCGGGTGACCGATGAGTTCATGCGGCGGGCCCTCAACGATGAGGACTGGGAGCTCCGGGCCGTCACGACCGGCGAGGTGATCGAGCGCGTGAAGGCCAGAGACTTGTTGCGGCTCATCGCCGAGGCCACCTGGCACTGCGGCGATCCGGGGATGCAGTTTGACACGACGATCAATGACTGGCACACCTGTCCCAACACCGGTCGGATCAACGCGAGCAACCCGTGTTTTACGGGAGACGCACGCGTCTACACCGACAAGGGCCTCATTCCATTCAAGGAACTGTACGAACGCTCGCAACTGGGCGAGACCTTTCGGGTCTTCACGCACGATCAGGCCAATCCGGATCAGCCGATGCCGACCGTGAGTGCCACAAAGCCCACACGGGTCATGTGCACAGGGACCAACGAGGTCTATCGGCTTCGGTTTTCGAACGGGGTTGAAGTGAAAGCAACCGCGAACCACCGATTCTTCACGACGAATCGGGGTATGGTGGCCGCGAAAGACTTGAAGCTGACCGACGAAGTCATGCTGCTTGACCAGCCAGTCGAGTTGCTCTCCGCTTCTCTTGCTATTGATTTGGATGACGCGTCTATTTTTGTAAGCGGCTGGGGCGGCCGTGACACGAAAGAGCACAAGCCGGTTCAATTACCTCGGGTATGGACGTCTCGATTGGCGGAGTACGTGGGCTATCTCGTTGGTGATGGAAGTGTGGTAGAAGCTACTGACGCCGAGCACCGCTTGAGTACCGCCTCGGTTGTTTTTGGCGACGAGTCGGAGGCTGACGAACTGACTCCACATTTTGAACAGGTCTTCGCCGACATGGGCGTCACCCAGACACAAACAGTGACGATGCCGAACGGAACGGTGCAGTTTCGGGTGAATCGCACGCCTGTGGTGCGATTCCTGAAACAATTGGGCGTGTGTGAATGTAGAGCCCATGAGAAGCGAGCCCCACGCACGATCTTCCAAACGCCGACTCACATCATCGCCGCGTTCCTGCGGGGATTGTTTACCGCGGATGGGTGTGTCTATGACGGCAGGACAAGTCGGTACGTCGGACTGGGTAGCACCTCATCTCAGCTTCTCAAAGAGGTCCAGCAGCTTTTGCTTCTCTTCGGAATTCGCAGCCGTTTCTATCGCATCTCTGGTGAAAGAAAAAAGTTCTCATACACGAAGAAAGACGGCACATATGTTAAATACACGTCGAAGCCGCTTTACGACCTCCGAATTAGCGGCCCATCGATCGTTCATTTCAAGGAGCACATTGGTTTCTTGACGACCCAGAAGCAGGCGAAGCTCGATCAGCTCCTCGCGACTCATGAGTTCTACCGAGATGGCATCACAACTCGACTCGCTGAAAAGGCTCACCTTGACTCCGAGCCTACATACAATTTGACGGAGCCAAAGAACCACAGCTACATCGTGAACGGACTTGTTGTAGCGAACTGCTCAGAATATATGCACTTAGATAATTCCGCCTGCAACTTGGCCAGCGTCAACCTCTTGAAATTCCTCGACGATGACGGCAACTTCCTGATCGA